>CAYVQB010000001.1:0-57861 GCA_964453985.1 uncultured Pseudomonadota bacterium
TGAACGTTTATTTGGATTCTTTATTGGCCAAGCTATGAAGTTAACAGAAGGTAAAGCTAATCCTAAGATGTTGCAAGATTTATTTAAAAAGCATTTAAAGTAGCTACCTCGTATACAAGGGTCTCTTAACCTTGCAATCTTTGCAATGTTTTTCAATTCGCTCAAAAGCCTCTTGAACATCACTTGTAACAGATACAAGATCAACGTCTTTTCGATTTATTAAGCCCTGTTTTAAGGGGCGAGTTTTTAGCCAATCCATAACAGGCTCCCAAAAACGATTATCCATCAAAATTATTGGGAGCTTTGGCATTTTATAGGTTTTTTCTAAGGTTACAATCTCAAACAACTCATCCAAAGTTCCAAAACCACCCGGAAAAACTATGAACCCAACAGAATATCTTACAAGCAACCATTTCCTTGTAAAAAAATGTTTCATATATATTTTTTCATGAACATATGGATTTACCACTTCTTCTTTAAAACTTGTAAGCGTTATACCCAAAGAAGTCATTGAAAACTTTTTTTTACTATTTTTCAAACCCATCTCTTTTGCTGCATCATAAGCACCTTGATTTGCAGCTTGCATAATACCTTGGCCGCCACCTGTAATTATAGAGTAACCGGCCAGGGTTAATTGCCTTGCTATCTCATATGCTCTTTTTGCATGAAAACTATCTTTTTCTACAGCGTTACCCCCGAAAATTGTTATTGCAGGCTGTGGAAGTTTTGTTAGTTTCCACATACCCCAAATCAAACGTCCATTGGTTAAAAATAAGGTTTTTAAAAATTTTAAATATTCTCTTATTCGTCTAAACATACCTTCTCCCACCCATATCTATAAAAGTCTTTTTACTTGTTCAAACTCCATACCATCCAAAACTATCTTTGCAATAACGTCACAAAATTTTATAGCATCATCTAATTTATTCTGATAAATATTTCTACCAATAGCACAACCAGAAGTTCCACCAATTTTCATTTGATAATAAAGTCTCTCTAAGAATAATTTCTTATCTGTTTCTTTTTTACCACCAGAACAAACAACTCCGGTTTTACCAGCAGCCATAGTCGCCTGTTTTAATAAATACGCACTCTCTGTTATATCTTTGGCTTTTGGAGGATTCACCTTTACAAAGTCTGCACCTAATGCGGCACCTACGCCTGCAGCTCCTGCAATTATATTTGGATCAAAATCATCTTTAACAGCCTCGCCTCTTGGGTATATCCATAAAACTGCTAATAAGCCATTTTGATGCGCTTTATAAATAGACTGTGCAGCCTGGTATAACATTTGAGATTCATACTTACTACCAAGATAAATTGTGTAACCAATACCTATTATTGGAATATTTGTATCATTTTTAAATTCTACAACTTGATCAACACTATTTAATAGAAGACTTATTGGATCAGCTTGCTTTGTTGTTACAAGATCTGTTTTGGAATTAAGCTTTACAATATAATTTATATTTTCAAAATCTCGTGCATAAGATTCTATCAGGCCTAGCTGTGTTGCAAAGGCACTGATTCTGGCTTTACTTGCGATCTCAAATAAATACTTAGGATCAGCGCACTCGGATGGAATATCTTTACCATAAAAATCTTTGTTTAGATGTTCTATTTTTTGATCACCAGCAAAAAGAAATAGTTTTTTTAATTTTTCTCTTTTTATTTGTTCCATTTTAATCTCCAAAAAACTTAATTAATAACTTCTATGTAATTTATTGTTTTAGTGAAACAAAACACAATACATTCATAATATAATACTCATAATAAATTTAATTATTATTAAATTATATTTAATTGACAGAACAAGCATTATTTAATAATTTTATCTCTCACAATGTATCTATAAATATATAAACCAAAATTAGGAACTTAGTATTATGATCTCAAAAAAAATATTTTTATTTTTAATACTTTTAACAACAAGCTTTAGCGCTTACTCAATGGAAGAAGAAATAACGCCTACAAGCTTAGAATATGGTTATATAGAAAACACTTGTCCCGAATGCCATGAATCATCTTATTATTATGAAAAAGATTTTTTAGAATGTTTTAACCTAAACAAACTAGAAGAAGTTCCGGTAGATTCAATAAACTATAGTCGTACAATATGTCCAATACGTAACACATGCAAACATTGCTTACGTTATTTAGAAGAGAAAGATGCAAGCTCAGATTCTAAAGAAGACCAAGAACCAGAAATAAGAAATAAAAGAGTAACAAATAAATATTATCACAAAGTAAAACGTGTTAAAAAATTAAGAAAAAGAAATAAGCCAAAAACACCTAAAATTCATAGCTCAAAAAAATAATATGAATTTAAGATCTTCGTAAGTCAACACTTGAAGACTTTCTTGACATAGGTCTTGATTTTAACGGCGTCACACTTCGACTCGCACTACGACTTATATTTTTTGAATTTGTACGTGAACCATAAAGCCTGTCTTGACAGGCTTTTCTTTCTTTATTTTTTTTTAACAAATTTAATTTGGTTTTTTGATTTAACCAGAAATTAATTTTTTTATCATATATATAAGAAGACCTACTTGAATAAATTTTATCTTTATTTTCGATCAAAAAGTTAAGCCTACCATCAACAACCTTCTCTGCTGAATCAAGACATACCCTGGCCCCATTCATAAGTAAATAGTCAATCACGATAAATCTAAGACTGTTTAACTCCTCAGAAATACCAAACTTTTCATCAGAGTATACTACACAGTCTAAGGCAGTTAGACCGTCATAGTTATGATGCCAAATATAAGCTTCAAAATTTTTAACCAGCATTTGAACCATAAATAGATTATACTGGTATGCTGCAAACATAAGGGGTGAGAATAAAGGCTCTCTATTGGGGTGCTTAGATGGAAACTCTTCTTTTAATTCAGGACAAGAACATAAAAAATTAACTTCTAATTTTTGGTTAATACTAGAACTCTTTTGTAATAAATAAGATACCTCAAGAAAATCTCTACTCAGTATTGCATAATACATTGGTGGGTGCACAATTTCAATTGGATTACCTAGAGCCTGTGGATACTTGTTTTCAGGAATATTAAAACTAAGACTTAAATTTTCTTGAATAAAAAAATCAACCACAGATTTAAAGCGATCAATATCTTGGAAACTATATTTAAACATGCTCTCAAGTTTAATATAGTCCGTATAATTTTTTATATCGTCACAAGACTCTATGCCAGGCTCCATCTGCGCCCACAAATCACACTCATCTTCCATCATAAAAATGTTTTTAGAAAATAATAGAATAATAAAGAATATATATATTTTTTTCATTTCCTTCTCCCCCCAGAGAATTGCCCCTAAAAATGTCCCTTATTTACTTAATTAGTAAACCCTAATTAAACCTTAAAAATCAAGAGTTTAATATTGTTGCCAGACCTAGAATAAATCGTTATCATCCTCTAACATGTCTTGCGCACATTTATAAACCCTAAATTCTCTCTGTAATTTGGCTATATCAATAATACCGGTCTTACCTTTTTTACACTCTGGGCATACCACAAAAGAATCCTTAATACAACTAGGCGACAATCGTTCAAAGAAACATTTTTTATGCATAACATGTTTACAATCAAAAATCATTAGTTCTTCTAAAGGTTTTCTCGTTTTGCAATAAAAACACTTTTGAACTCTGTTAACTCTCTGCATGCCAAAAGCAACCTGGATAGTCATAACGCAAAAAACAAAAATAATAATATTTCTTAAACTCACAATAAACCCTTATTAAAATTCAAATTTTATAAATAAAAGACAAGTATATATAAGTCAAAATACTTGTAAAACCATTTCAAAATTATTTATTAATGATACTGATAAATAAAAATAAAAAAATAGGGGATTTAAAAATATGAAATTTTATCAACAAACAATCGAACAAGTAGTAAAAAGCTTAAACACAAATACTCATGACGGGCTGACACAAGAAGAAGTAAAAAAACGATTACAAAAATATGGGCCAAACAGTATTCCGGAAAAAAAGCCAACTAGCGCTTTTATAATATTTTTAAAACAGTTTACAAGTCCATTGATGTTCATATTACTCATAGCATCAGTATTAAGTGTTATTATAAATGAACCTGGCGATGCAATCGTTATAATGATTGCAGTAGTAGTAAACGTAATAATTGGCTTCTTTCAAGAATATAAAGCTCAGAAAGCAGCACTCTCTTTAAAATCTTATGAGGTTCCTCATTGCTATGCAAAAAGAAACGGTAAAATAGCTTTTATAAAATCAAGAGACTTGGTTCCAGGTGATATTATTGTACTTTCAGCAGGAACAAGAATCCCTGCCGATGCAAGATTAACCAATGTCATAGATTTTGAAGTTGAAGAAGCAATTCTAACAGGAGAAGCAAACCCTGTAATAAAAAATACTATGCACATAGACCAAAAAGTCTCTGTTGGAGATAGAACAAATATGGGTTTTGCAGGAACCTATGTTCTGCGCGGTAAAGCAGAAGGCATAGTTGTAAATACGGGTGCAGATAGTTACTTGGGCCAAATAGCACAACTTGTAACATCAACAAAAGAACATTCCACACCTCTGCAAGAACAAATAAAAAAATTAAGCTGGTGGCTGGGTGCAATACTCTTAGGGATCACAACTCTTGTTGCAATTTTAGGGTTAATAAAAGGTATGCATTTTCATGAGATTTTTATGATCAGTATAGCCTTGGCAGTTGCTGCAATACCAGAAGGCCTGCTTGTAGCAGTAACAGTAATCCTGGCCATAGGTATGCAAAGAATGTTAAAGCGTCACGCATTAGTACGTCACCTAGTTGCAGCAGAAACTTTGGGCAGCGTATCTGTAATTTGTACAGATAAAACAGGAACCCTCACAAAAGGACACATGCAGGTCACGCAAATAGTTACAGAAGATCATGATATAAAAATGGTGAAGCAAACAAGTATACCGGAACAGATAGAAAATATACTCACACTTACAACACTAAATAACGATGCACAAATAGAACGAGAAGATTCAAAAAAGAATATAGGCCATCCAACGGAAATAGCATTACTGCAAGCAGCAAACGACCTTAATATCGATACTAATAATATTCGTCAAAAATATGAACGTATAAATGAAATTCCATTTTCTTCTAATTTAAAATATATGGCAACAGTACATAAAATGAACGGGCATGAAAAATTAATAGTAAAAGGCGCACCTGAAAAAATCTTTGCCATGTGTGATGCACAAGACAATATAGAAAGATTTAAAAGATTAGCAGACAAAATGGCAAGTGACGGTTTACGAATTTTAGCCGTTGCCACAAAGACAACTGAAAAAATAGATCTTAAAAAAGACTTATATGGTTTAGATTGCATAGGATT
Source organism: uncultured Pseudomonadota bacterium (assembly GCA_964453985.1). Classification (GTDB taxonomy): domain Bacteria; phylum Babelota; class Babeliae; order Babelales; family UASB340; genus CAYVQB01. Next base: position 5,365 of record CAYVQB010000001.1, read on the forward strand.
AATTGGCATTCAAGATCCATTAAGAAGCCAGGCTGTAAGTACTGTAAAAGAATTACAGAAAGCTGGAATTCGTATAATTTTAGTTACAGGCGATCATAAAGATACGGCAACTAGTATTGGTAGAAGTGCAGGAATAAGTAATCACAAAAACATTACCGTTACTGGACCAGAGCTAGACAAAATGTCTGACGAACAACTTGATAAAGAAATTCATGATATCGATATTTTTGCACGAGTTGATCCAAGACATAAAATTAGAATAGTTCGCTCTTGGCAAAAGGCGGGTAACGCTGTTGCAATGACTGGTGACGGCGTTAATGATGCACCGGCACTAAAAGCCGCTGACATAGGTGTTGCACTAGGTTCAGGATCTGATGTAGCGCACGAGGTCTCTGACATGGTGATATTGGATGATAACCTTTCAACTATTGATATGGCCGTAAAGGAAGGGCGTGTTATCTTTGATAATTTGAGAAAAGTTATCACCTATCTTATGACAGATAGTTTTTGTGAAATTATTTTAGTAGCAGGTGCTTTATTAGTAGGACTACCAATTCCTATTCTTGCTACTCAAATTTTATGGATCAATCTACTCTCTGATGGCCTACCTTATTTAGCATTGACTGTTGAGCCTGCAGAACCTGAGGTTATGCAGGAAAAACCAAGAGCAAAAAATGAACCTATTTTAAATAAAGAAATGAAGATATTAATTTTCTTGATTGGTATAATCACAGATATCGGACTCTTTGGACTTTTTATAGCTCTATTAAAACTTAATTTTAATTTAGAACATACTCGCACAATTATATTTACCGCTGCATCTATTAATTCACTTTTTTATGTATTTGCTGTCCGTAGCTTTAGAAAATCTTTATTTCAAATGAATCCATTTTCTAATCACTGGTTGAATGCTGCAGTTATTGGTGGATTTATTATGCAACTTGCTGTTGTTTATTTACCACCATTACAAAGTTTATTTTCTACAGTATCACTTAACTTTTTTGAATGGGTTATTATTTTTGGACTAGCATCAATTAAACTTGTAGCAATTGAAATTACAAAAAAGTTTTTTATAATAAATAAAAACTAATAAGTAGCACCATAAGAAGTCAAAATTGTATGTGCAGCAAAATTGCCTTCGTTACCCGCTATCTTTAATGGAGTTATATAAGGGGGTTGTGGATTAAAGTTTAAATCTAAATCAACAGAGTTTTTAATTAATAAAGATAAAATGCCCCAACCAGGCTTAATATGTATTGCTTCGATTAAGGGAGTTGTAACAAAATATTCATTCCTAGAAAGATCATCATCAAAAACAACAGGGCAAGTGTGACTGCGAATACAATTTACATCAATAGGATATGCAGTTAAAGAAAGCATATATTCAATAATAACTTTTCGTTTGCAAGCGTTTTTAAAACATGCCCTTAAAGTTTTATTCTTTTTACTCTTTCTTTCAAATTCATTATATGGAAACATACTATCAATACGCATCAATTCCATTGCAAAATGAAAAGGGGTAACTCCGCTATCTGGATCCTGAAAATTAAAATCAAAGAACCTACTAAAGCTTTTAATTTTAATAATACTAGCATTTCTAATGGCTTCAAAAACTTGTTCTTCCCTACCCAAGTCCATGGAAAATAATTTTTTCTCTATAAAACCAAATAAAAAAGCTACTATAAAAATAAATTTGAATAATATTTTGCAATCTTGCATCTCAAAAAAATATACCAATCTTAAAGTTTTTCCAATAACCATAAATAATATACTGAATTGTTTTTTTGAATTAATTTCTTTTTCTAAGTTTTTTCTTGACATCAAAAAGACAGATTGTTAGTCTCTTGCAAGACCAAACAATTATTAAAAAACATTTGAAATATAATACAAAAAATTTAAAGAGTCCCTAAATGAACAATACAAAAAGTATTGTTCGCCCCCCCAACCCTCCAACTTGTCCTAAGTTGGAGGGAATTTTTTTGTTTCTATGTTAAAAAAATTCCCAATTTTATTTTTCGCAAACGATTTGGCTAGAAGGGCCTTCAAGAACTTTATCATGAACATCAAAAACAGCTGTAACCATATAACAGTTACAATATTTTTGTTCTTCATAATCTTTTTGAAAGATAGATTTATCTAAAAAGACGTTATCTGTAGTAACAATTTTATTTAATGGCTTTTTTGGAACAATGGAAGCTCGAACCAATCTATAAACATTATAACCAAGAAGTTGCTCTTCTTTTTTTTCAGACAAAACAGGTTGCCAAGAAATTTTGTTACCATCTTTATTTTTTTCTACGTTAACATGCTTAACATAGGGCAAAGATAATTTGTTAACTTTGACAACTGGTTTAGATTCAGGAAAATAAAATATATCCTTTTGTTTTCGTCCACAAGAAATCATGAACAAAAAAAAAGAACATGTAAAAAAGATTTTTTTCACGATATAACTTTAAACTCTTCTACTGCTTTTTTAAGCTTAGTTATAGTTTGTTCATCTAAATCTTGTGTATTAAAAATATGTTCATAAACACTAAGCATTGTGCCTTTTACATAGCTTGCAAATTTTACAGAAAAGTCTTTAACGTGATCAATTTCTAGATCATCCAAATAATTCTCTTTTAACAAGAATAAAAATATAGCCTGATCAACAAAAGAATAAGTTTCATACTCTGGTTGCTTTAAAATTTCTATAGCTCTACGGCCTCTATTTAATGCCTCCTGGCTAGCTCTATCAAGCTCTGAACCAAATTGAGCAAAAGCCAACAGTTCATTATATTGAGCTAATTCTAATTTTAAAGTGCCTGCGACTTTTTTTATTGCTTTAGTTTGAGCTGCACCACCAACACGAGATACAGATAAACCGATATTAACAGCTGGCCTTATACCTTGGTTAAACAAATTTGTATCAAGAATAATTTGCCCATCTGTTATAGAAATTAAGTTTGTTGGAATGTAAGCAGAAATATCATCACCCTGAGTTTGCGCCAAAGGTAATGCTGTAAGAGATCCTCCGCCAAGCTGTGCATTAAACTTACAAGCTCGTTCCAATAAACGTGAGTGAATATAGAAAATATCACCGGGATATGCTTCGCGGCCAGGCGGACGTCTTAAGAGTAACGACAATTCTCTATAAGCAATAGCATGCTTAGTTAAATCATCATATATGATTAAGACATCTTTACCTTGATTCATAAAGAATTCACCAATGGAACATCCAGTATAAGGTGCAAGATATTGATTTAGCGATGTCTCTTTTGCATCAGCATCTACAATAATTGTATAATCAAGGGCACCTTTTTTTTCAAGGTGATATAGAATCTTTGCAACATTTGATTGCTTATGACCAATTGATACATAAATACATATTACATCTTTATCTTTTTGATTACAGATGGTGTCAAGAACCATAGAAGTTTTTCCGGTACTTCTGTTCCCTATAATCAACTCTCTTTGGCCTTTCCCTATTGGGAATAAGGCGTCAATAACGGTTATGCCCGTCTGCAATGGCTGGTTAATAGGAGTCCTTGCAATGATACCTGGAGCTATACGCTCTATAGAAAATTTTTCTTCAAATTCAATAGGACCTAACGCATCAATAGGTCTTCCAAGCGCATCAATAACACGGCCTAATAACTTTGGACCAACAGGAACCCTGAAAACATCTCCAGTTCTTTTTGCAACTTCCTGTTCTACAACCCCAATGGTAGTCTCAAGCAAAACAACCGAGACATAGTCCTCATCCAAATCTAAAACAATCCCTTGAGCTCCACGCTCAAATTCAATTAACTCACCATAAACGGCATTTGTTAGGCCATAAACCTTACAAACAGTGTCTCCGAATTTTATAACTGTACCAACCTCTTCTAATTTTTCTTGAGGTTGGGCACTTAATGCACGCTCAAGTAAGGAAATAATATCTGTTTCTTTTTCTACCATAATCCCACCTGTTTAAATATAAATTTTCTTACATCTCTAAGCTGTTTCTGAATAGATCTTTCCCATAAAAATCTGTTACTGTGTATTCTGAAACCACAAATTAGTTTTTCATCCACCATAAATTTTGCAATAACCTTAGACTTTGTAACATGCCTTATGAACTCTATGATTTTGTCTTTTTCTATATCAATAAGTTTATGAGAAGTTGTAACTAAAAATAATCGTATATTTTTAAAGACTCTATAACAAGTCTCTATCTGTTTTAAAACTTTATCCAAAATCTCTATTCTTCCATGATCCAATAAAATAAAAATTAATTTTTTTAAAGGTTTACATAAACCTAGCTCTTGAGCCACTCTATTTACTGCTTTCTGTTTTATTAAATAAGAAACTCCAGGAATACCTAAATATACATAGAACTGTTTATTCTGTTTTAAAAAAGTATCTAATTCAGAAATTTTAGAAAGTTCCTGATCCGTCAGGTCATCAATATATAAATTTAGAAAAGCAATAGCATATTTTTTTGCGACAACATTAGCTCTTACTTGCATTTTTAGGCTCAATTTTTTCTATAAGTTCCCGTAATAAACTCAAACTTTTATCTCCCCCATATAAACTTGATATCTCATCTGTTGCTTTAATAATTGCCTGAGGAATAACAATTTTTTGCATCTTTAAGAGGTTCAGATTTTTATCTTGTAGTTTTCTTTTATCTTCTATGCTTTTAAACAATAATTGATTTTCGATTTGTTGCTGCTTCTCTTTTTCATTTATATCTGTGCGCCAAATACAAACTTTTTTCTCAAGAGAAAAGAAAATATCTTTTTGTTTTTTAATTTGATTATCTAATCTATCGTGACTAGCAATAAGTAGTTCTGTTTCTTCTTTAAAATCTTTTTGTTTTTTTTTAATATTACTTATTTGTCGATAAAGAATGGGAAGTAAATTTTCTTTTATTATTTTATAGAAAACAATAGAAAACAAAAAAAATATGAGTAGCTCAAAAAGTACATAGAAAAAATCAATCGACATGAGGAACCCTTTCTACAAGCAATTCTGTTGCTGCTTGAATAATTTTTTCGGACTCATTTTTATTGATTTTTTCATCTGATATTTCATTTACAGCACATTCTAAGACGGGCATTTCAACCTCATATTTAACACTCATACTCGTCTTAAAATCATCAAGCTCTTTTTTGCTGCTTCGTTCCATCTGCAAGAGCAGTTTTTCTTTTTGAGAAATCTTTTTTTTAATTAGGTCTTCTTTTTGTTTTTTCTGGTCTAAAACCAACAAAACCGGCTTAAACATGAATTTGTTTAAAAACCAGTAAGTTACCCAAAAGTTTAAAACCTGCAAAAATAAAGTCATGTTGATTTGCATGGCAAAACTCTTTTATTTTTTATCTACCCACAACAAACATTAGAACTAACGCAACAAGTAATGCATAAATAGCTGAAGATTCAACAAATGCCAAAGCCACGACCATCGTACGCGTTATAAGGCCCGCGCTCTCAGGTTTTTTGCCTATACTTTCGCAAGCTTTACCCCCAACAAATCCTTGTCCCAACGAAGGACCTATTGAGCCCAATCCCATACAAATACCCGCTGCGACACAAGCTGATACCTTTACCCAATTTACCACTTCTACAGGTCCGGCCATTTTATCCCTTTCAAAAAAGTATAAACTTACTTTTAATAAGTATTAAGAACATTGAAGCAATTTGTCAAATCTATACTAATTTATATTAAGAAATTATAATCCCCTTAAACTCTTCACTCCCGTTTCCCCTGGAACAACAAAGTCTAATCTATCAACAAAGCTTTGTACAGAATCTAAATGCTGCCTTTGTATAGTTAAATCACCCTCAAAATCAGTATTACAGTCTAAAACTAGCACAGGCACATCAGCCAAGTAACTCATAACCTCTTTTTTATCCACAAGCCAATCATTGTGTTTCTTATTCAACTCTTGTAAATAAGAAAGTGCAATAGACTCTTCCTCGCTACGGCTTCTTTTTACAATTCTTTGATGACAAACTTCAGGGTCAGCTTGTAAGTAAATGAAACCATGAGGCTTTTTAGTGTAATTCTTAACCAACCAGCCAAACCACTCTTGATAAATTTGCCACTCTAAGGCAGACATTTTACCAGATTCATAGCAGTTTTTAGCAAAACAGAAGCGATCACAATAAACAGATCTTTCTAGTATCTGAACAGGATATTCACCGGTACTCTTGGCCTCATGCTCAACTAAAGACTGTATTCTTGTAATAAACGCATAACACTGAAAAGTATAAGCCCAACGCTTTGCATCCTTATAAAAAAGGCCTAAAAGGTTGCCACCTTCATCTAGATTTTGCCACTTATCAGTAGGCTCAAATATAATATCTACATTAAGCTTTTCTTTTAATATCTTTAGAAAGGTTGATTTACCAACCCCTATATTGCCTTCCAATATTAACGTTTTAGTTGGCACGCAATTCTGTTTTTGCATAATATATTCCCCTAAGCATAAAATTACTATTATTCAATCCCGTCATTTTACCTGTTTTAAACAGTATAAAAGCCGTTTAAAAATGTATTAAATTGACAACTAAGGCAATTGTATTTAAAAATTATACTCTCCATTTTAATAAATTAAAGTATAAAGAAAATTATAAAGAAAGTGTTTATGAATTTTGTTAAGAAATTATTTTCGCTATTTATTTTTACGACTTTGGTAGCAGGTAGCAGCTATATTATTGCTAATGATCTCGATGATGACGATTTTGATTTTGGCTTAGACATTAACGAGATAACACCTATAAATCTTCCTAATACACAAACAAGGGCCAACAATGACGATCTTTTACCATTCCTGGTACCTGTAGTTGAAAACATAAAAACACCCCTATGGAACCATACAAAATCTCCCAAAGGGCGAGATGCTTTGTATCTTATGCCCAACAAACTTTTGGCCATAGAGTACGGTGGAGCTGTTTTAAATCTATTTTTTAACTATACAAATAAGATGAACTTTTCTATAGATGAAGCCCTAAAACTTACAGATAATCAAGAAGCAATCAACTCTCTAGAAACTTTTCTTGTGCACTTAATAAACGACACATCCGCTTCCGAAGCTTCAGCTATTATGCCTTTATTTAAAAAGCTAACAATACAAGAACGAAAAGGTGGAGGGCTTATTCAAGCAGGCTTTATAACCGGACCATTTACCTTTCAACTAAACACATCACTACAAGTATCAGAAAGAAATTTCTGGCTAAGCAAAGGTGATCAAGAAGAACTTTCAAGTATGTTTAAAGGTGCAGATTCAACTTTTGATAAAAAAGAACTCTATTTAATAAAGTATGGCTTAGGTGATACAAGACTAAAAGCAGGCCTAAATAGTCTTAATATGAGTAGCTTTAAATTAGATGTAGGCTTTGAGGGTATCTTTCCAACAAGTAAAATATCCAGCATTCCCAGATTAAAAGCTTATGACATAAACTTAGACAACTTCCAAACCACGCTTCCTGATGTTCTAAAAAGTATAAGAGACAATCTTATAACTCCAAGGTTAGGTAATGGTGGGCACTTTGGGTTAGGTTGCTATACAGAAGCAAAAGTGGATCTATTTCATAATGCAATACAACTGTGGGGACGATTATCTTTCGATAATTTATTTAGCGCAAAGGAAGATAGACTTATAGCCTCAAAACAAACAATAACAAAAGTTGATCCTCTTGAACTATTGGCAGATCCAGAATATATGACAAAATTCTTGAAAGAATTTGTGTTTCCACCAGCTTACCAAGTCGTAATTCAGCCCGGAGGCATATTTAATTTTGTACTAAGCTCAACCTTTAATGTAAGTAAACGATGGGGTCTGGGCATTGGTTACGATTATTACTTGGAACAAAAAGAATTATTTGAAAATGTTTATAACATAGAAGACGGTTCATCAGTAGACACTAGCTCATTGCGTGTTGATGATGCACAACAACCAAGCTCATCCCAACATAAAATCTTTGCTGAGGCTAACTATACACGAAAACAACGAGGCTGGGATCTACTTCTAGGCTTAGGTGGTGACTACACAATATCAAGCAAAAGAATGGGCCATGACTGGACACTCTTTTTAAGACTAGGTGCAGCATTCTAAAAACTTTGCTTTTTTATGCAACTTGCGCTAGATTAACCAATCGTTTTATAGCTTATGAAAAATAAATTTTTAATAGGAAGTTTTTATATGAAAAAAATTATTTTAGCTAGCTTAGCTACAACACTTATAACATCAGTAAATCTCTTAAGTATTGCACCTCAAACAGAAACAATAAACGAACTTGCTAAGCAACTTGATACACTTAAAATACAACCAACAAAATCTGATATCGCAGGAGAAAAGTTATCAAAACTTTTATCCACCAAACCTGACTGGGTAGCATCAGCAAAAAATACAGTTTCCATATCCAAAAACATTAATGCTTTACTAGCAAAAGTAAAAAATAATAAAAATAAAAATTTAGAAGCAAAACTATATAAAGTAGTTGCCAGCCATATCAATAAAATGGCAAAAAGTATTGAGGGCGTAGAAGAAATCAAAACAGAAGCTCCTACACTAAAAGAAATAACTAAAAAAAGTAAAGAAGTTTTACTCGTTCCAGTAAACGTATTCTTAAAACCTTTACACGCAGCCCAAAGTCTTGTAAGAAGTTATGTTGAAGATATAATACAAGAAGATCTGACTATAATAGAAATCATAAAGATCACAGATAATAAACCTTTAATTATTCAATTTTTAGACACAAAAAAAGATGTCGACAGTTTTTTTGAAAAAGAACTAAATAATATAGAAAATACAATTCAGTTGTGCCTTGAAATTATAAGCCTAACTGATCCAATATTTAAATTTATATAATTTTAATGAACGAAATTGTAGAGATTCACGGTACTTTAGAAAAAGAAGTTTATAAAAGTAAAGAAAATGGTTTTGGCGTTTTTCGTGTAAAAGTAAACGCCAAGACCGTTATTACTGTTCAAGGTTGCCTACCTCAAGTTCATGAAGGCGAACAAGCAACATTTAAAGGCAAATGGGTCTTTCATCCAAAGTTTGGCCGGCAATTTGAAGTGACAGAATGCCAAGCTACACTTCCAGCTTCTGCAGACGGCATTCAAAAATATCTAGCTTCAGGACTAATAAAAGGCATAGGTCCAAAGTTTGCAGAAAAGCTTGTAAAAGCTTTTGGGGAAAAAACCTTACAGATAATAGACGAACAACCTCAAATGCTCTCTAGTATAAATGGTGTTGGGCCAAGAAAAATTGAGTCTATAATAAATGCCTGGCAAGACCAAAAAGAGATTTCTCAGGTGATGGTATTTTTGAAAGAAAAAGATATACCAACCTCATTTGCAGTAAAAATATACAAAACCTATGGCGCAAACTCTTTACAAAAAATACAAGAAGATCCATATAGACTAGTTGAAGATATTTGGGGCGTAGGATTTAAGACCGCAGACTCACTAGCATTAAAACTTGGTATCGAAAAAAATTCCATTAAACGAATAAAGTCTGGAATAATGTTTTGTATCACACAAGCCACGACTAATGGGCACCTATATGAAAAAGTAGAAGATACAAAAAAGAATACATTAAAAATATTAGAACTTGGAGCTGAAGACACCCAAAATCAACAATTATTAAAACAGGCTTTAGGTGAACTTTACCAACAAGATAAAATAAAATTAATTACACATGATGATAAACATTTTTTATCTTTACCTAAATTTTATTATTCAGAAAAAGGTATTTCTAATAAAATACTAAAATTCTTAGATAAAAAAGTTACCCACAACTTTGACTTTGACAAAGTATATGATCAAATAAGAAAACCAGATTCAAACAGCATAGACCTTAACGAAGATCAACAAAGAGGTATTCTTACCTGTTTGCAAAACAGAATTACAATTATTACTGGTGGTCCAGGAACAGGTAAAACAACTTTAATTAAAAAATTACTAGAGACTCTATCTGATAATCATATTAAATTTAGACTCGCAGCGCCCACAGGACGTGCTGCAAAGCGGATGTTTGAAGGTACAGGTCAGAATACTGAAACATTGCACAGGCTTCTGGAATTTAGCCCAGACATAATGACGTTTAAAAAAAACGAATTAGATGCGCTTGATCTAGATTTTTTAATAGTTGACGAATCTTCTATGATCGACGTTTTTTTAATGCACTCTTTATTAAAAGCACTACCCAGCAAAGCTCACCTTGTCTTATTAGGCGATGTAGACCAACTACCATCCGTAGGAGCCGGAAACATATTAAATGACCTTATATGTTCAGAAAAAATAGCCATTGTAAAATTAATAGAGATTTTTAGACAAGCTCAAGATAGCCTTATTATCGTCAATGCACACAAAGTTAATAATGGTGAGTTTCCAACCACATTTGTAGAAAATAAAAACTTAAAAAAAGATTTTATTTATATAAAAGAAAATGAACCCGAGGGCATCTTCCCTCTTTTGCATAAAATATATAAAACTAAATTACCTAGCCTTGGTATTCTTCCAAGCGATGCTATAGTACTTGCCCCTATGAACAGGGGCATTGCAGGAACACAAAGAATTAATCAAGAGTTACAAATGCTTTTGAATCCTGCGCAGACACCAAAACAAATTACACGATTTGGCCAAGTTTATAAGCTTGGAGATAAAGTGATGCAGATTCGTAATAATTATGACAAGTTTGTATTTAATGGCGATATAGGCACAATTCAAGACGTGCTTTTGGAAGATCAAAAACTTATCATTAACTTTGGCAGCAGAGACCTTGAATATGATTTTACAGAAATGGATGAACTTGTACTTTCTTATTCTATTTCTATACACAAAAGCCAAGGATCAGAGTTCCAGGCTGTTATAATACCAATTTTCATGCAACACTTTATTCTGTTACAAAGAAATTTAATTTACACTGCTATAACTCGAGCAAAAAAACTTTGTATTTTGATTGGGCAACCTAGAGCTGTTGCAATGGGAATCAAGAATAATAAAAGCGTAGAACGTAATACTTTTTTAAAAGAATTTTTAACTAGCGATCTGGAAGCCAGGTAAACTAAATTATTAAAAAAGAAGAAAGTTTTTTATGAAAAGCATTTCAAAAATATCTTATTTTTTTCTTGTTACACTTGTTTTTTCAAATTTGTATGCAGGACGTGGTCATCATTGTACTCACAATAATAAGCAGAGCCTTAAGGCTCGTCGGCTACAACATCAAATCTACAAACGAACCCAGGAAAACCAAAACCAACGAGGGGAACATCTTGCAAAAGAGATGCCACAAGGTTTTATTCCTTGCCAAGCATTTGTAATTTCGAATAAATCAGTCGTTATGACCTTAATAGTTTTTTTGCTAATGAGCAATTTTGCATCAGTAAAGGCTAGTGTAGATAATCCATTATGCTATCTAGAGGAGGGTCCTTTATACGATATAGATCAGCCTTTACACTATCTAGAGACTACATACATTATAGAGGGGAATAGGTTAGATGTTAGACAGAATAGTATTCGTTATCACTATCCAGAGGGTTCTTTAGACTGTCTAAATTATTGTCCAGGAAACGGCTATGGGATTCATCAAGCAACTGTAAATGAGACAAAAATCTTTGAAGACGTCACTGGTCATAAAATACTCTCTAAAGAGATGTTATATGTAAATTCAGACTATACAAATTTAAACTCACATGAAAATATATATTATCTTAGGCGCTGCAAACCATTAAAGAATTATTAATGGTAAAAAAAGTTTTGAAATATGAAAATATCAAAAACAAAAATTCTAATTATTTTATTATTAATCTCTGGAATAATTGCACTCCGATTTTCCCCAATTACAGAGTATTTAAGCTTTCAAAACTTTGTAAAATATAAACAAGAATTCAAAGATCTGGTTAATAATAATTACCTTATCTCTGTTCTTCTTTATATCTTAACTTATATTCTTATAAATATATTTATGCTCCCAAGCGCTGCAATTCTAACTCTTGCAGGAGGCTTTATATTTGGTATCTTCTTAGGAACCTTGTATATAAACATAGGTGCTACAGCGGGTGCTGTAATTGGGTTTTTAGGTTCTAGATATCTCTTTGGACATTGGGTACAAGAAACCTATAAAGATAAATTGATAAAATTTAATCAAAACTTAAAAGATAACGGAGCCTATTATCTCTTTATAATCAGGCTCATACCAGTAATACCTTTCTTTTTAATAAATATATTGGCAGGACTCACAAAAATACGACTATTTACATTTGCCTGGACAACAGCACTTGGCATAATACCTATATCTCTAATTTATACTTTCGCAGGAAAACAAATAGAGACTATATCAAAGCCATCAGATATTTTTTCTCAAAAAATCATACTAGCTTTTATTCTTCTTGTTTTGGTCTCTTTATTACCAATTATTTTTAATAAAATTAAGAACAAGCACAAAAAATAACCCACACCTTGCTTTATATTCCCTGTTTTATTATGATTTAACCCTTATAATAAAATAGGGGATTTTTATATGAAAGAATGTACATTTATTATCTTAGGGGCAACAGGGGACCTAACAAAAAGAAAACTGATTCCTGCCATATACAAGTTAGTAGAAGATAAAAGAATAGAAAAGTTTGCAATAATAGGTGCTGCAAGCTCAGATACAAATATAGATACAATATTACAAGCATCTGAAAAGTTTATCCCTAATCTAAACAATAAGACCTGGGATAAAATAAAAACTAATTCTTATTACTATAGGTTAGATTTTTATGAGAGCTCCGGATATCCAGATTTCAAAAAGCTTATAGAAAAAGTAGAAAAAAAACATAAGCTAGTTTGTAATAAAATATTTTATTTTGCGACCTTACCAAAACATTTTAAAACGGTAACAGAAAATTTAGCAAAATATAAAATAGTCGAAAAGCATGAAAACCAACAAGAATGCGTAAAATGTAAGCATCCATGGTCAAGGATAGTCTACGAAAAACCTTTTGGTGATGACCTCAAAACAGCAAAAGAAATAAACAAATCTATATCAAAACTATTTCACGAAAAACAGATATATCGCATAGATCATTATCTAGGTAAAGAACTTGTAAGCAATATTGCACTTTCTCGTTTTACAAACATAATATTCGAACCACTCTGGAATAATAAATACATAGACTCTGTTAATATTAAACTTAGTGAAAATATAGGGGTAGGCTCCCGTGGTGCATTCTATGATAAATACGGTGCCATAAAAGATGTAATACAAAACCATATGTTACAAATTTTGGCCCTTGTTGCAATGGAACAACCCAAAGAACTAAAAGCCGAAGATATACGTAATGCAAAATCCAAAATTTTGAAAAAAGTAAAAGTAAAAGAAACTATTTTAGGCCAGTATGATGGTTATACAGAAGAAAAAAATGTTGATCCAAAATCCAAAACAGAAACTTTTGCGGCCCTAAAGGTTTGTATAGATAATAAGCGCTGGAAGGGTGTTCCTTTTTATCTTGAAGCAGGTAAATATTTAGATAAAAAAGAATCTTTAATAAAAATAAAATTCAAAATGGTAAAATGCTTATTACCTGAAAATTGCCCTACAGATTCAAACTATCTAATTATAAAGATAAATCCAGATGAAGGCTTTTATCTAGAATTAAATACTAAAACTCCAGGCAAATCGAATCAGATTACACCGGTTAAAATGAATTTTTGTCAAAGTTGCCTCTTTGGCCCAAATACACCTGCAGCCTATGAAAACCTTTTATACGATGTTATAAACGGCGATCAATTTGCATTTGTAAGATCTGATGAAATAGAACTTTCTTGGAAAATAGTAGAACAAATTAATAAAAATAAATTAAAACTTTATAAATATAAAAAGGGGAGCACTGGCCCCAAATTAAACTGGAGTAAATAAATGAAAATAGGTTTAATAGGCCTTGGACGAATGGGACAAGCAATTGCTGATAGATTACTAAAGGATAAGCATGAAGTTATTGGCTATGATCCTGCAATACAAGAAGTCCCAGAAAACTTACGCTTAACACAAAACATAAAAGAAATCATTGATAATAAACCAGATGCAATTTGGCTAATGGTACCCGCAGGTAAAATTGTCGACAATGTAATAGATGATTTATTAAAAAACAATTTACCTGAAAATAGCGTAATAATCGATGGTGGAAACAGTTACTATAAAAATACAATTAAAAGACAGGATAAACTTAAAGCCCAAAATATTTATTATTTAGATTGTGGTACATCCGGTGGACTTTTGGGTAAAGAAATAGGTTTTTCTTTAATGATAGGTGGAGAAAAAAATATTTTTGAAAAATTAGAGCCTGTTTTTAAATCTATTGCAGCACCTAATGGTTATGGATATATGGGACCATCTGGTTCTGGACATTATGTTAAGATGATTCACAACGGCATAGAATATTCTTTACTACAAGCCTATGCAGAAGGCTTTGATTTACTAAAAAATAATACTCAATACAAAAAATTAGACCTAGAAAACATTACACGCGTTTGGCAACACGGCAGCGTTGTAAGGTCTTGGATCCTGGATCTTTCTCATGATATTTTTGCGCAAGACCAAGAACTAAAAGAAATCTCTGGAGAAATTGGAGAAAACTTAACCGGACAATGGACAATACAAGAAAGCAAAGATCAAAATATTGCTATGGATCTTTTGGATAAATCTTTGCAAATTAGAGCCTGGTCAAGAGAAACCGGAGGCAATTACGCTACAAAGGTTATCGCTATGTTGCGCAACGCTTTCGGTGGACATAAGTTTGAAAAAAAATAGTATGCTGGGATAATATGAAAATAATAGATATAAGCTGGCCAATAACAGAAAATATCACAGAATATAAAAATAAAAAAACAGTAAAATTTGAGCTCACAAAGACGTTCTCAGAGAATGGGGTCCGTGATTCAATAATAACTTTAGGCTCTCATACAGGGACACATGTTGATGCTCCTGCCCACTTTCTGGATAATGGGGAAAGTATAAACCAAATAAAGTTAGAAAAGCTTATAGGTAAAGCAAAAGTTCTTGATCTAACAAGTATAAAAGAAAAAATAACGGAACAAGATTTAAAGCAATTTAATATAGAAAAAGATGATATCATTTTACTTAAAACAAAAAATAGCTTACTATCACCAATTCAAAAATTTTATCCTGATTTTGTTTATTTAGATAAATCAGGTGCAAAGTTTTTGAAAGATAAAGAAGTAAAAGCTGTTGGGATTGATTATCTTGGCATAGAAAGAAACCAACCAGAACATGAAACACATAAGCTTTTACTTGAAAGTGGAATTTATATAATTGAGGGGCTCCGGTTAAAAGATGCAATAGAGCAAGATTATAACTTTATCTGTTTACCAATATTTACAATCAACCTAGAAGCTGCACCTGCACGAACAATTTTAATGGAATAACATGAAGTATAGTATTTTTCTTAGACTTTTAACTTTTTTTATCTTTTTAACAACAACCGGATATGGGGCCATAAATTTATCAAAATACCTTAAAGCCGATTTAACTAAATTTGAAGAACGAGAAAGCCTACTGAGTGATATTGAAAATTTACAAGCAACACAAAAAGACAAACTAACAATTACAATGTTCAACAGGTTTATATCTATATTAAGCAACATAGGATATGAAAAAGAACTGACAAGCCAAGAAAAAACTGAATTATTACACCATGTAAAGATCGTCCAAAAAAAGAATTTAATAAGCACAAACTATCTAAAAGAGATACAATCTATAACTGAAAAACTTTTTAGTATTCCTAAAAAAGATTTTATTTTAAAACCAGAAACTCCAAAACCTCAACAACAGAAATATTCGGGTTATAGTACAAACTGGCAGAATAATGTCTCATTCACAAATGACCCCAGAGTGGTTTTTTTAAAAAATAAATTCAAAACCGATTGTACGAATAATTGGGATCAAATGATGAATTTTACTAACAATAAAGAAGTAAAATCAAACCAAAGCCAAGAATATTATAATAAACTGATAAACGAAACAGATGAATTCTATAGAATAAAATCTGAAGAAATTCTGGGCACCAAATACCAGGTTGAAAAAAGGTTAAAAGAAATAGAAAGTGAACTAAAAAATACTTACTCCTACGAATACAGTAAGATCTCACAAGAGGCACTATCAGTAAGTAGTGAAAACGCAAGATATTATACAAAGTGTCTCAATGGATATGCAACCTGGAAAAACACATTAATAAATAAGATAAGATCATGTTCCATGAAATCTACTTATAGTCAAAGAAAACAACAAGAGAAGGTTGCATCCCTTTTAAATGACCCAAGAATTATTGTTCTAAAGTTAAGTCTGAAAAGAAACTACGAAGAAAATCTACAATCCCTTAAAAACTTTCTAATAACCGAAGATATAAAATCCAACAAACCTACAGAATATTATCGAAATTTAACAAAAAAAGTTTTTAATTTCTACGACACAAAGACCCAAGAATTTTACAATTTTCAACGTCAAGCCAAAAGAGACCTAGACAAAATAGAAACAGAAATAAAAAGAAAAAATCATTACAGTGGATGTATTAAAATATCACGAGAATCTCTACATATATCAAGAGAAATAAGTGACTATCAAGCTAAATATTTAGCAAAATCTCAAGAATATAGAGACTCAATAATCAGAACAATAAAGTTTTTCTCCGGTAACTCCAATAATCCTTCAGATAAAAAAAATAAAACTAATGTAGATAAAGATAGAACCCTTAGAATTATTGCCACGGCAGGCTTACTAGCAACTCCTGCTGTAATAATTTTAACCTACCTATACTGCAAGGCAAAACAAAAAGAATGCGACAATGACCTTGAGATTATATCTAAACTAAAAAATCTTACAGAAGAAGAAATAGAAGAACTACACAAAGAACGACAATCTTTTAACCAAAAATACTTTCCTAATTGGCTTAAAGATATGCTTAACATGAGCCTTGACTGGTCATTTTACACGTAATAAAAAGCTTATTCACCCCATTCAGCAAAGAAATTATCTAAAAACTGTAACATAAAATCATGCCGCTTTTGTGCCATAGATTTAGCAGTTTTAGTGTGCATTAAATCTTTTAGTAATAATAGTTTTTCATAAAAGTGATTTATCGTATTACTTTTATTTTTTCTATACTCTTGCTTACTAGCATGTAAAACAGGTTTTATACCAGGTTCATAAAAAGAACGCTTTTTGAATCCACTATAAGAAAAAGCACGCGCCACACCAATTGCACCCATGGCATCTAGCTTATCTGCGTCCTGAACAATCATGGCCAGACTCTTGACCAGAAAGAGTTTCTTTTACAAAACTAACTGTCTTTTGAATAACAGCTTCTTGTATCATTATTAGATCTCTTTAGAACTATCTAGAATTATTGTAACAGGACCATCGTTAACTAAACTAACCTGCATATAAGCACCAAATATGCCATCACTAACTTTAGAGTAGTTTTGTTTTAATTTTTCTAAGAATTTATCATAAAAGAGTTTTGCCTCTTTGGGCGACATAGCCTTATCAAATGAAGGCCTGTTTCCCTTATTGCAATTGCCATAAAGGGTGAATTGTGAAACACAAAGGATCTCAAGACCTAAATCTTGCACACATTTATCCATAAAGCTTTTTTGGCTCTCAAAAATTCTAATATTTAAAATTTTTTTAATTATATAATCGATATCAGAATCCATATCGCCAGATCTTATACCGACTAAAACGAGCAGCCCCTTACTGATACTTGAGACTAATTTGCCATCAACATCAACAGAGGCTGAATTCACTCTTTGGATAACAACTCTCATAAACTCCTTACAAAAAATTATTTATCTTTTTTGTTTTCTTGATCTCTTTTTAAATAAAGTTCCATAACTTTTAAATTTGTTAGCTTTTGGTCAAAACCTAATTTCAACTGAGAAAAAGAAACTCTTAAATCTTTTCTTACCTTTTTAAAGAAACTTCTAGAATCTTTAATCTTCCATTTAATAACTTCTTCAAAATCATCAGGTTGAGATTTCAAGACTTTAATAGTCTTTGGATGTTCCTCAGAAATTATACCTTCAAAAAAATTATATTCACCAGCACATTTATTAATAGTATCGCTCAATAAATCATTATAATATTTGAAACCAGCTTCACTCTCTTTTTTATCTTCTTCAGACATATCATGGCCACTCAAAGTTGCCAACTTTTCTAAGCTATTGTTTAGTGCCGTTTTATACTCCAAAAAAGTTTTTCTTTTTTCATCCAGCTCCAACAATAATTGCTTATAATCCTTTGCCAATAGATTAATCTTAGCAACAAAACCCTTATCTATTTCTTTATAATCAATATCTTTTGTATATTTGTTTATATCTGAATCCATCAATCAATCCAATCAATGTTAAAATAAAAAATGCTTTTTTAAACCCTAAAATAAAGAGTTTTAAGCTTAGAGCAAAAAAGTTTAAAAAACAATTTATTAAAATTTGGATTGACTTTATCAAAAACAAAAGAAAAACCCCAACAAATTTCTCATTAGAAAAATAAAACTTGTCAAAAACATGCCCATATACTCCTGTGCCAAAACCTATTCCTATATTTAAATCTAAATTGATTACGTTTTTTAATTTTACTACAAATAGCAATGCTTACTTTAACGCTTTTCGCATAAAAACGCTTTAAAACCAAGGTTAAACCAAATTATTAACAAAGTTATCAACAAGATTGTTAGTAACTATGATATAAAATTCTGCAACAAATCTACTAATCTATGTTTCAATAGATTGTATGAAATTGAAACAGTTTTTTTTAGTGCCTACCAGTCGGCTTAAATACACAATTAACATAATATTTAAAAACGCGACACATAAAAAATAAAAAAAGGGGGTCACAAAAATTTCTATTTTGATAAATTATAGGAAAAACTATTATTTATATAGCATCTTGTTAACCTCAAAAACATACTTAACAAAAAAGAAAGATAATATGATTCTAAAAAATCATCCCGTTGCATGTCACACAGACAACGTTGGACCAAACTCAACTTTTGTGGCTATTAAAGGATTTAATAGCGATGGAAACAAGTTTATAACAAAGGCTATTGAACAAGGCGCAACTCAAATAGTACTTACTAAAAACAGTTCTAATCAAAAACTTGAAAAACAATATCAAAATATAAAATTTATTTACACAAAAAACACACGAATAAAATTAGCGCAACTTTCTGCCAAAGCCTTAAATTATCCAGCAAATAAATTAAAAATAATCGGCATTACGGGAACAAAAGGTAAGACAACCACGAGTTACATCATCGAACATGTTTTGCGCAACTGTGGACTAAAAATAGCCCTTCTGGGATCAATCAAAAACAAGATCCTAACCACAGAAACACAAAGTAAGCTAACTTGTCCCGAAAGCAATTACTTACATATGTTTTTCGATGAATGTGTAAAGCAAAATATAGACTATGTTGTTATGGAAGTCAGCTCACATGCCTTAAGCCTTGATCGAACATATGGAATAAAATTTAATGCAGTAGGTTTTACTAATTTAGCACCAGAGCACATGGATTTTTACAAAGACATGCAAG
The DNA here is from genome assembly GCA_964453985.1 of uncultured Pseudomonadota bacterium. Taxonomy (GTDB): domain Bacteria; phylum Babelota; class Babeliae; order Babelales; family UASB340; genus CAYVQB01. Next base: position 24,931 of record CAYVQB010000001.1, read on the forward strand.
AATATTTTCAGGCAAAATATCTTTTATTTGATCAAGCAAAAAAAGAGGGCGCTATAATTATTAACTCAGATGATGCTTGGGGTAAAAAAGCTTTAAATAATTTAAAAAATAAAGATAACAATATCTTAGGCTTTGATAATAAAACTTTTTCTATAGAGCAAAATAATATAAATGGTTTAGAAATAAAAATTAAAAACAATGTAATTATTGCACCCAAACTTTTTGGACAATTTAATGCCTATAATTTAGTTATGTCATTCTTGATTTGTCAAAAACTTGGACTAAAAGATAATAAAATTATAGATGCTATAAAAACTTTTCCAGGAGTACCCGGTCGCCTACAAATTCATACACTCAAAAACAATGCTAAAGCTTTTGTTGATTATGCACATAATCCATCTTCTATGGAAGCTGTATTATCAGTATTAAGAACAATGACCAAAAATTTAATAGTTGTCTTTGGATGCGGTGGAGATAGAGATAAAACCAAAAGACCTGTGATGGGAAAAATATCCACACAATATGCTGATAAAATAATAATTACAGATGATAATCCAAGATCAGAAAATAGAGAAAATATTTTAAAAGATATTTTGGCTGGCATAGAAAAAAAAGATTTAAATAAAGTTACATGTTTATTAGATAGAAAAAAAGCAATTGCAAAAGCTGTCCAATTCTCTAACCCCAATTCTATTATTGCTCTTTTGGGCAAAGGGCATGAAGATTATTATTTAATAAATAATAAAAAATTCTATTTAGATGATTATAAAGAAATTGAAAAATATTAGAAAAGGGCACATCCAGCCGTCGCCAAGGCTATGGCGGACAGGTATATGCCCCTATTTATCAGAAATTAAAATTGATATCTTTGTGGCTTTTTATTGAACTATAAACACTGTTAATAGATGTATCTATATTTTTTAATGTAATTCTGACTTCTTTTGCATCTTTTTTTGATACAAGCTTTAAAGAATAAAATCTTTTTGCAAACCACCAAGGCCCAAGACAAAACATGTAGTTGAAATTTGAATATAGATAAACTTTTCCAATTTTATCCCAAGAAAAAAAGCCTTTTGAATAGTGGGCGACTCCCTCACTACTTATAATTATCTCTGGATCACCTCTAAAAAATCTTACAATAGATTTAAAAAATATCACTATTGCAATTAAAGCGATAAAAACTTCCAATAAAATAGAAAGTAAAAACATGAAAATAAGCATTATTGAAGCAAAACCTGCCACTTCTTTTTTTTCTACTTCAGTAAGCTGTATATCAAACTCTGGAGAAGCAATCTCTACTTTTGCTGTAACAGGGTGACCACTTATCTTATATGCCCAATCCTGCGGAGCAAACAAGAGATCAGGATCTACAAAAAATGTACCTATAACCAAAGATAGTGTAAATAGAAATGGAAACATATAAGCAAAAAGTTTCCACTTATTTGAATAAACCTTTAATTCTCCGTTCATCAACTCTCCTCCTAAATATTAGAAATAACATACAATCGAACTAGATATATTACTTTTATTAACAAATAATTAGGATTTTGTGCAATAAAACTATTTAGAGGCAAGCAAAGCTTTTGGTTCAGCTAATTTAAGAAAATCTTTATCTTTAAATTTCAAAATCTCCCAGCCTTTCTTTTTAGCATGGGATTCTAATTGGGAAGTTGGGTTAACGGCAACAGCTTTGCCAACAACCTCAAGCAATGGAATATCAAGATGACTGCTAGCATAAAAAACTGCGTCTTTTAAATAACCCTTGAGTTCATTTTCTACTAAATTTTTAACTTTATCATATTTAACTGTTCCAATACATGGCTCACCGACAAGTTTTCCAGAAACTTTATTGTCTTTAATTTCAAGCTCAGAGAAAAACATGTAATCAAATTTATATATATCTAATAAATCTGCATAAAGTTCTTGCATGCCAACCTCAACCAAAATCATTTTTGCACCATTATTTTTAAGCTTATCAAAAATATCTTTTGGTTCTCTATAAAGACAAGCCTTACACTCACTTTGCCAGATTTCAGAACAACCTTTTTTTAGCTCTTGAACAGAAGAATTTTTACAACAATCTAGAAAGGACTCGAATGCTTTTTTAGGATCAAAATTTCCAAACAAATAACTTGTTCCAAAATTTAAAAGCTTCCAATAATAACCAAGGGAAACACCTTTTTTCTTCTGATAAGCATATAATATATCATAGGTTCTTTTTTTCCATAAAGTACCGCTTACATCGAATATCGCATATTTGAAGTTATGTTCGACCTTTTGTAACGTTTCAACTTTTTTTTCATCATGTAAACGTCGTCTTGTTCTTTTGGACTTTGTCCAAACATTACCAATAAATAATATAGCTAAAAACGCAAAAAGTAGTTTACTTTTATTGAAAAAATCAAACATAAATAAAGCCAATAATTTTAGATTATTTTAATAAGGCATCCCTAAAGAAATCCAATTCTTCAAGAACTTTACCAGCACCTAAAACAACGCATAACAAAGGATCTTTTGCAACCTTTACAGGTAACCCCGTCTCCTTGGATATTAGCACATCTAGGTTCCTAAGCAAAGCACCGCCACCAGCCATCATTATACCTCTATCAACTAAATCAGAGGATAACTCTGGAGGTGCATTCTCTAGAGCTGAATGAACGGCATCAATAATAATAGATATGGGTTCAGTCAAGGACTCAAAAACCTCTGAGTCAGATAAAGAAATAGTCTTAGGCACGCCTGTTATAAGATCTCTACCCTTGACATCTTCTTTGACTGATTCATCTGTTAGCATGGCCGTACCGATTTTCATCTTGATTTGTTCTGCTGTGCGTTCACCAATTAATAAATTATATTTACGTTTTACATACTGAACAATGGCACGATCCATTTCATCACCACCAACACGTACAGATTTGCAATAGACAACATCTTTTAAAGATATTATAGCAACTTCTGTTGTGCCACCACCGATATCAACAATCATGTTTCCTGCAGGCTCTTCTACTGGCAAACCTGCTCCAATTGCTGCAGCCATAGGCTCCATGATAGTATAAACTTCTCTTGAACCTGCCTGTTTTGCAGAATCTTCAACTGCACGTTTTTCGACTTGGGTTATACCTGATGGCACACCTACAATCATTCTAGGTCTTACTAAAGTTTTTCTATTATCATGAACTTCTCTAATAAAATAGCGCAACATACTTTCTGTTAGTTGAAAGTTTGCAATAACGCCATCTCTCATTGGTCTACAGGCAATAATGCTTTCTGGAGTCTTACCCAACATGCTCTTAGCTTTATTTCCCGCAGCCAAAACTTCATTAGTCGAACGTTTAACGGCAACGACAGAAGGTTGGTCCAAAACAACACCTTGCTTGCGAACATAGATAACCGTATTCGCAGTCCCCAAATCGATAGCCAAATCATTAGAAAAAAAACTAAATAATTTTCTAGCAGGCCAAAACTTCATTTATTCTCCTTGCTAAAAATGTAATTCTATTCCTAGCGAAACCTGATGAGTTTTACAAGAACCATTTCCATTAACTTGATAATCTAAAAGTGCATAAAATACAGGGTCCATAAACCATTTATTATCTGCTTCTAAAGCGTCATATGATATTTGAAAACTTAAATAATGATCACTCCATTTAGTCAAATTTGCTTTCTCGTTTATATTTTTAGAAATATCTTCAGCAGTTAAATCTGTTCCAGAAAAACTATACCCTGGTTCTATATGTAAATAACTCTTAACTGTTGAGTCTGTGTTATTATCGTACCATTTATCTTTATTGTGTCTTAAATATGTATAACGAAATTGGAAGTTAAATCCATCTGAAATATTTTTAGCTATAATATATGGAGAAAATTTAAAGGTCATACCCGGATCAATTTTTGTGTCTCTAATCAAAGCACTAAATATTGCAGGCTCATTGTACACAGGAATACGTATTTTACGAGTATTATTAAACTGATGCACAAAACCAAACAAGACACCAAATATCCAATCTCTTTTAAGTTCTAATTCCGACATAGCATCAAAATAAACACCCCAATGCCCATCACCCATAAATGACACAGAAGAGGCATAATTATAATCAGATTTAGTTCCCGTTGGGCATAAAACACCTAATTGAAAAACCAAATTAATTGAACGCATCAAAAGTGTATAATCCCAATTCAAATCTAATTTAGCGTGCAAATCCAGATCACCGATACCTGTTTTTGACCAATCACCACCATTAATGCCTAAATCTTCATTTACATTTCTTCTAATACGATCAAGCTGCTCAATCTCACCATCTTTTAAATTACTCAAAGCAGAATCTGAATCACCAGATAAAAATGTAAAATGGTCACTGGCATTAACATGCATCACTGGTAAAAAAGCACCAAATGATAATCCGTATTTTAAATATTGCTCATAAGGAATTAATAAACCTTTCCCCTTAAGCTTGCCATCAACTTTGTATCTAATTGACTTATTGATCCAGTTATCTTCCGGACCACGCTCTGTCTTAATAGGATTTACAAACGTTGCATTAGTCTTCTCTAAACTGCTTATAATATCATTCAAATCATAAAAACCCCAAAGCTCCGGGATTCCAGTGTCGCCACCACCACGTTTAAAAGCGCCAGAAGCTTTCGCGAAGAAGAGTGCGGGGGAAACATGAGATTTTTCATCTAATATATATTCTGACGATAGTCTCTCTAAAAATGGAAAATACCTACTGACATTTCGAGTACCAAAAATAAATGTATTTGAAGACACACTGAGAACTAGAAGAATTACTACTCGTTTAAAATTACAATTTAATCGGCTCATAAACCCATACCATTATTTCTTTTAAATTATTTACTACCTAAATGCAAGCACTGAGCTTACTGCAATTTAAGTTTTCGTCAAGACACAAAACCTAAACCAATTTGGAAAAAAATGACACTTAGGTTATTCTAAAGTAATTGGCTTACATGAGAAAGAATAACCATAAAAATTCAGAAAGTAAAAAAATGAATAAACATTATATTTTTGCTGCTAATTGGAAAATGAATTTAGACATCGACCAAGAGCTAAATTATGTGAGTTCTAATTATGATCAACTCATAAGCTTAAGCGAGAATATTAATACCTCAATAATATTATGTCCGTCTTTTGTTAGCCTTTATCCAATAAATAAAATATTTCAAGACAGTAACATAAGTATTGGAGCTCAAGATTGCTCAAATCATACAAAAGGCTCTTTCACTGGACAAGTCTCAGCAATAAGCCTACATAATGTAGGCTGCCAATATTGCCTTATTGGTCACAGCGAAAGACGACAACATGCAAATGAAACAAACCAAAAGATTAGTCAAAAATTCTCTCAACTAGTCAACCATAAAGTTTCTCCAATATTATGCATAGGTGAAACATCAGAAGAACATAAACAACAGAGTACCATCGCCATATTAACACAACAATTACAAGAGATTTTTAATCTAATTAAATCAGGCTTAATAATTCCTAACCATATGTCCATAATAATAGCCTATGAACCAATATGGTCCATAGGAACGGGAAATACCCCCTCCATAGATCATCTGGAAAACATTTTCGCCTGGTTATTAGATAAAACTGAAAAAATTGCTCCAAATATTAATTGGAAATTCTTATATGGAGGCAGTATAAACTCCAAAAACTCAAAAAAATTAAAAACTATTAACAATTTGGATGGCTTTTTAATAGGAAAAGCAAGCTTAGACTTTGCAGAACTTGAAAAAATAGTTAAATTATAGAAGATTAGATATAATTATAGTTTGATAGGTATATATAAATTTAGGAGCAAATAAAGATGATAGTTACATTGCTAATGGTTTTTTTCATTGTCATATGTTTTGTTTTAATCTTATCCGTGTTATTACAACAGGGTAAAGGCGATATGGGTCTTGGAGGACTAGGAGGAGGAAGTCAAATGTTATTCGGTGGTTCCGGAGGCCAAGAAATATTTGAAAGGGCCACCTGGGTCATGGGTGCTATTTTTATTATAGGAGCTCTTGGGCTTGCAATCTTAAAATCTAAACATACAGAAAAAACCAGATTTAAAACAACAACAACCTCATCAAGACAAATACCTGCACCACAGCCAAAAGGGCCTGTTTCTAAATAACAAACAATTAAACTAAAAGTTGAGAAAGTGAAAGAAGCTAATAATAATTCATTTTTTATAAAGCTTTTTGACTTTGTAGGTAATACTGTACTAGCATTTTGTACAGGCATAGGTAATATCGGGTTGTTTTTTTACGATTCAATGTCCACTATGTTTGCCACCAAACCAAAAACTCAAAAAATATTTTACCAAATGTCCTTCATAGGAGTAAACTCCTTGGGCGTTATTGCTTTGGTAGGTATAACTATTGGTGCAGTGCTGGCAGTACAAAGTCATATAGGTCTTCATCGCTTTGGAGCGCAACGGTTTATAGGACCAATTGTATTCATATCAATGGTAAGAGAATTTGGACCAGTGCTAACGGCAATAATGGTAATAGGTCGAGCCGGCTCTGCTATGACAGCAGAAATAGGCACCATGCGTATAACAGAACAAATTGATGCGTTGCAAACTTTATGTATCAATGTAAAACAATATCTAGTTATTCCAAGATTAATTGCATCTACTTTCATATTACCTTTTCTTTCTATTTTTTGTTCTCTTTGCGGCATAGCAGCTGGATACTTTGTTTCCGTATATATTTTAAATATCAACTCAGAAATGTATATGGAGTCTATCAGAGAAAATGTAGTTTTTTCTGATATTACAAACGGTTTAGTAAAGTCTATTTTCTTTGGACTTTTATTGTCTTTAATTTGTAGTTATAAAGGTTTTATAACAAAAGGAGGAGCTAAGGGAGTGGGCATAGCAACAACCCAAGGCGTTGTGTACGCTAACGTAACGATATTTGTGGCTGACTATATACTTACCTCACTTATGTTCTAAAATATTAGTTTTAAAATGATAGAAATAAAAGATTTGAGAAAGGCCTTTGGCCCCAAAAAAATCATCCGTGGACTCGATCTAGATATCCCTGACCACGACTTTTTAGCAATTATAGGACGATCAGGGGAAGGAAAATCTGTTTTACTAAAAGAGATTATTGGCTTAATAAAGCCCGATTCAGGTGAAGTAATAATAGATGGCATCGACGTAACAAAACTCAAAAAAAATCAAGCTCAAGAAATCTACAAAAAATGTGGTTATGTTTTTCAGTTTGCAGCACTACTAGATTCGTTGAATGTTTTTGAGAATGTAGGCATAACAATGCTAGAAAATGAAGTGCCTCCTGAAAAAGTTAGGCCGTTAGTAATTGAAAAAATAAAAAGTGTAGGGCTAAAAGAAGAAGTCCTTGATAAATATCCATCGGAATTATCTGGTGGAATGAAAAAAAGAGTTGGGCTAGCAAGAACCTTAATGTTAAGTCCTGAAATATTAATCTACGACGAACCCACTACCGGACTTGATCCTATTACTGTACGAATTATCCATGAGCTCATAAAGAAAACACAAGATGATTTTAAAGCTACTACAGTAGTTATTTCTCACGATATTGAAATATTTAAATATGCAAAACGTGTCGCAATGCTAAATGAAGGTAAAATTGTCTATATCGGACCCGCTGATAATATATGGGAATGCGACAACCCATACATTTATCAATTTATACGTGGGCTAGATGAAGGTCCAATAAAAGTTAAATAAAATTTATGAATAACTCCCCTCTCCTATTAATAGTAGATGATGAAACAACAATTTTAAAAACTCTAAAAGAAGCTCTCGAAGATGAAAAATATCAAGTCGAAACAATACAAGATGGTAATAAAGCCCTTGATGCCATAGGAAAATTAATTCCAGACCTAGTTCTTCTTGATATATTTATGCCTAATTGTAGCGGACTAGAACTCCTAGAAAAAATAAAAAAAGAATATCCTCAACAAAGGGTAATAATAATTTCAGGCTTTGGAAATATACCTATTGCAATACAAGCAGTAAAAAATGGAGCCTTAGATTTTATTGAAAAACCTCTCAACCTTGATGAGATTCTTTCAAAGATTAGTTTTCTAAAAGAAAAACACGTAGACTCAAAAATAAAAAATGACTCCCCTGAAAATCTAGAAGATTTTGGAATAATTGGTCAGAGCAATTTATTTTTAGAACTAATACAACAACTTAATATGGTAAAAAAATTAACATTACCACTTCTTATCTATGGACAACATGGCACAGGCAAAGCCCTATTCGCCAAGTATATTCACGGAAGTGTCCTTCATGGCTTATGTATCCTAAATAGTGAAAGCCTAACCAGAGAAGAATCTATTAAAATTATAAACAATTTTTTCACAAATCAAGAAGGCACTCTTTTTGTAAAAAATATAAATCAATTAGATCTTGATAGTCAGAAGAGGTTATTATTTTATTTACAAAATGATACCACCAAAAATACAAGGGTAATTGCTTCATGCTGCACACCCTTATATGAATTAGTAAAAGAAGGAAAGTTTAATAACTCTCTTTTTCATGCACTAAATTCAACTCCCTTAGAAATACCCCCCTTAAATAAGCGTAGATATGACATACCATTATTGGTAGATTATTATCTGAAGAAATATAATCTAAGATATAATAAATCTATTATTTTAAATATTAAAAGTGTCCGCAACCTCCGAAACCACAGTTGGCAGGCAAATGTATCAGAGTTAAAGACTGTAATTAAAAAAATAGTTATTAACACTGATCAAGAAAACCAGGTAATCAATCCTGAAATATTAAATCTGTATTTGGACGAAAAAAGAACCCATATAATAGAGGAACAATTTTTCACAAAATTCAACTCTTTAAAAGAAGCATCTCAGGATTTTGAGAAAAACTTTCTAACTTTCTTACTAAAAAAAAATCATTTCGATATAAAACAAGTATCAAACCGATTAAATTTAACTCCTATTCAATTACGTGATAAAATACTAAAGTTAGATTTAGAGATTAAAATTTAAAATAAAAAATATGGGGTTGATATGCAAAATTTACCATCTCAAGATATAACCGAAAAAATCAAAGATCAAAGTATTGAATGGCAAAAATTAAGAGACGAAATTAAAAAAGGAATCGTTGGGCAAGAACATATAGTTGATCGAACTTTTATAGGGTTACTATGTAATGGTCACATTTTATTAGAAGGTGTGCCAGGACTTGCAAAAACAACTTTAATAAAAACAATATCAGAAGCTATCGGATTAAATTACCAGAGAATTCAATTTACACCTGATTTATTACCTGCAGATTTAATAGGAACTCTTATATATAACCCTAAAACACAAGAGTTTCAGACAAAAAAAGGTCCCATATTTTCAAACCTAATTTTAGCAGATGAGATAAACAGGGCACCAGCAAAAGTACAATCAGCATTACTTGAAGCCATGCAAGAACAACAAGTTACAATTGGTTCTGAAAGCTATAAATTAGAAAAACCATTTTTGGTATTGGCTACCCAAAACCCTATTGAACAAGAGGGAACATATCGCCTACCTGAAGCTCAAGTAGATAGATTTATGTTCAAACTTATTATGACATATCCCTCTTATGAACAAGAAAGAGAGATCATAAATAAAGTCTTTAATCCAATACCAATTCACAAAACAATGAATACCGAACAAATCACCATAGGGCAAAAACTGGTAAATCAAATTTATGTGGATGAAAAAGTTACTGAATATTTATTAAATATAGTCTTTGCAACAAGATCCCCAGAAAATTATAACCTGAATGACCTTGAAGGGCTTATAGAATATGGCGGCTCACCAAGAGCTACATTGATGTTGGATTATGCTTCTCGCGCATATGCTTTCTTGAAAAAGAGACATTTTGTAATTCCTGACGACATAAAAGCCATTGCCCCTGATGTCTTAAGACACAGGATACTACTGACTTATCAGGCAGAAGCTGAAAATATTACAACGGATCAAATTATACAAAAAATATTGCAAACTATACCCTCGCCTTGAAGTTATATAAAAAAAGAGCAAGAATATATTTACTTGACAATTATGCAAGCGGAAAACTATCTTCATAGTTTATAAATAAGGTGTTTTTGAACATGAAGCAAAAATTATGGATTTTAAATAGCAGTTTATTAGCAATCTTTTTAATGGTATTGCTAATAAATAACTTTTTGGAGCAAGAGCCTCCAAAAATAAGAATAAACCCAAAGCCGACTGGCGAAGTTCAAAAAAAAAAACCAGTTGTATTAAATATAGAAAGAATCTATAAATTAGATATCTTTGGAACATTTTCTGATTCCATATCGCCTGTAGCGCAACAAAGCTTTGTAACGCCTATACCAGAGCCTCAAAAACCTACTATAATACCTCCTCCCGAACCTAAAAAACAGGAATTTATAGCACCTTTAAATATATCATTAAAAGGAATCATATATTCATCCCAAGAAACAAATAGCGTTGCAATGTTTGAGGATGAAACTAAAAAAGAACATATATATCACTCTGGTGATAAAATAAAAGACGGGCAGGTCTTAAGAGTTGGAAGAAATAAAGTAATAGTCTTACGATCTAATGGACAAGAAGAAATATTTCTTTTAAGAAAAGATGATCTTGTGTTGGGGGAACAATCACAACAACCTCAAAAACCTGACGAGAAATGGAAATATACCATAAAGAAAATCGATGATAAAAATTATGAATTAGATATTAAGCAATTTGCTAAAAACACACCATCTCTTGCAAAATTCATGGAAAACCTAAATATTGCTACAGCCTACCAAGATGGACAAACCGTTGGAATAAAAATTGGAGCAATAGAACCGGATGAAGTAGGCACCGTGATGGGCCTAAAACCTAGCGATATAATCACATCTATAAATAATGTTGATACAAAAAGCCTAAAAAATAGAATAAAAATTTATGATGCTATCACAAGAACGAAAAAGAAAGATATAATAAAGGTCGCCTTAAAAAGAGACAGCCAAGATTTAATGTTAAATTATAAAATTTCCAAACTAGAGCCAAAGAAAGCGTCTTTCTTACAGTCAACAAAAGAGGGTGCTCAAACATCTGGAATGTTTAAATTAAGCCCTGAACAAGAAAGAGAAAAAAGGCTACAAGAGTTTAAGAAATACCATAGAAGCCCAAGGCAACAACAGGCAATTTCCGACGTAAGACAAAGATTTCTTGATAATTTAAGATCTAGAACAAGAAACAGAAGGGTACGGTAAGGGACTATGACTAAGCTTTTTAAAATAACTTTTATTTTAATGTTTTTTATTTTCATAACAAAAAACAACTATCACATGGGGATGCCCGCTGCATCACCAAATCCTACTGGAGGCATGTCAGGAGCCATTCCTGCAACACCCCCAATTCCAACGCCTGCACCCGCTAGTTCGCCTACACCCAGCCTCCCCGGCGGGCAAGCCAGCGTAACCCCATCAGTTGCAAAAACCTATGTCCAGATACCAAAAACTGAGCCCTTAGTGATGGGTCTGCCCAAAGAAGAAAATAAAAATAAAGAAGAAAAGATAAAAAAAGAATCCAAACCTGCACAACCCTCACAAGCAAAGCCTGCAGGCAAACAAAAAGACAAAGAAAAAAAAGAAATTTTCTTAAATTTTGAAAATGCAGAACTTTCAAGCCTGGTAAATTACATTGCAGAGATCAAGAAAATAAACCTGATTCCTGATAAAAATTTGGCTGGTAAAAAAATATCTTTATCTATTAGAAATCCTCTTACTGTAGATGGTGCCTGGAATATATTTTTAACAGTGCTTGATATGGGAGGCTTTACAATAGTAGAAAGAGGTGATGTTTACACCGTTGTGCCCAATAACGCCAAAGGACAGCCGTTTAGATCTTTCATAAACACTCCATTCTTAACCTTGCCTGATAGCGATGAAGATATACGCTATGTAGTTTTTTTACAAAATATACATGTAGAACAAATTCAAGGTTTATTACAAGGCATGTTAAGCAAGACAAGTTCTGTTGTACCCTACAAAGAAGTTAATGGTATGGTTGTAACAGACAAATCATACAATATTAAGTCTGCGATGAAAGTTATACAAGAGCTAGATCAAACAGGATTACAAGAAACTGTTGTTGTAATGAGACTTAAACAAACTAATGCTACCGATATACAAAAACTGCTTACAAGCCTTATTCAACCAGGTCAAAACCAACAAAATCCTCTTGCTAGATTACTAGGAAGACAAGCAGAAAGTAGTCTTACATACTTTTCTCCAAGTACTAAAATTATCGCTGAAGAAAGAACAAATTCTCTAATTTTAATGGGCAACCAAAAATCAATTGAAAAAATAGAAAAATTCATTACAGACAACCTGGATACTGAACTTAAAGGCACAGAATCTCCTTTACATATTTATGAGCTACAACACACAGATGCTGAGCAAATGCGTAGAATTTTAGAAGTAGTGGTTCCTTATGATATGGCTAAGGCAAAACAAGGTGGCATCAGAGGTGGTGCAAAATACTTTAAGCCCATGAAATTTGAAATTGATAAAGACGGTAACAGATTGATTGCTTCTTCTACAGAAAAACAAGACTGGAAAATGCTAAAGAAAACAATACGTGACCTTGATAAACCTCAACCTCAAGTTGCCATAGAAACTCTAATACTTACAGTTGACTTTAATGACCTAAAAGAATTAGGTGGTGCTCTCAGAAATAAACACGAAAATCAAATTGGGCAAGGAGTGAATTTCCAATCTCCAACCTATGCAAAAACAATTCTTAAAGGAACAGACAATAGCATTTCTCTTGCTAATATGGCACTGGGACTAACAGGAGGAGTTGGTGCAACTATTCTTACTATAGGAAATGCCGCAAGCAAAACAGGGATCTGGGGTATTTTTAGGGCTTTAAAGCAACAAACAAATACAACTTTACTTTCTCAACCATTTTTTACTGTAGCAAATAATACTCAAGCAGAAATTAAAATTGGAGAAACACTTAATGTAGTCAACGAAACTACAGAAAGTAAATTTAAAGGTTATACAGAAAGAACAGCTGATACAACCTTAAAAGTCACACCACAAATAAACTTAGATGGAATTATAAGATTAAAGATAGATCTTGATTTTGATTTCTTTACCGATCCAGAATTAGGAAATAAAGATACAAAAAAATTAGTAACAGACGTCTCTGTTGCAAACGGTCAAGTACTTGTTCTTGGTGGTTTTATAAAAAGCAAAACAACCGAGTTAAATAACAAAACACCATTACTTGCAGATATTCCAATTTTAGGTTGGATGTTTAAGAATAAGAAAAAAGTAATCACAAAAAATTATTTATTGGTATTCATGTCTCCAACAATAGTAAAACCGCGTTCGACGCCAGGAACAAACCTATACACCAATCTAAAAATAGAAGATGCAACCAATACAATTAGAGATTCAGTGCAAACAAGAAAAACAAACGATCCAATACATAACTGGTTTTTTAATCCTGAAAAGGAAGATTACTCTTACAAAGTTACTAACTTTGCATCAGCTAAGTATCAGCCAACAAGTGTTGATATAAAAAATGATCCTTATTACAGAGCAACACCTGACGCTAAACTTAAATATATGGAAAAAATAAAGAAACAAGAACAAGAAGCTGAAGATAAATTCCTAGGCAAAACAGAACCCGACAATAATATGTTGGATAAAAAAAGAGAACAACTTAAGCAAATGCTTACAAAAAATCCAGTAATTAAAACAGAAGAACCAAAAATAGAAGCTAAACTTATTAAGCCTAAAAAACGCCAAGAATTTAAAGAAATACTTAACATCCCAAAGGTTAATAAAAAAAGAAATGCTCTGAAAAACAGGCTTACTGTAGCCCAAAATATCCCTCAAGAAGTACCAGTAAATATTGAACCTATAAAACCGTTAAGACCTACAATAGACAAAAATGAAATATTAGCTAAAGCTAATAACATGAATTTAAATAAATTAAATAGCAGAAAAACTGTCCAAGCAGCCAGAACATTAAAAGCGAGGAGTCTGGCGTGATAAAAGAAATATTCTTACCTGAAAAAATTGGTAATAAAAGATTATACTCTGAAAAAATACTAGGTTTTACTATTCAAGAAAATATTATTACCTGTGCAAAAATATTTGCTAAGCCTTCAAAAACAATAATAGAACAAATAATATCAAAAGAAATTCCTGAGGAACAAAGTTCAGAAGATTTTACACATTTTGCATCCAAAGCAATAAAAGAAATTATAAAAGAACTAGGCAAATATGACAAAATCAGAATTTCTATACCATCTTCTTTGGTAATCTTTAAAGAACTAGAAGTGCCTTTTAAGGACCCAGACAAGATAAGAATGATCCTTGATTATGAAATAGAATCTATGCTTCCATTTTCTATGGAAGAATCAATAATAGATTTTATAATCACAAAACAAGAACTAAAAGAAACCAAATCTATAATACTCGCCGCAGCAGTAAGAAAAGAAGATTTGAGCTCTATACTAGATATTTATACAAATGCAGGTATAAAACCAAATAATATCACCATAGATCTATTTGCAATCTATAGCCTTTACCAACAAATTCCTGAATACCAAGAAATTAAAAATGCTAGCGCATTAGTTGATCTAGGGCTAGGCTCAACACGTGTATCGGTTCTATTAGATGGACAACTAAGACTCACTAGAGTTCTGCCTAGAGGCTTATTAACAATCGCTAAAATAATAAGTGATGAACTCAATAGACCGTTAAAAGAAATTGAAACAAAATTATTAAACTATGGTCTTGCAATTACACATGACGAGCAATATGATAAATCATTAAAAAAACATGTAATTAATTTTTTTAATGATATTCAATTCACATTAAATTCTTTTAGCCTAAAATTAAATTTTTACCAAGGAATAAGCAAAATACTATTTACAGGAAGATGCTCACAGATTAAAGATCTGGCAAAACTTGGTAATAATATTCTCCAGATTCCATGTGATATTTTTGATTTCGAAAAAATATTTGTAAACAAACTTTTTAAAAATAAATTAAAAACTATACCGTATGATTCAAATTTATATTTAGCCGCTCTAGGCACGGCTTTGCCAAGCGATCAACAAGACCAGTTTGACTTAAGAAGAAAAATTTTTGCGATACAAGAAGATAATATTACAAGAAAACAAATTATCAGTGCACTAATAATAATATTTGCTATATTCACAACCATATCTATCACTGGGTATATACAAATTAATACACTAACCCAAAACTTCAATAGGATAGAACAAAGGCAAACCGAAAAGTTACGTCTAATATTCCCTGTACCAGCTAAAATACCAAAAAATATTAGTCTCAGAAATTTAATGCAGAGAGCAAAAAACTTAATACAAGACAAAGTACAAATGTGGGAGCCATTCAAAAAAGAAAAATTACACCCACTAGAAATATTACAAGAACTCACAAATATTATAGATAAAAGACGCTTTGATGTAACAATAGAAGAAGTAATAATTTCCCAAGAAGATGGAATTCCAAAAGCAGAAGTAGAGGGTTATTTCAGATCAAAAACAGGAAGTAATCATTTCAAATATTTTGAAGAATTAGAAAAAAGATTTGTAGATTCACGTTTTTTCACTTTGGAAGAAGAAATAGATCCAAAAGGGGTAGAAGACAAGGGCGTTAAATTTATAGCAAAATTAAGAATTCAAGAATAATTAAAGGGCGAACGGCGTATAAAACTATGAAAGCTTTAACAAACCTATCAAATTACCTACAAAGTCTTAGTAAAAAAGAATTTAAAAAATATTTAATTATATTTATAAGCGCCATAACTTTGTTAACTATATTTGCGATATATTATGTATATAATACAAGTTCAAACTTAACAAAAGAAATAAAAACCCTTGAAAAACTTGCAAATGAAACTATAGAAATAATAAACAAAAATGCAAAACTAAATTTAGAAGAAAACAAACTAAAAGAGTTATTAAACAAAAACATGGGTTTTAATATTAAAACTTATTTTGAACAATTTATAAAAGAACAAAACATTACCCCTGAAGCCAATTGGGGAGATAATACCTTTACTCAAGCAGTAGAAGGCAATGATAAATTTGACGAAGTAGTACTTACTGCTACATTCAAAAATCAGACAATGCAAGAATTAGTTAAAATTTTAGATGTTCTTAAAAAGAATGAAATGCTTTATATAAAACAACTTTTAATAAAAAACCAAGATAATAAAAAAATAGAATTTACTCTTACCCTAGCAGCAAAAAAATATAAGAAATAAAACTTGGGGACAATTTAGATGATTAAGAAAATATTATTAATATCAATGTTTTTTGCAAACATGATCTTTATTTGTAAAACAGAAAAAGACATAATAAAAAATGAAACTCCCTCCATACATCCAAAAGCAAACGTCGTAATTAATAATAATCCAAAAAAGCCTACAAGTGACAATAAAAATACAGATAAAACTAAAACTGATAATAAAAAACAAAAAGACACAAAAGTATTTCTAAACTTTGATAATATATCACTTTCAAACGTTGTTACATATATTGCAGAAAGAAAAAAGATAGATATTATATATCCCAAACCAGAATTAAAAGCTCAATTTGATAATCAAAAAGTCTCTTTAACTACCCACAAAGCCCTCTCTTTAGATAGTGCATGGGATATTCTTTTAACCCTTCTAGAACTAAATAACTTTACAATAATCAATGTTGATGGAATTTATAGAGTTGCATCAAAAGCAGATAATTCTAAAGAACCGTTGCCATTCTATTCTTCTGGAACAGGAACAGAACCTGAAGATCTTCCAGAATCCGACATTATTGTTCGTTATGTATATTTCCTTAAAAATATACAGGCACAAGGGGTAAAGCCTATTATAGACACTATGTTAGACCAGCCTGCTCAAATAAATGCCGACCTACAAGCCTTTATAATTACAGATAAATGTATAAATATTAAAGCTGCTATGGCAGTAATAAAAGAGCTGGATCAGGGAGGGCTAAGAGAGTCTATTAAGGTGATTAAGTTAAATCATACAAACGTAAACGATATAAAAATTTTATTCGATAAAATCATACCAAAACAAAATCAAAATAGTGCCGTAAGGTTCATAGGACCTTCCCCAGAAAAACCCTCTAGTTATTTTTCTTCATCCACAAGAATTATTCCTGATACTAGAAACAACTCTTTGATATTATTAGGAACAGAAAAAGGAATAACCAATATTATTAATTTCATTCAAAAAAACATAGATATTCCACTTACTTCTGCTCAATCAAGACTACATATAAAAGAACTAAAATATGCAAAAGCACAAGACCTTATAAGAATACTAAAAGAGATAGTCAAAAGACCTGCAGGAGAACAAAAAACAGAACAGATGGGGCAATATAAATTTTTTGAAGATGTTCATATGGTTGCAGACTCTCAACAAACTGATGGTGGTGGTGGAGCCGGCAATAGGTTGGTTATATCTTGCAACAAGGAAGACTGGATAAGGCTTTCCAAATTTATAGATAAACTTGATAAACCTCAACCTCAAGTAGCCTTTGAAGTAATGATAGTTAAAGCATTTATAGAAAGAGACAAAGTTCTGGATGCTACTTTTAAACCAAAAAATCAAGGCCTGTTTGGCAAAGGAACAAATGTACGTTTTATGAACCAAGGAAAAGCAGCCGATATATCCACAACAGGCGAACTAACTCCAATAACTATTAACCAGGAAGATGGAGCAACTCTAACTCTTGGAAAATATGATTCTCTAGGAGCAAATCTTTGGGCAGTAGTCCAAGCAACTTTAAAAACAGACAATTTCAATGTTATAGCCCAACCCTTTTTAGTAACCAATAATAATAGCCCTTGTACATTTGATGCAAGTTCAATTCGTTGGGTGCCCGGAAAATTAAATACTAGTGTGGGCACACAACCTGTACAATCTAAAAACCAAGCTAAAGCACGAACAGTTGTTAAGCTAACACCTGAAATTAACTCCACAGGCCAAATAGCCTTAAAAATAGTCGTCGATTCTGATGATTACCAATCCGCAGCCCAAACAGATGCCAATAGAGATACAAGAAAATTAGATACCAAAGTAGTTATTGGAACAGGAGAGGTTCTTACCTTAGGAGGCTTAACAAAAGACGAAGTACAAGATAAAGATTATAAAACTCCAATTTTAGGAGACATTCCAATTTTAGGAAATTTTTTTAAAGCTAAATCTAAAGTGACAAAAAAAACCACCTTATATATATTCATTAGACCAAGTATTATAAAACCTGAACTAGAAGGCGGCGTAGATGAATATACACAATTAAAACTGGATTACGCAAAACGCCAAATAATAAATGCAGACACTTATTATACAGAAAAAGACCCTATTCAAAGATGGTTCTTTAAGCCTGAAGGTGAATCTATAAAACAAACAATATCTGATGCGCGCAAGGGAATTTATAGACCTATTGATAACTTTGCATACGGGTCCAAACAACCAAGATCTGTAGATATACGATATGATGATTATTATAGAGCAGAAGAAGGCGTACAAGAAGAAGTTAAAAAAATTCTGCCTGCAGTAAAATTTACAGAGATAGATAAAAAACCTCCTGCAAGCGAGAAAATAGAAGTTGTCACTCTTAACAAACCAAAAGCAACCCAGACCAAAAATATCGTAATAAATAGAAACAAACGCATAGGACTTAAGAGCAGACTCAGCGAACGATAATTTTAATAAACATTGTGTACTGTTGTAATATCTGCACAGTAAGCAAACATGGCATAATTATCAAAATAATCAGTTTTTAACTTATTAAATATTTTCTTTAAAACATCTTCACTACAAGCTATTTCTATTCTTACGTTTCGTGAGGCTTCTAAATCAGATGTTCTTATCCCTCTAGCACCTTCCCCTCTAACGTCTGAGACGGTATAACCTAGGATACCAAGCTCTCTTAAATCATTTATAAGCGAATCTTCTATTGCTGTCTCTGTGATAACAACAACTAATTTTTCATTTTTATATAATTCCATTATTACATCCCAATCTTATAAATAAATTGCGTTAAATGATAATATATCGTGATTCCAAAAATTAAATTAAAGGGGAGAGTAACTCCCAAAGAAGATGTTAAAGATAAAGTTGGGTTTGCCTCAGGAACCGTTATTCGCATAGCTGCAGGAACAGCTATATAAGAAGCACTAGCAAACATTGTAGCCAAAACAGTAGTACCACCAATAGAAAACCCTAAAAAATATCCCAAAACAGATCCGAATAAGGAAGACAACAAAGGCATCCCTAACCCAAAAAGAATTATTTTAATACCATACCTTTTTAAACTACCTAATTGTTGAGATGTTATTAATCCCATTTCTAACATGAAAAGAGCTAAAATTCCTTTAAAGGGATCTATAAAAAGAGCACTCAAAGGCTGAAGTCCTTTGGGACCAATTGCCCATCCAATTAAAAGACCACCGATAAGTAAAACTACGCTTTTACCTAAAAGAATCTCATTCGAAAGTTCTTTCCATTTTGTTTTCTTACTAATCCCTTTAGCTAAAACAACTCCGACAATAATCGCCGGAATTTCTAACAAAACAACAAACAAAGACATATAGTCTTCATAGCTAACCTGATTATAAGTAAGATAAGTTACTACAACGGCATAAGTGCCTACACTAACAGAACCATAATGGGCTGCAATAGACGCAGCATCAACGAGCTTAAAATTGAATATTTTTAGTATCTGATAAGCTAAAACAGTTAAAAGGCAACCCATAAAAATCACGCTTAACATTTTAGGAATTAGGCTCAATATAGGTTGAACAGAAAGTTCAGCTCCACCCTTTAAACCAATAGACAAAAGCAAAATAATGCTTAATAATTCGTATATAGCGGTCGGAAGCCTTAACTTTGAATGTAACAGCCCGGCGCTTACTCCAAATATAAAAAATAAAACTATTGGATCCATTGTTATCCTTTAATCTTCAGTAAATCTTCTTCTATTTTTAACAACCTATTATACTTTGCAACACGCTCACCTCTTGCAGGAGCCCCTGATTTAAACTGGCCACTACCGGTTCCTACAACTAGATCTGATATAAAAGCATCATCGGTTTCTCCTGAGCGATGAGAAACAACAGTGTTGTATTTAGAGTTTTTACAAAACTGCATTGACCATAAGGCCTCAGAAACCGTTCCTATTTGATTTGGTTTTATAAGTGTAGCATTGGCAACACCAAGTTCAACACCTTTTTTTATTCGCTCAAGATTTGTTACAAATATATCATCACCAACTAATTGTACTTTATTTCCTAGAGATTCTGTTAAAGACTGCCAACCAATCCAATCCTGCTCATCTATTCCATCTTCAATAGAGTAAATAGGATAAGAAGAAACAAGATCTTCGTATAAGCTAATCAATTGATCACTCTTTAGTTTTTTATCCTCTAAGATATAAACTTTTTCTTCTTGATTATAAAATTGAGAAGCTGCCACATCCAAACAAAAAACAATATCTTGTCCTAACTCAAAGCCAGAGCTTTCAACAGCCTTACATAAAAGATCTAAAGCTTTTCGCTCTGTTCCTATCTTAGTTTTTGCAAAGACTGGAGCAAAGCCACCTTCATCACCAACGCCAACATTATAACCAGACTCAAGCAAAATTCTTTTAAGGTTGTGATAAACAATACAAGCCATCTCCAAATTTTGCGCAAAGCTTTTACCGCTAATAGGCATAATCATAAATTCCTGGAAAGCAATTCCATTATCAGCATGAGCCCCACCATTCAAAACATTAAACATAGCCTTAGGCAACAAGAGATCTTCACCTTTATAAATAGTTGAAATCAAGCTATAAAGCTCAACCTCTTCTATCAAGGCCTGAGCACGAGCCACGACCATGCTAACAGCTAAAGTGGCATTAGCCCCTAAATTTGACTTGTTATTTGTGCCATCTAGATCAATAATAATCTTATCAAGCTCAACCAAATCTGGTTTTTTATTTATAAGCGCTGGAGCTATTTTATTCTCAATATTAGAGATAGCTCTAAAAACAGACTTGCCAAAGTATATCTTGGGATCACCATCACGAAGCTCTACAGCCTCATATTTCCCAACAGAAGCTCCTGAAGGCACACTAGATTTAACAACCTGAGAGTTGTCTAAAAAAAGAGAGCACTCAATGGTTGGCATACCTCTTGAATCAAGTATTTGTCGGGCTTTTATATCTGCAATCTTCATAAATTTCCCTATTTTTTAAAATTTGTTATGTTTGTATATTAGTAAAGTTTATTATATTAATTTAAACGAAAGATGTTATTATGTTTACCTTTTTATTTTCAGCTCTACAGGCAGCCGAACAAACCTCCGCTCCAGCAAAAAGTGCCGGCATGGGAGCTATCGGTATTTTTGCTCAATTATTACCATTTATACTAATCGCTATAATATTTTATTTTTTCATAATAAGACCTCAAAGCAAACAACGTCAACTATTAAAACAAATGATCGATAACATAAATATAGGCGACAAAGTTATAACAAAAGGTGGAATCATTGGAACAATTTCACAAATATTAGAAAATTCTTTCATAATAAATTTATATGATGGCAGCAAGCTAGAGATACTCAAAAATGCCGTCATATCCATGATTAATGACAACCAATAGATTTCCAGCTTTTCTTTATCCGCTAATAAGCTTAATGGTAGGCATATACTGGCAAGACAGTTATGCCTACTCTTTTTTACTACTAATAACAAGTATAATAACCTCTCTTTTGTTTTTGTTCTTTCAACGCACAAAAACAAAAGCTGTATTGCTTCTTACTTGCTCCTTCTGTTTCTTTTCAGGAGCACTATTACTTAAAACGCAAAAAATAGTAAACTGCTCTTTTCTAGATATCCTTGCTGATAAAAAAATAAATTTAATTGCAAAAATAATAGATAAGGAACGTGAAAATATCGGAAACAACAGGACTAGAGATATTCTTAAGCTATCAGTAATAGAAATACAAGAAGATTTACATTTAAAATATCAATCAGCCAAATTCAACCTACTCTGCTACTCATATACTCCCATAAATGCACAAATAGGCGACTCGATATTAGCCAAAAACATTATCTTAAAAAAGCCAAAACAAACAAGTATAATGGCACAAAACAGAAATTTTAACGACTATCTAATAAAAGAAAACATATTAAACTGCGTCTTTATAAGAAAGCTTTATTATAAAATTATCTATTCACCTAAGCTTAACTTAAACAGGTGGATACAAAACAAAAAACATTCTATCTATTCAAGCCTTAAAGAAAAAATAATGCCAGAGACCTTTTCATTCTTCTCTTCTATTTTTCTAGGCTATAAGAAGCTCTTGTACTCAAGCAATTTGAGACAAAAATTTGGCTACTGGGGCATATCTCACTATCTAGCTAGGTCTGGCCTGCATATAGTACTTTTCATCTTACTGTGGAGCTTCTTGTTAGGATTTTTGCCACTAAATATATATATCAAACGAGTTCTTTTATTGTGTGTTTGCCTAATCTATCAAATATTCAGCTGGATCAGCATTTCTTTCATTAGGGCTTTTTGTGTTTTTCTTATATATCAAACTGGTAAAATATTTAACAAACAAACTAATTTTTTGCACATACTAACGCTAGTCTGTTTGATTATTTTGCTATTTAATCCCATGCAATTATTTTTCTTAGACTTTCAACTCAGCTTTGCTTTAACATTTGCATTAGCCTGGCCTCAAAGTAGTTAGTTCAACCTCTATGAATCATTCTTTTTTTCTCTTTTTACTTTATACACCTCAGGCTCTGCACGAGAAATTATATCTATAGAATAATCTATATCTCCAGTCATATAGTGTTTTAAATCAGGATTTATACCCAAAAGAACACCTTGTGATTCTTTATCTAACTTTTTTAAATATTCAGAATTTTTAACTTCTATAAAAAGCCAACGCTCCGGCGTTTTCATCATGTGATGATCCAAACGCCTACCCTCGTCAGAAACTCTATAATCCTCCATAGAATGACCAAAATCAAATACAACATCATAAGAAAAATCAGGTTCTTTGCAGAAAGCTACCCTAAGCCCTTTATCATCTGTAATTATATAAGATAAAAAATGATCCGGGCTTAATCTTTTGCCTATTTCTTTAGGTAGTTTAAATTCTAGAAACTCCATTAAATACCCTTCAATCATCATATCTTACTTTTGTAGAATCATTCTTACCATGTTGTACTTCTACTGTTGGTTCATTTCCAGATCTCTCACCAGAATAAGGCCTATTTATAACGTTTGCCCCATGCCTATCTGTGCCTACTTGAATTGTGCCTTTATCTGTTTTTATTGTACGTACATCTCTTCCTTCGGTGAGTTTTTCAAAATCTTTGCCTCTTTGTTCTTTTCCACCAGGCTTTTTATAAACATCTGAGCTTCCATTCGGTTTTTTTACAGAATCAGAACCCCTTAAGACATCATCTAAGTCAGAGTTAGGCTTACGGATATTTTCCTCGAGCTTCTCAGCACAATGTTTAACAAAAGCCCCTGCTATTATTGCACACAAAGCCTTAAGAGAAATAATAGCCAGATCTCCTCCAAAAGTCCAAGTTAAGACTGGAATTGAAAGTGCAAAATTATGGACTAATATATGCGTACGCCCCTCAGTAAGGATCAGAAACAGATGTCCATCTTTTATTGCAACCTCATACAATTTGACTTGGTTTTGAAGTCGCTTTTTTAAAACACTTACTACCTTAATATTACCTTTCTCTGGAGAGAACAATATATCTCCAGCTCGAAATTCTTCTGCAGCAACAAAACGCTTGGCTAGCCTATTGTAAAGCTTTTGCTTTGGGCCAACAGTTAATACATCGTTTTCAGTTTTAATTAATATAATTTCTTTAAGCTTTCTTGATGCCACTACTTCTATCTTCTTTTTTTGTCTTTCAAATTTGCGCGTTGGAATATTGTAAATTGGAACATAGTCCCCAAATTTTAAATCTTTAGCCTTTTTATAAACCCCATTCCCCATGAAAACCATTGTTTCCGGTAAAAGCCCAGAAAAAACACTAGTAAAATTTGTAAGCACAAAAAACATTAAAACAATTTTTTTAAAAATTTTCATTAAAACTTTTCCTTATCTTAAAGATTATTATATGTAGCAAAAACAACTTCAATAGGATTACCATTAATATCAAAGAACTGTTCTGTATCAAATATTTCTGCACCTCCAGGAACCTCTTGATATGATTGCTCTAAGACGTGTTCATCAACCTCATATTCAAAGTCAGCGCCAAAAAAATCAACATCCTCACCCTCACGCCTTTCCGTTTCTACAACAAGATCTTCAATTTTTTGATCTATAAAACCATAAGAGCTCTTTGCACTATGAGAAACAGCTTCTGTTGCAACTACTCCAATAAAAATTGTTTTTTTTAATTTTGCCAGCACAGCCAAGGCCTGAAGAATCTTTTTTTCTACTGCGGCAGACTTTACAACTCCATTTAAAGCTACTTTAGTCTTCGCCGCCGCCCCAGAGCTAGCAAAAATTTTGTCTACAAATGAGGGCGCATACTTCACACCCAAACAAATTCCATAATATGTAACAGCGGCAAGAGCAGCCCCAGAAACAGCTCCAACCAAACACCCTTTTAGCACAGTACTTGATGATACTTTTATCTTTTTTACATATGACTTATAAACTACAAGACTGCCACCAACAACTGCCCCAACAACTGCACCAATAATAAGAACCCCAACTATCCCTATTACATTGTGAGTTAAAAGCCTATTTCCATTAGAATCAAGTAGATAAAAAGTACTACTTCTACCTACCGATATTTCATATAGATCTATGCTACCTGGAAATTCTACATCTTGAATATCTTTTACTTTGAACTTTTCGTTATTATATCCAAAAAGAAACATGTTTTGCTGTAGATATGCAGCATCAATCCACGAAACAGAAACAGACTCATCGTCATAATCACAAGCATCCAACTGTATACAAAATTTTTGATCTGATCCCACCATTATAGAACTTATCGCTCCCTTACTAGATTCTAAAACCAACAAAGTTGCACGAGACACAAAGCCTCTATTTAATTTTATTCCAGAAACACTCCCATACGTATGCCTGAGCTGATAAGGTGTCGGATTTGAACAAACCACATGATCGCCAAGTTTTAATTCTTTAACAGCACAACAACCATCTTGTCCCGTATAAATAACATTGTCTGGAAGCAGCCCTGAAAAAACATAGCTTGGACTGAATATAAATAAAAATAGAAAATAATAAAAACATCTAAGCTTACACACAAAACTCTCCTGTTGGTAATAGAATTGGGAATAGAATGGAAAACAATTACAAAGAAACTTACTTCTTTTTTAGAAAAAGTAAACATAAAATAAAAATTACTTTGTAACGAATCTATTGAAAAAAAAGACAAGCCCTCTCTATACTCAAAAAAGTATTAAAAACTTAGATATTAATAAAAAGAAGGGGAGAGGGCATGAAAAAGCTTTTTTGTTCCATAGCAGCAATATTGGCCTATTGCTTCGTTACAACAACAGCAACAATACAAAAACCAACACTAGACACAACAAGTACAACAACCCAAAACCTATCTTCAAACAAAAACCCCCAAAATAATCAACCAAAAAAAGACTGGAACTTTCTCGTATACATAACAGCAAATAACGATCTTTATAGATTCGCACTAAAAAACATAAATCAAATGTTAAAAGTAGGCTCAAGCCAACATATAAACGTTATAGTGCAAATGGATACATACGGTAAAAGCGAAGTATGTAGATATTACGTAGAAAAAAACAACCTAATACCACTTAACCTGCAAAGCAATAACCTAGAAAGCACATCAGGAACGCCAGAAAGTCTTTATAAGTTTGTGGAGTGGAGCACAACAAACTTTGCCGCAGAGCATCAAGCTCTTGTAATATGGGATCATGGCTCAGGAATAGAAGATCCTGCCGGATGGAGAAAATTATGGCAAGGAATTGAAAAGCTAGAAGAAAAAGGCATAGCCTTCAATGAAATTTTTCAAACCTATATAAACAACCAAGGACTTACAAGCGCTCTTGAGGGAATTTCAAAAAACCTGCTCGCGGGCAAAAAAGTAGACATAGTAGCAATGGATGCATGCAACATGGCCATGCTTGAAGTAGGCTCACAAATAAAAGAATACGTAGACTTCATGGTGGGATCAGAAAACGTAGAACCAGGAACAGGGTGGAACTACGAACTTGTATTAAAAGAATTTCAACAAAAAACAATGACTCCTGAAGAATTTGCAAAACATATGGTAAATAAATACAGGGAAGCATATTATATATCAGGAATAAAATACACCCAATCAGCTATAAACCTAAACAAACATGCCCAACTAGAACAAAATATCGATACCGTAGCAGGCTTCCTGCTAAGCTTTCTTTCTAGTAAAGATAAAATAAAAATACTGAATCAAATAAAAAGAATTCGCAACAGCCGAATGCTAACAACTGTATTTCCTGACGACGCCTACACAAGCAATGGCAACTATATAGACCTGTATCACTTCTACAAAAGCCTTTTAGAAAAACTAAACCAACTTTATCCAAGCATCAAAGATATAGATAAACTTAAAAGTTTAACTTTTTTTCTATATAATGGCTTAAATATAATATTAGAAAACGTAATAGAAAATGCAGCAAGCCCAAACCTTAAAGACACAAAAGGAGTAGCAGTATACTTCCCAACAAACCAAATACATTCTTCATACCCTAAAACAATTTTTGCACAAGACAACCAATGGAAAACATTTTTACAAAAATATATAAAAGAAACAAAACAGATATATGGAAAAAACAAAAAAATACTTTGACTATCTAATCAAACAACCTAAAGGCTTTTTATATCAAGACGCAGAAAAAGAAAAAGTAACAGACAAAAAGGAAGCCCTAGAAAAACTCTATGCTAAATATAAAAAATGCAAAGAATGCCCTCTTTCCTCCCAAGGACGAACACAAGTAGTATTTGGAAATGGCAACCCAAACACAAAACTAATGTTCATAGGAGAAGGCCCAGGAAAAGACGAGGACGCCCAAGGCGAAGCCTTTGTCGGCAGAGCAGGGAAGCTATTAACAAAAATTATTACCGCCATGGGCTTTGAAAGAAAAGACTTATACATATCAAACGTTGTTAAATGCAGACCTCCAAACAATAGAACACCCTTGCCCCAAGAAAGCCAAACCTGCAAAAAGCTAATACTTTATAAAGAAATTAATATTATACAGCCCACAATAATTTGTACCCTAGGGGCCTGCGCAACCCAAGCACTTTTGGGAGAAACCTCTCCAATATCTAAAATTAGAGGTGATTTTATAAATTTTAAAGACAATATCTTAATTATGCCAACCTTTCATCCAGCATACCTACTAAGAAATCCAGATAGCAAAAAACTAGTATGGCAAGACATGCAAAAGATAATAGAAAAGCTAACAATATAAAAAAAGAGACCTTGCCATTATTCATATAGCAACACCCATAAACCCACAATGGAAAGTAACTTTCTATTTCGATAAATTGTTGATAACTATGTTGATAACCTGTTGATAACTATGTGGATAACTCTTTTTGTGCCTGAAAGACTCCTGCCACAGGGACCTCTCAACCGACACCCAGAAACACTCCCTGCCAGAGCGCCATATGGACCTGTTTTAAAAGTTATCCACAAGTTATCCACATAGTTATCAACAGGTTATCAACATGTTTTTAAAAATGAATAGTGCGTACAAAAGGCGATATGCAGCAAAAAAAGGTGAAGTTATCCACAAAAACACGCGCAACTACTACTACTATCTTTTATATATATATATTAATTAATAATAGATTAACGAACTTTTGAATATTTCCATAAACGTAATTAATTAAAACTTCACTTTTTTTGTTTTTAATTTACACTAAGATTACTGTTAGAGTCTTATTGTCCAAGTTTGTCCAAAGGTTTACCCCCCAACTAAATAATCAAAAAGGTAGCTACAAAGTGAATCTTTCAGCCGTTATAGAATCTCTCGTTGAAGAACGTGGCCTAGATAAAGAGGCCGTTATAGAAATTGTCTGCCAGGGAGTGCATGCTGCGTTTATTAAGCGCTTTCCGGAGGCAGAGCTCAAGGCTATTTTTAACAGACACGGTGGCAATATTGAGGTTTTTGTCGAAAAAGCCGTTGTCCAAAGCGTTAAGGATGCCGACACGGAGATTTCTCTCAGGCGAGCCAGGGTTCTTAATACCAAGGTAGAAGTTGGACAAGTAATCACTGTTCCTTTTGAGCACAAAATTGGCCGAGTTGAGGTCTTGACGGCAAAGAATTTTATCGCCGCAAAGATCAGAGAGCTTGAGCAAGCCGTTGTTTATGAGGACCTTAAGGACAAAAAAGACACCATCGTTAGTGGGGTTGTTCACAAAAAAGAAAGAGCTGGCTTTGCCGTTAAAATGGGCGAGTTTATGGCTCTTTTACCTCAAGAAAACTCCATTCCGCAAGAGCCGCTTCGTATTGGGCATCCTGTGAGGGCGCTGCTTAAAGAGGTTTTGCCTTATGCTAGAGGGGATTATCAATTAATCTTAGACAGGGCTTCGGCGGGCTTTGTGAAGGGATTAATTGAAGTTGAGATACCAGAGGTTTTTGAAGGAGTTGTTGAGGTAAAAAGGATTGTTCGTGCCGCCGGATATAAAACCAAGGCAATTGTTGTATCCAATAGCAAGGATATTGATCCTGTTGGGACTTGTGTCGGGGTTGGCGGAGCTCGAATTAAGCCTATTCTTAGGGAATTAGGTCAGGAAAAAATTGATCTAATTGGCTGGACTGATTCTTTGGAGGATTTGGTGAAAACCAGCTTGAAGCCCGCAGAAATTGATAAGGTTGAAGTTGTTGATGATAAAAAGGCTTTTGTTTGGCTAAATCAAGATCAACGCTCATTGGCCATTGGTAAGATGGGGCAAAACATAACGTTAGCTTCTCGTCTTGTTGGTTTGGCTATTCAGCTTCAGGATATTGTTAACGTAGAAGAAGATAGTATTATTACAGAAGAATAAATCGACAAGTAGGTTTTTTATGCGTGTTTATGAAATAGCTCGAGATAAAAATGTATCAAGTAGGCAGATGTTGGATTTGCTGAAGGAAGCCGGCATAGAGCTTGCTAGTCATATGTCTGTTGTTCCTGAAGAAGCTTTTGCGCATATTGATAAAGCTTTTTCTCCAAAGAAAACAGAAAAGAAGTCTGTTGAGAAAAAAGCAGAAAAAAAAACTGAAATTAAATCTAAACCTAAATCAGAACCTAAACCTGTAGAAAAAACCGAAACAAAAAAAGTGATAAGCAAAGAAGAAATTAAGCCTAAAGTTGTTGTTAGTCCTGTTTTAAATCCAAAGCCTATTCTTAAGCCAAAAGAAGATCTGAAGACCACGGCTCGCCCTGTTGCTCACGTAAGGGCAGATTCTCGCTTTAGAAGGTATGCGCCAGAGTCTCAAGCGAAGCAAAGTGTAACAGAGATTGAAGTTTCTGAAGGGAAGCCTCTTTTTCAGGTAGCTGAAATGATGGGAAAGTCTCAAGGAGACTTAATCTTAGCATTGCTAAGAAAAGGCATGGCTTGCAATAGAAATAATATTTTATCTGTAGACGTTATCTCTACTCTTGGTGGTTTATTCGGAATAAATGTTATAGCTAAAGAAAAAAATATTATTGCTGACAAAGATTCTGCTGCAATAGAGAAATCTCGTAACGGTGTTACTAGGTGGCCAATTGTTGTTGTTATGGGACACGTTGATCATGGCAAGACAACGTTGCTCGACTTTGTTAGAAAGCAAAATACTGCTTCAAGGGAAAAGGGTGGCATTACTCAGCACTTAGGCGCTTATCAGGTTAGCAGTCATCACGGAGACATTGTTTTTCTAGATACTCCTGGTCATGAGGCTTTTTCTTTCTTGCGTTCTCGTGGTGCAAAAATTACAGACGTTGCTATTTTGGTTGTTGCTGTTGATGATGGTATAAAGCCTCAGACTATTGAAGCTATAAAGCATGCTAAGAATGCGAATGTTCCTATTATCGTTGCAGCGAATAAAATTGATAAGCTTGAATCTTATGATGCGGCTCTCCAGACGTTAAAGCGTCAATTAGCAGAGCATGATCTTGTTGTTGAAGATTGGGGTGGAGACATTGTTTGCGTTCCTATTTCTGCAAAAACAGGTAAGGGCGTAGACGAGTTGTTAGAAATGGTTGTTCTTCAATCTGAAATGATGGATCTCAAAGCTGATCCAGAACTTCCAGGTAAAGCTTTTGTTTTAGAATCGAAAATTGAAAAAGGCTATGGACCTGTTGCTACCGTAATTTGTCATGAAGGATCTATTAAAAAAGGTGATTATTTTGTTTGCGGTTCCGGCACGGGTAAAGTACGTCTATTAATAAACAGCTTAGGGCAAAAAGTTGCTCAGGCTGGACCTTCTATTCCAGTAAAGATTGTTGGTTTTGATAAATTTGCAGAAATTGGTGATTGGTTAACTATAGTTTCTGCTGAAGAATATTCAAAAGCTAAGTCTGGCAAGGATGCTCGGGTTTATACAAAATTACCTGCTGCTATACAAGCTATGGACATGGTGGGCAAAGAAAAAGAAAAGAAGATAAATTTAATTATTAAGACTGATGCTCGTGGGTCTAGGGAGGCCGTCGAAGGTTCTTTAGCAAAATTATCCAAGAAAATGAAAAAGGGATATCCTAATTTAAACATAATTTATAGTGATGTTGGGGATATTTCTGAGAAAGATATTGAGCTTTCTATTACCGCAAATGCTTTAATCCTAGGTCTTCATGTTAAGGTGGAGCGAAATGCTGTTTCGTTTGCAAAAGACAAATCTGTAAATATTAAGTTATTCGATATTATTTATCACTTAGTAGAATTTTTACAGGGCTACCTAGAAATGAGAAAAGAAGTAAAGACAATCTCTAAGCGTGTTGCTCTGCTTGAAGTAAGAAAAGTTTTCAATATTAAGAAAATAGGTGTTGTTGCTGGTTGTTACGTAAAAGAAGGCGTTATTACCAAGGGTAATAAGGTTGTTTGCGTAAGAGATAAGCAAGAAATTGGCGAAGGCAAGATTAAGAGCTTACAGAGAGATACCAAGACAGTTAAAGAAGTCCATGCAGGTTTTGAGTGTGGATTTATTTGCGAAGGCTTTAATGATTGGCAAGAGGGCGATGCTGTTGTTGTTTATTCTGTATCAAAAGAGCCTGTAGGTGAAAATAACTAATCTGTGGCAAAAGAGTATTAGATTTAAGACTCTTTCTGTTTTTGAAAAAATAGTATTTTCCTTTCTATGTCTTTTAGAAAAGTTTTATAAATTAGGGTTTATTGTTGTTCTTTTTTTAAAAAGAAATAGCAATAAACCCTTTTTGGGTTTTAAAACTTTTTCTGTTGGCAATCTTTCTGTTGGGGGAACCGGCAAGTCTGTTTTTGTTCAATTTTTGGTGGATAGTCTCAAAAATAAAGAAAAAAAGTGTGCTGTTGTTTTACGTGGCTATAGAAGTAAAATAGAAAAAACTAAAAAAAGTTATTTAATTTCTGATGAGAAAAATATTTTTTATGAGCCTGAGTTTTGTGGAGATGAGGCTTTTATGTTGGCTCAAAATTTAAAAATCCCTGTTGTTGTGGGTCAGGACAGGGGCAAGTCATGTCTTTTGTTAAAAGGAAAAAAAATAGATTCTGTTATTCTTGATGATGCTTATCAGAATTATCATGTAAAAAAAGATGTTGAAATTTTATTATTAGATGCTAAAAAACCATTTGAAAATGGGCATTGTTTGCCTGCTGGAAGATTAAGAGAGAAAGATTATTCTCGCGCTGATGTTATTATTTTGACGCATGCTGACAACGTTTCACAAGAACAAATATTTAAAATAAAAAACAACTTGCTAAAAGATTTTGATCCCGAGCGCATTTTTGCTGGACGCCATAAAGCAGAAGATCTAAGCCTTGCTGGGGGTAATTACCTCGCCTTTGCCGGCATAGGCACATTCCAATATTTTCTTCAGAGCGTAAAAGAATCTAATATTAATATTACAAAGACCTTAGAGTATCCAGATCATCATAGCTATTCAAAAAAAGATTTAGATAATATCTTAAGCTTAATTAAAGATAATGCGCTTGACGGAGCAATAACTACACAGAAAGACTGGTGTAAGTTATTACCTTTGATTAAAAAGCTTCCTAAAGAATTAAATGTACCTATTCACGTTCTTAATATTAATTTTGAATTTTTATCAAAAAGCGATCATAATAAATTCTTGAAGCTGATTTAAAAAAGAGGTTTTTAGGAGATCTGGAGATGGAATTTGTATTAGTTCGTTGTTTATTTACTTTTATTTTTTCTTCTTTATTAACGTTTTATTTTGTTCCCATGATGATCAATGCCGCCTTTAGGTTCAATATTTTAGATAGACCTGACGGTAAAATTAAAAAACATGAAAAAGCAACTCCATATCTAGGTGGATTGGCTGTATATATCTCTTTTATTGCCACCTTGGCCGTTGCGTATCCTTTCGAAAATCAAATTTTATGGTTACTTTTAGGGGTTACTTTTTTGCTTTTTGTTGGGCTTGTGGATGACATGAAATGTCTGAAGCCATACCAAAAGCTTTTTGGGCAATTTATTGCAGTTATATGTTTTTTAAAAGGTGGATTTGCTTTAAAATCAAATTTTTTTTCAGATTTTTTTAATCTATTTGCATCAAGCTTTTGGATGCTTTTAATTATAAATGCATTTAACTTAGTTGACGTTATGGATGGACTTTCTTCGGTGTTAGCTATAATCGCGAGTTTATCTTTTTTTGTCATAGCTATTATTTTTAAACAATACGCATTAAGT
>CAYVQB010000002.1:0-30543 GCA_964453985.1 uncultured Pseudomonadota bacterium
CATCAAGATATGTTTTATTTGGTTGAATATTTAAATATTCCAAAACTTCGTCTACGAGGACTGGCTTGTGATAACTGTTATTCATTTTTTATTTCAATCTAAGGAGTTGTACGCTATAATCAATAAAATTACCGGCTATACCATATTTTTCTACTTCTAGGACGACTTTTTTGTTTTTTAAAGCTATTAGTTGGTCTATATATATTTTTTTATAAGGATCTAATAGTTCATATATACTATCTTGAGCGTCTTTTTCTTCTTGTTCATCAAAGATTGCTAGGTAGCCATACATGTTCATTCTAACATCTTTTTTTGTAATTGTATCTATGTCTACTATAGCCATTTGGCCGGATCCAAGCTTTTTTATAGGTGTTTTATCGTACGTCCAGTTAGGAGCGTCGTCTTTTTTCTGATATACAAAACAGGTAAGCCATATTGTTTTGCCTGTATTATTTTGTACTGCAAAGTCTAGCTCTGTTGTTTTTAATTTTAATTTGTCTGCAGGATTTGTTGGTTCTATGCTGTAATCAAGAGTGTAGCCCTTGAAGCCGTACTTCTCCACATCAATTGTCAGCTTTTTATTTTTTAGTTTATATATTTTATCAAGACTTATCCTGTTTCTTTCATCTAATAATTCAAATATTACCTCTTCAGCCTCTTTTTGAGATGCAAAGATTGCGAGATAGCCATAAACATTTTCTCTTACGATTTGATCAGGAATGGTGTCTACATTTACTAGTGTAGTTTGGCCAGTTTCTATTTTGTATACAGGTGATTTGTCCCATCTCCAGCGAGTGAACGGTTCTTTTTGTATGTAAGAGAAGCATGTTGCATATATTGTCCCACCCGTTTTATTTTCAACAAGAAAGTCTAATTCTGATTTGTTTAATTCTTCATACCTTTGGCGCTCTTTTTTTGTTAATTTTTTTTGCTCTTTGTTGCCAAGATCCTGTTTTTCTTTCTTTAACTCATCTTTTGCATAAGCGTATACTGTTTCTTTTGGCTTTTGATTTTCCACAAATACAGACTTTTTTATGCATCCATTGCTCAAGGCCATAAGAGTTATTAATAAAAATATATAAGAAGTTTTTATTGTCATAAGGTTACTCCTGGTATTAATTAATTAATTAATTTTAGTTTTAATAGCGATATATTAATTTAACTTGTAAGAATTCTTTGTTCAAGATCTTTAAGCTTTTGACCAAGATAATGATCCTCAGCGATCATTTTTTCAACTTTATTTATAGCGTGCAATACTGTGGAATGGTCTCTTCTTCCTATATATTCTCCAATGGTTTGCAGTGAAGAACGAGAGAGCTTTTTCATCATATAGAAGCTGATTTGCCTAACGGCTGCAATGTCTTTACTACGTTTTTTTGATTTTATTTCATTGATGGGAGTTTTATAGGTTTTGGCAACTATCTTTAGAATTTTATCTAGCATTACGCCATCTTTTTCTGTTTTATTTTCATCCAGATATAATAAAATTTTTTGTGCCATTCCAAGAGTAATGTGTTGGTTTGTTAGAGTTGCAAAGGCTCCAACTCTAATCAGTGCGCCCTCAAGCTCTCTTATGTTCGAGGTAATTCTTGATGCAATAAATTGTGCAACATCTTGAGTTAATTTTATTGCATGGATCTCAGCTTTTTTTTCTAGGATTGCCATCTTAGTCTCAAGGTCTGGGGTTTGAATGTCGGCAACAAGTCCCCATTCAAGGCGAGATCGCAGCCTGCTTTGTAGTCCCGCTATTTCGTTTGGAAATGTATCACTAGAAAGAATTATCTGTTTTTTCTGTTCATAAAATATATTAAAAATATGAAAGAACATTTCTTGTGTTTGTTCTTTATTTGTAAGAAATTGTATGTCATCTAATAGTAAAAGATCTATTTTTGTATATTTTTCTCTAAATTGATGTGTTTTGTCAAAACGTATCGAATTAATAAATTCCGTTGTGAATCGATCTGTTGATTGATAACTCACAAGACAATTGCGGTAATTTTTCTTCACCTCATTTCCTATAGCATGCATAAGGTGTGTTTTGCCCAGGCCTGTGCCCCCGTAAATTAATAGTGGATTATAAACTTTGCCTGGATTTTGACATATAGCCCAAGCTGCTGCGTGAGCAAGAGAATTATTTGGTCCAACAATAAAAGAATCAAAAGTATAACTCTCGTTTAGGCTTACAGGTTTGTTTTTTTTAGTTTTATATTTTATGGGGTAACTATTATTCTTTCTAATGATAAGAGAATTATTATTCTGCAATAGCGAGGCTGGGATTATATTTCTTGTTGGCCTTGTTTTGTTAAGTTCGTATCTTTGGATAGTTTCTGGTTCTATTGATTTATTGTTATTTAAAACAAGATCATTACATACAAATGTGACGTTTACTAAGTCTGTATTTAATAAACGTTTTAGATGTGTCTTGATTAGATCAATATAATGTTGTTGTATCCATCTTTTTACAAACTGATTCGGTGCTTTGAGTAACACAGTTTTGTTGGGAGCGTCCCATTCCTTGAAAATAACAGCTTTAAACCAAGTCTCTACAACTTGACTACCGGCTTCCTCTTTGATGATTTTTAAAAATTCTTCCCAAATCAGTTGCACTTAGTGCCTTTACTTTATTAGCTTGATATAAGTTTTTGTTTTTTGTTTTCGCTTAGCCATTATATCAAAGGAAGCCTTTGTTGAATATAAAATATCTTTATATTAAATATATTTTTTTTATTTTCCTGTTTTTCTCTTTAGGATGTGGCAAGAAAAATAATACAAAACTTGCCCAAAATTATTACAAGTTAAGTATTCTAGAATTGGGTGATCAGCCTGATGCACAAAGTTTTAAGAAATCCTTAGAATTTATTGAGAAAGCAATTAGCCAAGAGAACCGTGCTGAATATTTAGCTCTTAAGGCAACTTTATTATTTAAGCTTGGCAACACCCAAGAAGGCCTAGAAACTTTTGATCTAGCCTTAGCCTTAGATCCTGAAGCTAAAATAAAAACAGAGATATTAAATAATAAAGCATGTCTTTTGGCCCAAGCGGGAATAAAGGAGAATAACCAGAAGAAGTTATCGCAGGCTTTTAGCTTATGGCAAACTTTACAAAAAAATAAAGATTATTTAACCCCTGAAGTTGCCCTCGTTAATATGGGGATTATTTGCTCTGAACAACAAAAATTTAATGATGCAAAGAATTACTATATAAAAGCTGTAAATGTTGCCCCAGGCTATTTGGATGCTCATTATTATTTAGCATTGTCTGCGTATGAGCTTAAAGACCAAAATTTAGCCAGAAACGAAATTGATACTGTTTTATTTATGGAGCGTGACCATATTGGAGCTAAGAAGTTAAAGAGTTTTTTGCTGTAATAACAAGATTGTTGAATTTTAGGCTCTTTTTCTTTTATTCTTAACTTGAATATAAAAATATCATTTGCGTGGGGAGTATAGGGATGAAAAAAAGATATATTATTTATACATTAATTCTTTTAAGTGATTTCAATTCATTTGCCCATCAAGGGCCGGTTCAGCCATTATTTAGTCCACCACAAAGTGTGCAGCCGCAAAAGCCGGGGCAACTTGTTATTTCAAAAGAAAGAAAGCCCGATGGCTCACCTAGCAAC
Organism: uncultured Pseudomonadota bacterium; assembly: GCA_964453985.1. Classification (GTDB taxonomy): domain Bacteria; phylum Babelota; class Babeliae; order Babelales; family UASB340; genus CAYVQB01. The sequence continues at coordinate 3,623 of CAYVQB010000002.1, forward strand.
GTATTGGCTATTAATGGTCTTGAGTCATTTGTTACTTTATGTAAAAAGTTTGGCCAACGGCCTATTATTATAAAAATTTATAGTAACGATAAAAATCCTGTTTCTATGTATCAGGAAATGGCTACAAAGTATTCTGATAAATCCCTTTTTATATCTTTAGATGCAACTAGAAACCCTAGGTTGCTACACTTTCTAATGAATATTCTTATTGTCGAAAAGAAACTCACTCCTGTTAATAATTCTGTGCCATTGCCTATATTTTTATTTTGTAACAAAGAAAGTATTGAAACTGTTTCTGGCAAAATTAATTTCAAAAAAGATAGTTTATTTCTCTTGTGTGAACCTGGTAGCACGGATAAAGAATTGCTCTCTAAGAATATAAATGCCAACCTTGATAGAGAGAAAGATTCTTTTTTAGAGAAATTAAGTAAAAAGTTTAAAGAGATGATGCAGACCGAGAAGTAAGCACAGGAGCATCCGCTCTGTGCTATAGGTGATGGCCCGTTTCCACGGGCATTTAATAATAACCTCATAATTAGAAAAAATAAAATTATATTATTCTTCTTCTGGTGCTGTCTCTTCTTCCATTTTTATTAACAGTTGCTCTATATGGCTAAGCTTTTGAGTCTTTTTTATTAAATCTCCTTTTATGTTTTTTAATATAGGTAAAACTTTGGTAACTGCTTGATCTGTAGTTGTTTCATTTGTAAGTTTTACAGTATCAAGTTTTTTATCTAGCATTGCAATGAACTTATCTCTCAACTGTTTATCTTCTATGCCAGTTTCTTCTTTCTCTATTTCTTCTGCAAATTTTGCTTTCAGCTTGTCGAGTTCTTTATAATTAGGATCAATTTTTACCCATGTTTCACCAGCAGCTTGGCCTAATGGTGCATTTTCTATTTTAAAGAGTTTTTGTAAAATAGTATCTCTTTCTTTTCTACTGACCAAAACAATAGTAAGCAAATCTTTTTCTTTTAATACTTTTGTAACATTATCGTTTCTAGGGGCTGCTGTAAGTATCTGTAAATTTACGCGTAATTTATCAAGTTTATTTATATCTAAATCAAAATCTTCACTTTTGAGGAAGTCAGCATCAATCTCTTTTAAAATCTCTTCTTCATATTTAATAACAGCTTTATCTTTTTCTTCCTGTTGGTCATTATCATTAATTAAAGATAAAGCAGCTTCTTTTTCTTGTTGATACTCCTTTTTTGCAGGATTCTTGCAAAGCCTGACCCCGATAGGTACAAACTTTTTAACTAAAGCTTCAAACTCTGTGCCTTTTGCGTCTCCAGATTCTTTAAGCTTTTTATCCTGCTCTAGAGGCAACTGTCCCTTAAAATTTTCTATTTGTTCTAGGTTCTTAACGACTTTGCTCAAAAGTTTTTTATGAAATATTTCCCTGTAAGCAGGTTGTTTGTTTTTTGCTTCTGCTTTATCGTAAATAACCAGAACCTGGTTTAATAACTCTAGATTGTTTTGTGCAAGCTTGGCGATTTCTTGTACATAGTCTTTAGTTTCTTTTTGCTCGCCTGCAAATCCTCCAGGGGTCGTTCCGGACTCTTCGCTTGATGGTTTATCATCTCCTGTTTCAAACTCACCAGATTTTTTATCGTAATCGTAACCTCTATCATAATCTCCATAACCCCCATAACCGCCACGACCTCCATAACCACCACCATAGTCAGGATAGTCACCATAACTCTTTGACGGTCTATCATAACCTCCATGACCACCATAGCCAGGACCTGATGAGCTTGGCGGGGCATAAGTACCTGGTCGAGAGCTGCCTGGACGGGATTTTGCCGCCTGGGCTTCAAGTTTTATTTTTGCACTCTTTTTAGCTTCAAGCTCTTTTGCAACACCTGGTAAAACTTTTATTTTAGCTAGTTCGTCTTTAATCTTTACAAGTTTTTGTGAGATTAGATTTTTGATTTGGTTTTGTAAGTTTATGTCTGTTTTTTTTATGAGGCCGGCAGGACTTTTTTTTGCTCGTCTTTCAAGTTCTTCTATTGCTTCTAATTCAACATCTTCTTCAGACTTTTTTTCAGAAGTTTTTATTTGTTTTTGTACAGATTCAAGCTCTTTGATTGCGCTAAGGATGTCTTTTCTGGTGTTATTCTGTTCGGGTAAAAACAATCCTTTGCGTAGGCTGCTTTTGCTTTTAATGTTTCCCAGCTCTGCTTTGAGTTCATTAATTATGTTTTTATAATTTACTTTATCCAGTTCTTCTTTCTCTAGAATGCTTAATCTTGAAAAACTTTTTTCTAAATTTTTTACATTATCTTCAAATTGATCGATATAAAAAAGAAAGGCTTCCTTTTTGTCTTTGTCTAACTTTTGTACAAGTTCTTTGTCCTCTGTAGGCTTTAAAAAAAGTTCTTCTTTAGATAGCTTTTTCTCGGGGATTAAGGGCTTTTTGATTTCTTCTTTTTTTGTTTCTATAGGTTTTATGCTTTTATCTTCTTCGGGTTTTCCAAACATTTCTTCAAGCTCATCGTCGTCAGCTTCCATAAGGCCTTTTAGGAATTCTTCAAAAAAATTAGCAGAGGGGGCTGCTTCTTGGGCAACTCCCAAGTTTGGCGTTAAGTATAAACAAGAAAGTATAAAGAAGAGAGTTATAAGACTAGCTTTTCTTATCATAATTTCACCTTTTTTTATTTACTATTGTTTTACATAAACTTAATCATACAAACTTATTTGTTGTAAGTGGAAGAGTTTTGGCTACTATTTATTTTTTATTATGCTTATGATCCAAAAAAAAAGCTTTTTATTAGTAGAGTTTTTGATAGCTCTAACTATTTTTACAATATTTCTTTCTGCTATATCTAAATTACAAGTTCAAAGTTTACAACTAAGAGATTTGGCCCAAAAAAGGAGTTCTATGCTCGAGGTAGCTTTGAAGAATTTAAATAGCTCACATAAAGACAATAAATATTTAATAAAAGTAAGGGAACATAATAATTATGCGAATTTGAAAAACTTTAAATTAAAGCAAGTTACAGTATCTTGTAAAGCTTTAACGGGTAATACTTGCAAACTAGAGATTAGTTCAGGAGAAGAGTTATGCTGAAAAAGAGTAGGGCACTTTGTCTTATCGAGATTCTTGTGTACATAGCTTCTTTTGCAACCCTCACACTATTAATATTTGGCTATTTTTCTAAGACGCAAAACAGACTCTTATTAGAAAGTGTAGCGCAAGACAATATTATTAAAAAAAATATAATACAAGACCTAATAAACAGAGATTTATATAGTGCAAGCAAAGATCCAATGGATTGGGACAGAGGTAATTTTGTATTCAAAAAGAATATGTTAAATAACGAGGGCGTTTCTTATCCTGTTTGTGTTGGTTATACGTTCTGTAAAGATGGTGTACGGCGCTTAGAGGGTGATTATAACTTTGTTATACATAAGTGGACTAAAAAGATTACAAGCGTTGTGAGTAATAGTTATTTTGCTCGTCAGGACTTTTATGAAAAATAAAAAATCAAAAGCATCAGCGCTTTTATTCGTTATAGTTATCACTTCGCTTTTAAGCTTGTTAGCCTTAAATTATTGGCACAAATCGAGCCTGCTTTTTGATTTAGTTTTACAGCGCGAGAAATTTTATAAAAACTTTTATATCACAAAAACAGTTTTGAATTATAGCGCAGGCGTTATAAAAAAAGATTTTAATAATTATTTGTTACAAAGTAAAAAACAAAAAACACCTATAATTATTGATTTAAATAATTTTGTATCTAATCTTGCTCCACCTCCACAAAAACTAAAAGCTTTTGTGACAATAAACAAGCAAGCAAAAGAGTCCGTTAACAGTTTATTCTTAAGTGCAATATTACAAAACAAAACAAACAAGACATTGTGCCAGTTAAGCTGCTTATTAGTAAGAGATAAAGAAAATGCGTTTGTTATTAAAAATAATACTATCGGCAATCTTATTTAATCTAGGCTCTTTGTCTATTATTTCCCTTATAATCTTATATCCAGTTTTTTTGTATGAAATTAATCTTAAAAAGATTTTCTTATTAGGGTTTTGTTGGGGCTTTATTGTTTATAGCTTACACTTTATCTGGTTGCTTGTGTTATTACTTAGTAAGTCACAAGCGGGGTGCTTTTATTCTTTTTTGATATATATTTTTATTGTTTTATATGCTGCGATTTTATCAGGTATATGGTTCTTTTTAAATTATCTTTTAATTAAACTTTTTAAAAAAAATATCTTAAAGATAATAACTTTCATTATTATTACATGTTTATATTTTGTTTTTATTAATAATTACTCAGTTTGGTTTGCGGGACGTGTTGAAGGGTATCCGTTCATAGGTATTACGTCCCTACAACTTCCCTCTTCGCCCAGGTGGCTATGGAGGACGGGTGTGCATAGGGCTAATAAGATCTTCTATCTTCCTCCAATAAACCTACAAAAAAATAAAAATATAACTCCAAGCGTAGTAGGGCAACATATATATCATGAACTCGCAAAGCTTGACCTAGAAAAATATAAAAATAAATATGAAAAATTAATTGTGGTCTCACCAGAAACAAGCTATCCTTTTCCATTAAATAAGAATCTAGATCTATTGAAATTCTGGGGTAATCTTTTACCAAGCAACACATATTTAATGCTTGGGTCTCAAAGACAAGAGTATGACAAAATCTATCAAACTGTTTTTTATATACACGGTTGTCGTATAATTCAATATTATGACAAAAAACATAGTGTGAAGTTTGTAGAGAAGGTTCCGAAAAATTATAAGAAGTTCACTCTCGCAAGAAGTAGTTTTTTAACAGATAAATTAGAGTTTGCCAAGTCTAAATCAAAAGAATTTTCTGTTTTTGAAGTTTCTGACAAATTAAGGGTTATCCCTATTATATGCTCTGAGTTCTTTTATCTTGATTTAAGTAGCTTAAAGACATTAAAAGAGCAGTCAAAACCTGCTCAAGAAACTGTTATCTTTTTATTTGTTAATGATAGTTGGTTTATGTCTTATTTTAAAGACATCATGAAAAACTATGTAGCTCTTAAGTCTTGGCAACTGGATTTACCTATTTATTATATAGGTCACAGCGCTTAAGATCGGTGAAACTTTTCCCACCCCTGTCTTGCTACTGCCATAAGTCTTGCTCTGTCAAAGCTATAAGGATTATCTCCCTGAATGCTCGAATTTGATCGCAATAAGTCTAAAGGGCTTTTGTTTGATAAATTCTTTTTAAGAACTTCTTGGAGGATAATATCGAAATTATATTTTTTTATTTGTTTAATTATTAGCTCAATAGAGCAGTTTATAAGCATGTTTAAAATTTCATAGTCTATTAAGAATAAACACTTAGAACTTGCTATAAGATGTAACGGATTATTTCCTAGCTTATTAGATATTCTTGGGTCGGCACCAAAGATTAAAAGTTTTTCAATGATTTCTTTTCTTAATTCAGGTTTAATCGTTATGCAAGCATAATGTAAAGCTGTATTTTGGTGTTGATCCTGTTTATTTATTTCTAAATTCGAAGGTTTTAAAAGAATATCTATTTTATTTATATTACCATCCCAACAGGCTTTTTGTAGTAACGTTAACCCAGATTCTTCATCTTGTTTGTTTAGATTGTCCATATAAGTTATGTTCGATTGACCGAAAGATTCTTCCAGCTCCTGCTCTGAGAGTAATAGGTTTTTGATAAGTTCAGGGTTGTTTATTTTTCCGTATTTAGCTCGCCCCATGCAATTTTTAATGCGTTGTATAATGCCATCCAGACAGCCAGGGGTTTCATGCTTGCCTGCATATGTTCCAGTGAAACACGAAACAGTAAGCAATAGTATTAAAATAGAAAATCTAGATATTTTTTTCATTTACAAACTCTCTTTAGGATAAGCAATACACGATCAAACGACAATTTGAAGAGTATAGTTTAAGTGAATACGAGCAATTTTTCAATAAATTATAGGACTATTTTTTATCTCAATTTTCTGTTAAATTTATAAAAAATATATTAATGAAAAATCGAAAGGTAAAGACATGCAAGTTTACATGCTAAAAGACGTTGAAAAAATTGGAATGGCAGGACATATTATTAAAGTTTCTGATGGTTATGCAATTAACTTTCTTATCCCAAGAAAATTAGCTATAAAGGTTACAGCCGAGGGTATGAGCTTTTTTAAGGCTAAGGAGAAAACAGCTAATGCAAGTAAAGCTGTCTTAGGAAGCAAGACTGCAATGTTGGCTGAAAGAATAAAAAATATGCACATCACGGTCAAAAAAAGAGCTCATGATGGGGGTAAACTTTACGGTGCTATTGGTGCAGATGATATAGTTGAACTATTAAAAGAAAAAGAAATTTCAGTAAACAAAAAACAAATAGAATTCCCAAAAGCTGTAAAAGCTGTTGGTGAACACAAAATAATAATCAGACTTTCTTCTAAGCTAAAACCAGAATTGAACCTAAAGGTTGTAGCAAAAGGAATATAATAAATAATGTCACAACAACAGGCTTTTGCAGGTTGGCGCAAAGATAAAAAAAAACAATCAGAGAGCCTTTTAGGCAAGAATTTACCATATGGTAAGGAAGCTGAGAAAGCGGTTCTGGCTGCTATATTACTTAATAGTCAGAACTTAACACTCGTTACAGATGTCCTCAGGGCTACTGATTTTTACGATAATGCCAATTCTATAATTTATAAGGTTATCTTTGATTTAGCTCAAGCTAATCAAAAAATTGATTTAGTTGTGTTGCAAGATGAGCTGGAAAAGCGGGAACAGCTAGAAATAGTTGGCGGCTTGATGTATCTATTAGAATTACAGGAAGATATTCCTGCAATAGGCATGATAACCCAGCACGCAAAGATTGTAAAAGATAAGTCTATCTTGAGACAATTAATTCAATCTGCTTCTGATATTATTAGCACTTGCTATAGTCAGGATATGGAAGAAATTGAGCCTGTTTTAGATTTTGCAGAAAAAAAGATCTTCCAAATATCCAACAAGCTAGCACCATCAAATTTTGTTGCCTTTGAGACGCTATTAAAAAGAACATTCCAACACCTCGCAGAAATGAAAACCTCTCGTGAAGGTGTAACGGGTGTGCCTGCGGGTTTTGCAGCCTTTGATAACATGACAAGTGGTATGCAAAAAGGGGACCTTCTTATTTTGGCTGCTCGTCCCTCTATGGGTAAGACAGCGCTAGCACTAAATATTGCGCTTAATGCTTGGAAGGCGGGTTTTGGCGTTGGAATATTTTCGTTAGAAATGTCATCTGAACAGTTAGTTTTAAGAATGCTTTCTTCTGAATCTAAGATTCCTCATCAAAAAATAAGAAATGCTATGGTAAGCTCTGAAGAATGGGAAGAACTGGTTAATACTGCCGGAGGTTTGGCAGAAGCAAAAATCTTTATAGATGATTCACCGGGGCTTAATATTTTAGAGCTTAGAGCAAAGGCCAGAAAGTTAAAGGCTAGTGCTGGCATAAGTTTAATAGTTATAGACTATTTACAACTTTTGAGTTCAAACAGAAGGCATGAAAATAGAACTCAAGAAATTTCAGAAATTTCTCGATCTTTAAAAGCTTTAGCTAAAGAATTAAATATTCCTGTGCTTGCTCTTTCTCAGCTATCTCGATCTCTTGAAAGTCGTATGGATAAGCGTCCATTGCTTTCAGATCTTCGTGAATCTGGCGCTATTGAGCAGGATGGTGATGTTATATTCTTTGTGTACAGAGACGTTATTTATAATCCTGAAACGGAACATCCGGATTTGACTGAAATTATTGTTGGCAAACAAAGAAACGGACCTGTTGGAAGTTTTCATATAAGTTTTCAGGGAGATATTACTCGGTTTTTTGATATTGCTGATCCCGAGTACTAGAAGAGAGTAAAAAAAGGGAGAAGAGAGTGGGTAGTGATGTCGTAATTTTAGGTGTAGACCCAGGATTTGGTATTGCAGGATATTCTATATTAAGAATTGAAGAAAAAAGAACCTTAATTCTCGATTACGGTTATCTAAAACAAAATTCAAAAAAACATCTTTCCGAACGAACTGGTATATTTTATGATTTCTTTAAAGATAAAATAGAAAAATTTAAGATTACACAGTTAGCACTAGAGACACCATTTCTTGGTAAAAACGCACAAACTTTCTTAAAACTTGGGTACTTACGGGGCATCTTATATTTACTCACAAACCAATATGATTTAACTATTTATGAATTCTCTCCACGGGAAGTAAAGGTTGCCGTAACTGGCTTTGGTGGAGCCTCTAAGGAACAGGTTGCTTTAATGATACTCTCCATGTTTCCCAAGCTTAATGAGTTGGGTAAAATTGAGAAAAACGATGTGACTGATGCGCTTGCCGTCGCCATTTGTGGTGTATGGCAACGGCAACAACAAAACTTGATTAATAGACTAGTTTGATTATTTTTTCTTACCAAAATAGAAAAATGGATTTAAATAACTAAAAAGGTTTGCTTTAGTCGCAGTAGAAGCTTTGCTTATTCCTGCAATACGTATTGCCAATATTTCCTCGCTAGTTTTAGCGCCTCTCTTTTTTAATAGCTCAGTAACCTTTTCGCTGGTCGTAAGATCTAGAGGGGTCGGGTGTTTGATTCTGTATTTTGATTAAAATAGCTATGTTTTGCCCAAAAAGCACGTTTTTCCTTGATATTGCCGTCCCCAAGTATTAAAAGCATAATAAAAGGGACAAAAAACTATCTTTTTCTACAAAAACGCACAAACCTTCTTAAAACTTGGATGTCTACGAGGTATCTTATACTTACTCGCAAACCAATACGATCTTACTATAGAATTTGATTAATAAGTTAATTTAATAACCAACAAAGGTTAACTCTTTGTTGGTTTTAGCGATAATTTTTTAAATTTATCCTCAATTTCATATAAATTAACACAGTCACTAACGCCTAACAACCATGCAAAATAGCCATAGTTTAGGCTGAAAAACTCCCCGGTCAGAATCCTTTTCATGAAGGCAAAATAGTCAAAGTTTACGGGTAAGTTTCCTTCGTAATGCCTTGTGGCTACCTTTTTTATCTTTTTCAGTATATACGGCGCCAGCAAGATAATAATCTTATACTGCAAAACATTTTTTTCACCTTTAATCATTAATAAGAAACGATTTAAAGAGGTCTTCGGATTAGACGTGGCGCTTTCAATAATAGCCTTGTAACTACATCCATAACTATCCATAACAAGCGGTTCAAGAGACTCCATTTGTTGAGATAGTGAATTACTCTGTCTTATTGCAAAAAAACTTGTTATAAATTGCTTAGCGTTCTTATTTACCGATAAAAGTCGTATAAAGTCTTCGGGGGTTTGTAGCGGAGAATTTTCTTGATTTAGTATTCTTTCTCCAATTTCATCAATAGCGCAGGCGGCCCAAAGTCTAGTATAAACATTTTCTTCTATTGCCACAGGCTTTCGCGGTGGATCCTCCATAGAAAAAAGGGTGCTTGTGAAAAATAACGAATAAGCTATGATTCGTAAAATACTCATCTCTATTTTCCTAGAAAGGGTAAAAAAAAACTATCTTTTCATACAAAAAAACAACTTTTAATAGTATAATCATTTTTCCTTTAACTAACAAACAAGAATACTATTGCCTATATGTAATTGTTTACTGTATGTTTATACTAATAACTAGTTTTATATTTTTAATAAAAACAGGGGGAATTATGAAAAAAAGTAGAATCTTTTTAATTTCTACTATATTTTTAGGCTCATTCTTTTTTCAAAACATTTCTTGCATGGAAGACGAAGGGTTTATCGGGGAGGACCTAAAAGGAGAAATTGCTCGCCATTTTAACCCAACAGAAAAACAAAAGAAACAAATTAAGGATCGGCGTACTTATGATGAATGGAAAAGAAATAAAATAGAAGAAATAAGCGACAATCTACCATTGGTATCTATACTATCAGAGGATTTTAGTAATGACGATATTGTACTCAACTTAAGTAAGAAAAATAATCCTGAAGTAAAAATAACAACAGAGGTTGTAGCAGATATTATAAAGTCGCTAGATCCTGAAATAACTCAAATCATAAATGTATTGAATCTTTCAGGTAATGGTCTAACAAGACTACCCAAAGAGATCGTAAGATTCAAATTGAAAAAGCTAGACCTTACGGGTAATGTTTTGAAAAACGATAAAGGACTTTATTCCCTTGATAGCTTTTTCAAAATTTTAAGAGATAAAAATACAGAGATAGTGATTTTGGGAATTGGTAATAAATAGATATAAAGGAGAAATTATGAAAAACATAAGCAAAGCATTATTAGTGTTATTGTTAATAACGGGAGGACTAACCCCAAAGCTTCGTAGTATGGATGCAACGACTTTGTCTTCATTACCTAGAGAATTAAAGCTTGAGATACTTAAAAACTTACCTTCTGAAAAAGTTGCAAAAATGATGAGGATTAGTAAGGAATGGAAAAATCTGGGAATGGCAACTCTCAAAGATATAAAGCTAGAAGAAAAGCTTGAAGCCTGGAAAAATAAAAAGATTGAAGAAGGGGATGATGCTTCTTTAATTAAAGTCTTGAACCGAGAGGTTGAAGACTTTAAGCCCAATTAGAATTACGTTAGATCTGAGTAGGGCTAATAACCCCGAGGTTTCAGGGATAGCAATAATCCAAGAAGTTATCACGGATATAGTAAACTCCATAGGTATAGAAAAGATAAAGAAATTAAATCTCTCGGGTAATCAACTAGATTTTTTGCCCGAAATAGTCGGTAGGCTGCAATTAAAAGAGATCGATATTACAGGGAACAACATTGATGATAACGATAAGATTTTAAAGCAACTAAGAGCTAACAACCCCGATATAAATATTATAACGGGACGAATGGTCAGAACAAAGAGAAGATAATGCTAAATAGATTTAAACTTATGATATCGAGTTATGTTCTCATAACTCGATATTGTTATCTAAAATCCTAAATCAAATCTAAATGCTAATTCTGATAATAATTATTATGTTAAAAAATAGATTGTCCTGAATTTAATCTAAAAGAATACAAAAGTTAAAACTCTGTGAATTCAAAAGAACTATGATATTTCTATCTTTATTACTAATTTATGATATCAAAAAGTTCCAGTTTTACAAGAGAATATATATAAAAAAACAACCGCCACACAAGTAAACTCGTGTGGCGGAAAAAAGGAGAAAGGAGAGTAGTAATGAAGCTAATTAAATGTTAGGACATATATTCTACGGGACAATGGTCCCAAATGCTACCTAACTAAGAAATATTTTATATGATTCCATAAGAAAATCAAGTTATTTCTGTACTTTGCCCTAAAGCGGCCCAAAAGCGTCTTTAATTTCAAATATAAATACCAAAAGTTAGGATTCCACCATGCAGAAACATGTTCCGCATAATGGAAAAAGGAGAGTAGTCATAAAATACAAAAATTAAGGTCGAGCAATTATCGTAGACAATTATGAGATAAAGTCAAATATTTTTACATCTTAATAAGCTGAAAATCACCTTGGAATGGTGTCTCGAAATCCAAGAAGGACCTTAATGGACTGGTCAGGAAAACCTGGTTATTCATATCTTTTAGAACATTCAAGAAACAAGTTAAGCGATTTTGATCAAAATCAGTCAAAAAATCATCTAATAACAGGACTCCAGGTTCGCCCTCTTGTTGCAACATCTGTAATTGAACTATTTTCAGCAAAAATAGAACCATTTTTTGCTGCCCACGTGACGCAAATACTCTAGCCCTCTTATCGCTTAAGGTTATTGTAAAATCGTCTAGATGGGCACCAAAGAAGCCTCTACAAAACTTACATTCCTTGCTTAAAACATTTTTTTCATAAAAGCCCCAAAAACCATCAAAGTCATGAGATAAATCAATATTTCTTGGTAAATATTTTAATAGAATTTGTCCTATTTTATCGTCAAAATATTTATTTAATAAACTATTAACTCTCACTTCTATATCTTTTAGAAATTTCACTCTTGATCTTTGTAAAGTTATAGATTGCTCCCATAATTGTTTTGTCCAAACTTTAAGCTCTTGAAGCTTTTTGCCCAAAAGCAATGATGGTGCATTGATGGCCAGAAAACTATTTCTGTGATCAAGAACCTGTTTATATTTTTTTAAGTTTTGCATAAAATTGGAATCTAATAAAAAAAGAGATTGGTTCAAGTATGCCCTTCTATAATCAGGCGAACCTGTGACTAATAAAAGATCATCTTGAGCAATACTGATAACTCTAAATCTTGAAGTTACATCTTTATAACTAAGAATTTGTTTTTTATTAAATTTTACAATCTTGCCATCTTGTTCAGAATAACCAACATGAATAGAGTTGCCCTCGCCACAATGTTCATCAAAATCTACTTGTAAGAAAAAATGCTCACTTTCAAAATGAGGCAACTCTTTATTTAATCTTGTTCTGAAAGATTTTAAATAACAAGTATAGTAAATGGCTTCAAGTAGACTTGTCTTGCCAATGCCATTATCACCTTGAAAAATGACAAACCTACTATCAAAATTAAATTCATTATTTTTAAAACAACGAAAATTTTTTAGCTTAATCTTGTTGACAAACACTATTTCTACTCTGAAGCTTGCGATTGAGAAACAGGCATAACCAAATAAGTTAAATGATAAGAATCTTGTTCGGTTTCAAAAATTATAGGTTTTGCGTTGCTCTTTACATAAAAGTTAATTTTATCTTTTGGAAATACTTGCAAACCAGTTAGCATGTATGGAGAATAAAATTGACTCTCTATTGGATCACCGGAAAAATTTTCTAAAACCAAAGACTCTTCTAATTTTCCGACTTCCTTGTTATGCAAACTTACATGCATTAAATCTTTTTGGAATGTAAAATCAGTCGCTACAAATTGACCTCCCAAAAGGCAACTTGTTCTCTTTAACGTTTTCAAGAAAGCTTCTTTATCAAGTATTGCAGAAATAAACTCTTCTTTTTGTAATACTGGATGATAATGTGGAAATGGATCAGAGATTAACTTTGTGAAAAAATTAAAATTAGCACCCGAAAATACTAATTGGTTACCACATACACCCAAGAATACAGATTCCACCTGAGTTGATTCTAAAATCTTTTTGAGTTCTAAAACGGCTTTTTTAGGCAATAACCATTTCTTGTCCTCACCTAACTTATACTTATCTGTTTTTACTCTTGCCAAACGGTGGCCGTCTGTTGCAACCATACACATTTGCTCATCAGAAAATTCCAAAAGCATACCGTTTAAAGCAGCATTAGAATTACTTTGAGGAATTAAGAAAGCAACCTTTGAAAGCATATCCAATAAAAAGCCTGCCTCTATTTGCATCAAGTTTTCTATACGTTCTGGAAATGCGGGGAAATCTTCCTTGTCTCTTATGTTTAAAGATAATTCTACGCCACTTGCATTTAAGTTGAGCTGGTTATCTTTAATATTAAATTCTATTTCGCCTTCTAATTCTTTGACTAATTCAAAGATCCTTTTTCCTGAAATCAAAAAGTCGATGTTTTCGATAAGGTCACTTGCAATTACCATGTTTGACTGCAAGCTTACTTCTAAATCTGTAGATTTCAAGGTAAGTTCTTTTGGTGTAACTTGAAACAGTATGGATTCTGTTACATCTAATGCTGTTCTTTTGTTACAAATTGGTTGCATTGAAGATAACAAAGAAATTAACTCTTTTTGCTCTATAGTAAATTTTCCGGTCATGAATTACTCTCTATTATAAAAGAAAAACTTTAATACTTTTTATACTTGTTTAATTATAAAACATCGAATCTAATTAGCAAATTATTCTTGAATACGAATCTAATCTTTATGCATATAAATACTAAAACTCATATCTTTTCTTAAGGCTTCAAATTCTTTTTTATCTTCAAGCGTAATATTTTTACAATTCAGAAGAGATAAATATCGCAAATTTTTAGCCACATTTAATAAATTAATTATCCCGTTCTTTGTTAAATTGCCCTCTCCAACATACAGTTGTCTCAATCTCGGACATCCAGCAGCTAAAACTGGCAACCCCTCATCCGTAAAGTTATTACAATCCCACAATATTAACCATTCTAAAGAACTACAATATTTAGACAAAGATTTTAAAGCATTATCTGTTAACTCTTTACACCTATGTACCTCTAAAAACTTCAAATTTATGCACCCTTGAGCCAAACTCTCTAGCTCTTTATCCATTAAGTCGTAACCATCAAATTCCAAATGTTTTAAATTCGTAAATTTTTTGGCTAAAATATCAATAGTTTCTTTCCACATAGAACTCAAAACAAGTTTTTCTATTAAAGGACGACTCTTTAGTATTTCCTCTAAATCTTTATTTGTTAAAAAACACATCCCATATTTATCTCTACATGCACCCTTCAAATCTAAAGAAAGTAAATTAGGACAAAGCGAAATAAGCTTTTTTACTTGCTCTACCCCCATCTCACTCAAAAAACCCGAAGAAAAACTTAATGATTTAACTCTTGGACAACGCTTAATTAAATCTACACACCCCTGATAACATGATTCAACATCGTCAGATTTTTCTTCAGATTTTTCTTTTGTATGATAATAATGATCTATATCTAATTCACAATTTCTACGAGCAATCTCTCTATATCTTTTTGAAACATTACTTAAACGATAAAATGTCTTCGGGGTACCGCAATATCGCAATACACAGCCCAAAGTATCATCTGAAAAGACTAATGGAGGGTTAACTTTCTGTTGAAAATCTTTTAACGCCTTTTTAAATAAAGCATTCCCTTTTCTATCTAAATAATCCCGAATTCCCATAATTAAATTTGGAAAAACATCAGAATCTTTAAATTTTTCTTTAAAAATCGAATCTTTTAAAATATAAGGATTCTTCGTTAACCCAAAAGCCGATTCTATAGAAGGCTCTAGTATTTCTTGTGTTAAGTCCCCAGTAACAGGAAGTTCTTTAGGTAAAGCTTTTATTAAATCCGAATCAAACTCTAAAAACTGAATTACTGTGTCTAAAAACTTTCTTAATAAAAAATAATCACTAAAAAAGAAAGCCATCGCAATATTTTCCAAATCTCCTTCCCCTCTTAATTTATCAAAAATAGGAGCCAATTCTTCTTGTGACATCTTTTTAATTTTCTTTATATCATTATCTATGAGATTAACTAAAAGAGAACAATCATCCTTCCAATTTTCTTTTAAAATAGGCTTCATCAGACCTTCCGACAACTCTACTAACCCTTCAACTGTGGGTTCTACTCCTGCTGGCCTACTTACACAGAACCAACTTAAAAGAAAAACAAGCCTGGAAAATTTTATTAACTTTTGCATAATTACCCTTTCGTAAAAATTAAAATACTATAAAAAATCACAAATTATATAGGTTTCTACTTAAAAAACAACACATCTTAGTATATAATAATTTTATGCAAAAAATATTAAACATCCTAATAAAAAACTTAGATCAAAAATTAAAAGATCAAATAGAAAATCGATTAAAATCATTTTCAAAATTGAACCAAGCCGATAATCAAGCTTGGTTCAATGAATTATGTTTTTGTTTGCTAACTGCAAACTCAAAAGCAAGCACTGCTATAAATATTCAGATAGAAATGGGCGAGCTTGGATTCACAAAAAAAACGGCCACAGAAATAACAGCTGTGCTACGAAAACACGGTCACCGATTCCATAATATTAAAACTGGATATATTGTTGCTGCACGCAAATACATTCAAATTAAGGACGTATTGCAAAATATAGATTCTAAAGGGGCAAGGATTTGCCTTGTAGACAATATCAAGGGACTTGGATACAAAGAATCATCACATTTCTTACGCAATGTGGGATATCATGACGTTGCAATAATAGATAGACATATTTTGCGGTTTTTACACAAAGAAAAACTTATTAAAGAAATTCCAAAAACAATAACTCCAAAAAAGTATTTAGAATTTGAAGGGATTTTAAAGAATTTTAAAATCCCACAAGATAAACTTGATCTTATAATTTGGGCAAACATGACAGGAAAAGTATTAAAATGAAAATTAAATTAAACAAAAAAATAATTTATTTAATTATTTTAACTGTGTCTTCTTTTACTAGTAAAACTTTTGGCGTTAATCCAAATGTTTACGATGCACTAATAAACAGAGACCATCCTAAAGTATTAGAAATACTATCTCAATTAAATGATTATGATTTTTTTGTTGATAAAAAAGAGCATACAGCCCTCCATATTGCTGTAGCAATTAGAGATCAAAAAATGGTAGAACTCTTATTAGAAAAAGGCGCTAATCCAAATATACAAGACATAAATAAAAATACACCCATACATACTGCTACATATCAAAATGTAACAGGAATTCTTAAAAGCTTGCTTTCTAACAGTAAAATTAAACCTGATCTTACAATTAAAAACCACAAAAACGCTTCTGCTATTAGTTATATTGGATCAGACAAAACCCCTAAAGCAATATCAGATAAACTATATAGAATTTTATTAGAATATTTAACACCCTCAGAAGAAACACACAAACTACTCATTGAAAACTTTGCCCCAGAACAGTTTCAAGATCTATATATAAATTTAACACACTTGGAGGAACTTGATTTTGAATGGCCTTTTTTCTTAGCAGATATAATAGAGGAAAAAAAGAGAGAAGAATTTATCGTAACAAATAATGTTGAAGACAACTCTATTTTTTATTGGAAGGAGTAAAACTCCTTCTCATGTAACTTATTGTTTTTTACGAAAGGTTCTTTATGATAAAAATAAATAAAAAATTACTACTTACTTTTTCAATATTATTATGTTCGAAGGTTTTGATGTCTATGGAGCGTAAACACTCAATGCATGAGTCCCTGCCTGGCACAAGAAAAAGAATAAAGTTTTCAAGTCTGTTTGGTGAAAAGGGTATAAAAAACCCTGCCCAACAATTAAATATAGCTTGCAGGCTAGGAGACTTTGAAAAAGTAGAAAGCCTTCTTTTAAATTACCCAGATATAGATATCAATAATATCAACACTCCTTTAATAACGGCTATCTCTGAAGGGTTCACTGATATAGTAGAACTTCTTTTAATGCAGCCAAGGGTAGACGTCAATCAAGTAAACAGATACGGACAAACCCCTTTGAAGGCTGCAGTCCAAAAGAGATTCACTGATATAATAAAACTTCTCTCAAGTCACCCAAACATAGATATTAATAAACCAAACTGCGTAGAGGAAACTCCTTTGCATTTTGCTGTATCTATAGGGAACCGAGATGCGGCGGAACTTCTCTTAAGTCACCCAGACATAGATATTAATAAACTAGACAGAAAAGGCAAAACTCCTTTGGATATTGCTTTTAAAAACAACAACATGATAGATTTGATTTTGACACACAAAAGACAAAAGAAAAACTCTTTAATCTCTACAGAACCAAAAGAATAGAAATCATGATAAGAAGCACCCTAGAAAGACTCATGCCCTGGGGTGCTTCTTATCATAAACATCTCTAATTTGTCTCTTTTCAAGATGAGTATAAATCTGAACAGTAGAAATCTGTTCATGTCCCAAAAGAATTTGTAAACTTCTTATATCAGCTCCACTCTTAAGTAAATGAGTAGCCAAGGAGTGCCTAAGGCTATGTGGCGAAATATTTTTTGAAATATAAGCTTTTTTTAAAATATTTTTAAGAATTATCCAGAAAGATTGTCTGGTAATTGCTCTTGCAAGGCCCCTATAAACTGAAAAGAAAAGAAAGTCACTTTTTTGACAGCCATCAGGAAGCAATTTGGAATAAATACTATCAAGATAATATCGTAAAAGCCCCAAAATATTTTTTGGCAAAGGTACGGAACGTTCTTTATTTCCTTTACCAATCAGGTTAACAAAACCTGTATCAAAATGTACTTGATCTACCGTCAAATTAACAAGCTCAGAAACCCGCATTCCAGATGCATAGATCAGATAAAGCATTACCTTATTACGAACGCCCTTTAAGGAATTATCGTTATTGGCAGCTCCAAGCAATTTTTGGATTTCTTCCTCTGTTAAATAAACGGGCAACTTTTTTTCAAGCTTGGGAAACACAAGAACTTGCGCCTTATTTTGAAATTCGAAACGATCACTCAAATATTTAAAAAAAGCTTTTATAGAAGATATTTTACGTGATAAAGATTTTGCCGAAAGCCCTTGTAATTTTAAAATTTTAAGATATTTTTTAAGATGATTTTTGTTGCAGCTTTTTAAAGAGGTCTTACTCTCTTGTAAAAAAGCATACAACATATCTATATCTCTTCTATAGGCACTAAATGTATTTTTGCTGACTCTTTTTTCTGTTAATAAATAGGTCTGAAAAAGAGCAACAAGATTTGAATCTTGATTCATTTGTGATAAATTCCCCAACAAACACACAAAACAAAAATTAGTAAGATCTTGCTATCAGTACATCTGTTTTACTAGATTCATCACAACAAAAACAAGCCTTATGTTCTTTTTCTTTTAACAAACACCTGATTGTGCCTTTATAACCTTTTAGCTTAGCCTCACACTCAGCAGACCCACACCAACCAACTTGATAAAAACCACCATCTTTTTCCATGGCTTTTCCAAGCTCACTAAGTTTATCGGCTTGATGCCAATTTTCTTTTAAGCGTTTTTGTGCTCTAGCAAAAAGTTGATCTTGTATATCTTGTAAAAGTTCTTGAGCTTTATTTGTAAGTTCTGAAATACCTACAAATGATTTCTTTTTAGTTCTATCTGGCTCAATCCTATTTACAAGAACAGCCTGATTTTTATCAACATCTTTTGGTCCGATTTCTATTCTGACAGGAACACCCTTCAATTCCCATTCATAGAACTTTGCACCAGGCGTCATATAATCTCTTAAATCAAGCTGCGTTCTAATACCAACCTCTATTAATTTATTATTAATTTCTTGTGCAGCCTTTAAAACAGCTTCTTTTTCTTCAGGCTTTCTATAGATAGGAATAATTACCGCCTGTATAGGTGCAACCTTTGGAGGCATAATCAAACCATTTTGATCACCATGAGTCATAATCAAGGCACCGATCATACGAGTGGAAACACCCCAACTAGAACAATATGGTGATTTAACCTTACCATCCTCGTCTTGGTATTTAATATCAAAGCTCTCAGAGAAACTATGTAATAAAACGTGAGTTGTTCCAAACTGTAAAGCTTTTCCATCTTGCATTAAGCTTTCAAGACAGTAAGTTCTTTCTGCTCCTGCAAACTTTTCACTCTCTGATTTAATACCAGCAACAGCGGGGATAGCCAAATAATTTTCAGCAAAGTCTTTATACAGCTCAAGCGCATCAACGGCCATTTGAACAGCTTCTTCATGCTTTGCATGAGCAGTATGCCCTTCTTGCCACAAGAATTCTGTAGTTCTTAAAAATGGTCTAGTACGCATTTCCCAACGCATAACATTAGCCCATTGGTTGATCTTTAAAGGCAAATCTCTGTATGACTTTATCCATCTGGAAAACATATAATAAATTATTGTTTCTGAAGTTGGACGAATAACTAGCGATTCTTCAAGCTTTTTCCCGCCAGCATGTGTTACCACAGCCAGTTCCGGAGCAAAGCCTTTTACGTGCTCAGCCTCTTTTTTTAAAAAAGATTCAGGTATCAACAAAGGGAAATAGGCATTTTGCGTGCCTGTTGCCTTAATTTTTTTATCAAGCACAGCTTTCATGTTCTCCCATAAAGAATAACAATATGGACGTAGTACAAAGCAACCCTTGGTTGGACTTTGGTCTACGAATTCCGACTCAGAGAGCACATCTTGATACCATTGCGCAAAATCTGTCTTTATATCAGCAAGTTTACTCATACTTAATACCTGAAAATTAGAAGGTTATATAATAAAAAGCTTTTAACAAAGTATATCAAAACAAAGCCCTGGCGCCAACAGCCAAAACCCTACTCTTGCTCCATATACCAATGAACGACTTTATTCAAACTAGCACTATTTGTAACATTTGATGATATAGAGTTTGCAACGATAACCCTAGGTCTTAAGTCTTCACTCTCTGTATCCGCAGGAATCAATTTAGCAGCAATCCAGTGTCCTGGCTCAAAGATTACCAAAGTTTGAGCATGACCTCTTCTAAATCGCTCTCTATTTTTTTCCTGATAACCAACAGATACATCCTCTAGGTTTAATTTACATAAGGACTCTTGCTCAAGGCTGTATCCTTTTAATACTCTTTCTATTTCGTCGTTAGCAAGATTACCAGTAATAGAACTGCCTGCAACAATCCCATATCTTTCAATATTTTTTAAAGTTTTCTCCATTTCCGTCTTCTCTCGCTCTCGCTCTAAAATTTTAGAATCAATATTTTTACGTTCTTTATCTGTAAGTTTTTTATTTTCTTTTAATTGGGCCCGGAAATCTGCAATAGATCTATCTTTAAGTGGAATCTGTCTTTCAAATCCTGCCTTGCGCAATTCTAGTAAAAATCCTCTACCATTATCCAGAATCTCATCCGAGAAATTATTATCTACAAGCAATTTTGCAATCACAACTTCATCATCGGAGGAATTTAATGCTAAACAATTTTTTATTGCATGCAAACCACACTCTAAACCCTTTTGTCCGGTTGCTTTAAACTGTTTTACATCATATTTACTATTCCTATTTTCTAAAGAATCTTTCCTAAAACCTCTTTCTGTCTTAAAATTCCCATCTAAAGTTTTATCTTTACTTTGTTTTTTCCAGTAATCATAAATAAAATAAGAACTCACAAGAGTTACCACACAAATCACAGTTGAACCAATTAACAATTTATGTTTATAGATAAAATCTGAAAAATTATCAAAGATACTACTGTTTAAAAAATCTTTATCAAGTAAGCAACTAGATAACAAGTAATTGAACTCCCTAATATCTTCTATTAAAGCTAGATCGGTTTTTGAAGACACATTTTTTTTATACCCACTTAAATAATTATCAAAGCTTACAACTTCTTCACGTAATAACCTTAAGTCACGAATTCTTATCTCATGAACCTCGTCTAGAAATTGACAAATTTTATGAAACTTATAGGCAATCTTTGGATTATACGAAAAAGCACCAGCTTTTAACTGGCTTTGTATGCTGGTTAAAAGTTGTAATGATTTTTGAGTTACACCTTTTAACTCATTATCACCTTTTGCTTGCAACTTTACGTTATCCAAATAATCATGTATAGATAACTCATGAGCACTAGAATTGCTTAAACTAAAAAATAAAGTAACAAATAAAAAAATAAACTTTTTGAACATGATTGCTCCGAAGATATAGAGATTGTTATAATCATACACACACTTTAAAGTAAGTGTATGATTATAACAAAAAACAAAAATAAGGGGAAAAAATGGTAGAAAATAAAAAGCTAGGAAAACTCTTTGTAATCTCTGCTCCATCAGGTGCTGGGAAAACTACTTTAACAAAAGAAGTAATAAATAGATTACAAAAAGATTTTCCAATATCTAAAGTTATAACTTATACCACGCGAGCACCCAGAAAAGGTGAAGAGAACGGCAAAGATTATTTCTTTGTTTCTCATGACGAATTTGATCAAAAAGCCAAAGAAGGCTTTTTCTTAGAAACAACAGAATATCAAGGACATAAGTATGGGTCTCCCTCTGAGATTTTAACTGAATTAGAACTTGGTAAATCTTTTGTTATCATCACAGATATAGAAGGCGTGAAAAACATAAAACACTTACATAATCATGCATTATTTATCTGGGTAAAGACATCAACAATTCAAGAGTTAAAAAAACGTTTGGTTAAACGTGGCTCTTTAACTAATGATCAAATTGAAGAACGACTTGCTATGGCCACAGGGGAATTAAAAGAAGCTGAAAAAGCTCGTATGTTTGATTATAACGTTGTAAACGAAGTCTTTGAACAAACTGTTGGTGAGCTTATACAATTGGTTAAAAAAGAATTGAACTAGAATTTATAAGTTAGCGCCAATTTAAAATAAAAAGCTGTGCTATCACCTAGAAAGTACTGGTTTGGCAGTGATGGCTGGAGCAAACTAACAGGGTTATCTGCATTAAAAATGCTATAGTAAGGTAACCCTTTCATATCTTTAAAAAATTTACCCGGCAAAAACAATGCTAAAGATCCTGTAAACATTAAATTACGCAAAATCTCACAAGAAGCTATAGCGTTGACTTCTGTTCCTAAAAAATTGCTAGCTTTCTGTGTTTCAGATGCTTTTTTATTTGCTACTTCATATTTATATGAAGACTTATCAGTCCAAAAGAATAACAAGTCTGGATCTATTTCAAAAAATTTACCTTTAAAGAATTTAGGAGTCCATTTAAGCCCTAACCCTAAATAATTAACGTTAGTAAAAGAACTGCTTTTAGATACAGTTTTAAAAGTTAGAACATTGGCAGGGTTTAAATCCTGACCTTTTCGTAATGGAACAGGCTTTCCAATTACTCTTTCTCCTAAAAACAAAACACTGTAAACTTTTTTGCCATAAAAACACTCATGAATTCCAACAAAACCATTATAGTTTTTGTTTTTTTTATCTTGCAAAAGATTAGTATCACCTGAGGCATGCCCAAATTCTAAAGATATTTTTAATTTTTGGGGAACCGCTTCATATGTACCATAAAGTATGCCAGCCCAACCCCTCATGTTATTTTTAAATGCAGGAACAATTCTGTTAAGATTGGTTAGTTTTTTTGTGCCTACAGTATAATAATCACCATATTTTTTAAATCTATTTTCAGGTTCATATGCTTCTTTTTTTATATCATCAGTCACTGGAGCTTTAACTGTGTATTTTTCTATTTCTGTGTCATATTCATAAACATTGCTATAAACTTCACGCAAGTATCCATTATCATCACGCTCAAGTTTGACTTCGTTTTTATCAATCTCATAAGCCTTTACATCTCCAAAATTAAATGCTGCTTCGCCTCCAAAGTTAAATCCATTTTTAGTGTAATCACCGCTTAATCCAAATGTTCCTAAGCTTACTTTGCCACCATTAGGCTTAGCGGCATATTGATCTGAAGCGTCGTTATATAAAATATAAGGTTGAACTTTTAATTTGCCATATCTAGGTGAATCAAAAAGATTCCACAATAATCTTAAAGACCACAATTCGTCATCTTTTGCAACACCACGCCATTTAGAATGATTAATGAAATTCTTTTTCACATCATTATACGTAGAATCTAATGTAGTACTTTTATCTTCAAATTTTGAATAGTAAAGATCATATATAAGTTTATCTTTTATCAATTCACCATAAATATCAATTCCTGGAGAGGAGGAACTAGTTTCAAACGCGAATTGAGCAAACTCTTCATACAAAAGATTATAGGCATCACCTAAAGCTATACCATTTCCCAAATGAAACGGAAACCAACCTATCTTAAAAAAATGTAGTTTTTCACTTTTTATATTAAAAACAGAATTAAAACTAACCTGCAGCCAAGCATCCTTAAACCATGGATACGGTTTTGACGGACGATGCTCATGATAACCTAAAGAAATTGTGTCACCATTTGTATCATTGATCTTAATTTCAGCAGGACTTGAGGGTTTATAAGCACCCGCAAAGCCCCACTTATTCTTGCTTAACAAATCAAAAAACAATTGCAAAGCTCTGTGTCCATATTTCTTCTGTCCATATAATATATTAAATGCTATATCTATATCTTCTCTAAATAAGCCTATTTGATCAGGCAAGTTTTTATTTAAAAGAGTAGCATTATTAAAAAGATAATACTTTAATTCTACATTTCCACCCAAAGCAACAGACAGGTCGTCTTTTTGAACACACAGCGCTGACTTTGCGGCCATCACAAGTAACTCTTCTTTACTAACACCTTTTTGTTCTAGGTGAAAATAATCCATTTCAGCAAACTTAGAATTATCTATTCTGAGCATTTCTCGGGCTACAATTTGGTCAGTTGCTTCTTCTGTTTTTACAATAAAAGAAAAGAATAAAAAGAAAAAAGTTAAATAAAACTTTTTTTGAATTAACATAAATAAACTTATCTAAAATTTGTAAGTTAAAGATATACTGGCAAAAGTCGCCGTACTATCACCTATAATATACTGGTTTGGCAATATAGGCTGAATTATATTCAACGGAAAATCTGTATTAAAAATACTATATAAAGGTAAATCTTTCATATCTTTAAATCGAGTTCCAGGAAAAAATAATGCAAATATACCCATTATAGTTAAATTATCTAAGATCTCACAAACACCTATAATATTTACTTCTGTACCCAAGAAATTGCTGGCTTTCTCAGTCTCAGATGCTTTCCCGGTAGCAGGAATATATTTATAAGAACTTTTATCTGTCCAATAGAATAATAAGCTTGGATCTAACTCAAAGTATTTGTTTTCAAAAACTTTTGGAGTCCAGTTAAGCCCTAAACCCAAATAAGTAAGATCTGTAAAACTACTATTTTGAGATGCCGGTTTAAAATCAAAACTATCCATATTCAAATCCTGTCCTGCTCTCAAAGCTGCAGCTTTGCCCAAGCTTCTTTCTGCCAAGACGATAAGACTGTAAACTTTTTTACCATAGAAAACTTCATGTATCCCAATAAAACTATGGTTTTTCTTGTTTTCTTCTACTTGGGTAGTATCATCATCACCTGATGCATGCCCAAATTCTAAAGAGATTTTCAATTTTTCGGGAACAGCTTCGTAAGTACCATAAAGTATTCCGGCCCAACCTTTTAAGTCATTTTTAAATTCAGGACGAATCCTATTAATATTAACCAAAGTTAGATCTCCAGCAGTATATGGATCCTCAAAATCTTTAAACTTATTGTCAGAATTATAAACAGCTTCTTTTACATCAGTAGTTACAGGAGCATTAACTGACGGTGGTTCACCACCATTCCATAGATAAACATCACTATAAACTTCTTTCAAGTAGCCTGTATCAGCATCACGCGTAAGCTTTACTTTATTCCGGTCTAGAGCATAAGCCTTCTCTTGCCCAAAGTTAAAATCAACCTCACCTCCAAAGTTAACCCTACCTTTGGTATAATCAAGAGTCATACCATAAGTACCTAAGCCAAACCTGCAATCATCAGGTTGCTCTAAATATTGATCTGAAGCTTCATTGTATAATATGTATGGGTTAAAAATTAATTTACCATTTTTTTGGCTATCAAGAATATTCCAAGTTATACTAGCAGACCAAAGTTCATCGTCTTTACCAACACCCCTCCAAGGATTGGCAGAACGACCAATAAGGTTCTCTTTATAATTATTATATGTAGAATCTAGAGTAACACTTTTATCTTCAAACTTTGCATAATATAAGTTATAGGAAAGTCTATCTTTTATTATTTGACCATAAAGATTAATACCTGGAGCAGATGCATTCTCGCCATACATGAAACGGGCCAGATACTCAAAAGAAAGATTATAAGCATCACCTAAAGCTATACCATTACTCAAATGGTAGGGAAACCAGCCCATTTTAAAAAACTGCAGTTTATCATTATCTTTAATATTAAAAATAGAATTAAAAGTAAACTGCATCCAAGCATCTTTAAACCATGGATATGGGCGTGATGGTCTATGATCGTGATAACCTAATGATATTTTGTCTGGATTTGAAGACCCATTAGAAACAGGAATATTTATCTCACTAGCATTAGTGTTTTTATATGATCCTTCAAATCCCCATTTATTTTTACTTTGTAGTTCAAAAAATAACTGAAATGCCCTATGGCCAAATTTTTCTTCTCCATAAATTAAATCAAAACTTAACTCTATAACTTCCTTAAAAAAACCCTCTTGGTCAGGCAAGTTTTTATTCAAAAGAAACATATTATTATAAAAGTCATATTCTAAATTTACATTACCGCCAACAGAAACAGTAAGATCTCCTTTTGTAACAGAAAGTGCCGGTTCTTGAGACATAGCAAAAAGCTCTTCTTTACTTATACCCATTGCATTAAGCTCTTCATCAGTTAATTTTGCAATAGCAGCCTTGTCCATTTTTAGCATTTTCTTATCAGCAATATCACTAACCAATTTTGCCTGTAACGAGAAAGAAACAAAAGATAATAATAAAAAAAATAAAGATATATTTTTCCGAGTAATACAAAACATAACAATCCTTCTAGATTAAAATTTTGTGTAATTTGCTACTCGAAAGTCTATTTTTTTTAGATTAATAAAATCAAGAAACGATATAACGTTAGAATTTTTTTCGGTAAAAAAAGAATAGTACAAATGCAATAAAAAGAACAGGAAAATAAAGTAAAGACATAGAAATAATAAAATAGCTATGCCAAGCTTGAGCAACACTCGTACAGACATAAGAAAATAAGAAAATAAAACCGGAAATAAAAATATTAACAAGAAGATTACTTTTCTTTCTAGCAAAAATCATCATCCCAAATAAAGCAAAAAATGGGAACAACAATTGCCACAAAACCTGTATCATTCTTTTATGATACTCTATATTGGCTTCTGACTTATTATCTTTTAAATTTTTAAGTTGTGCTAAAGACATGAATTTTAACTGTACAGGTGCTACATTTTTAACAGAGTCATCAAGAAACTGCTTTATGTTTATTTTCGTCTCTTTAAATTGTGCGGCATAAAACTTATTTGAATTAAGATTTTGTATAACGCCGTCTTGTAATAATAAATAATCTTTTACAAAAAAGCCTTTTTGGGCGTTTACTATATATCTTGAACCATCCTTTTCTTGAAGGTTTAAGAATATTTTTTTTAACACTAGTTTTTTATTTAGATTTTCTTTTTCTTGAAAATAAATACAAAACCGGGAGAACATATCATGAAATTTATTTGGCTCTAATTGATGAAATTGCTTTTGAGCTAGACTTACAATAAATTCTTTACCTATTCTATAGCTCTGTGGAGCCCATACAAAAACTATTGGTATATATAAGGCTAATAAAGATAAGGAAAAAAT
>CAYVQB010000002.1:30643-36216 GCA_964453985.1 uncultured Pseudomonadota bacterium
TTATAAAATCGAGACAAAAGATATAAAGTTAACATTAAAATTACGTTATTCGACGGTAATATTTATCCGTTCTATCTTAATGCTTCTCCCTGTATCTGCATCAACTTCTACCCAGGCACCATTGAAAACAAAGGGCGCTTCTTTTTCCACGGCAAAGCGTGCAGGCATTTGTGTTAAAAATCGCCCAATCACGATTTCTTTTTCTGTTCCCAGGATTGCATTTTGAGCGCCACAAAAACCTAGGTCTGAGATAAATGCCGTACCCTGGGGCAAAACTCTATTATCAGCTGTTTGTACATGAGTATGTGTACCTAACAAACCAGAAACTCTGCCATCAAGATAAAAACCAAATGCCTCTTTCTCAGATGTGGCTTCTGCATGAAAATCTATGAAAATCAAGTTTGTCTTAGATTGCAAAAAAGGCAAAATAGAATCAATATTTCTGAATGGACAATCTAAATTTTCATGCATAAAAACTCGACCCTGCAAATTAACTATGGCAACAGTGCGCCCACCAACTTCAAAGAAAGTATACCCTCTTCCTGGGCATCCTGGTGGATAATTTGCAGGCCTTATAACATCATCATTACTATTTAAATAACTATAGAACTCTTTCTGTTGCCAAATATGGTTACCAGAAGTGACAACGCTAACACCATTATGTTTAAAAAATTCCATAATCTTGGCAGTTAGCCCCTTACCGTTTTTAGCAGCATTTTCGCCATTTACAATTATAGCGTCAATCTTATATTGTTCTTTGAGTTTTGGCACAAGCTTTTGAAAAACATTCAAACCAGCCTCACCAACAACATCACCTACAAACAAAAAACGTAAGGTTTTATCCATTCTTATAGCCTTTATTTAGCAAATTCAGTAATTCTCGTTTCTCTTATTACATTCACCTTTATTTGACCCGGGAAGTTAACCTCTGATTCTATTTTTTTGGCTATCTCACGGGCTAACATGGCGGACTTTTGGTCATTAAGGGAAACTTCATCAACAATAACCCTAATCTCTCTACCAGCCTGTAATGCATAGGCCTTTTTAACACCCTCAAAAGAATTTGAGATGTCTTCCAATTGTTCAAGTCTCTTTATATATGTTGAGAGGGTTTCTCTTCGTGCACCTGGTCGGGAAGCAGAAATAGCATCGGCTATATGCGTAATTAAACCATAAATGCTCTTAGCTGGAACTTCTTCGTGGTGACTAGCAATTGCATTCACAACAATAGGATCTTCTCCATATTTCTTAGCTAGATCAGCACCAACCGTAGCGTGAGGCCCTTCAACTTCTGCAGAAACAGATTTACCTATATCATGCAATAAACCACATCTAGCAGCCAGATTTTCATCAAGGCCCAACTCTGCAGCAATCATCCTAGAAAAATAAGCAACTTCTTTACTGTGAACAAGATTGTTTTGTGTAAAACTAGTTCTAAAATGTAATTTTCCTAATAATTTTACAAGCTCAGGATTTATACCCCTAAACCCGAATTCAATGACCGCTTGTTGCCCAATCTCTTCAATGCTAGCATCAAGTTCTTCCTGACAAGCAGCAACAACCTCTTCTATGCGCGTTGGATTAATTCTACCATCTTGTATTAATTTATTAAGGGCACGTTTTGCAATCTCTCTTCTGATAGGGTTAAAACCTGAGATAGTAATAACTTCAGGAGTATCACCGATAACAAATTCCATTCCTGTAGCCATTTCAAGCGCTTTGATATTCCTACCTTCTTTACCAATAATACGCCCCTTCATCTCTTCATTAGGAAGATGAATAATACTTGAAGAATGCAATGTTACCTGCTCTGATAAATATCTTTGCATATTGGTAGCAAGTATATTTGTAACTTTTTCTTTAGCATTAACCTTTGCTTCTTCTTCTACCTTAGCCAACCACTGCTGGTTATCAAGAACAACTTCTTTTTCTAGTGACTCAAAAAGAATTCTTTTGGCTTCATCACTTTTTATACCACTAAGACGTTCTAGCTTTGTTACAAGGTCATCATATATTTTTTTTAATTTAATTTCATCAGCACTCAAAGTATCTAAACGTCTTGATAAATCACGTTCCTTTTGCTGTAGCTCTCTGCGAAGATCATCCAGCAAAACTTCTCTATGCTCTAAAGTATCTTCTTTTTTCTGAAATTTATGTTGCAATCTCTGTTGCTCAATTCTAGACTTCTTAGTTTCTAAATCAAAATCACTGCGTTTCTTATACAGTTCATTTTTTAAATTGGATAAAGAATCTCTGCGTTCCCGTTCAATATCTTCTTTACTTCGTTTAACCATTTTTTGAACGGTAAGTTTTGCTTGATAAAGCTGCTCTTTTTTAGATTTAAAATAGATAAAGATTACGGATATACCCGTAATCACACCGATAATGAAACTTAAACTTATAATTTCTAACATTTTTCTTCCCTAGGCTAGCTTTTTATTATTACAGCTAACCCTATTTTTCTATTATTCAATAAAAATACAATGTTTGCTAATGTTAATTTTGCGTGCGTAAAATTAAGGGAAGAGGAAAAACAACTGTTAAATTAAAAGAAAATCACTTGTTTAAGCAGTTAATAAATCAACTAATTCTTTAGACTCAGACTTAAAGGAATTTAGTACTTCCTGTTTTTTAGTTAAATCTGTAGCTAACTGCAAAGCAACTAGGATCGCTATCTTAGTATCTTTCGAATCAAGAGATATTCTTCCTGAAATGCTCGTTACCAAAGAATCGACAATCTTAGCAGCCTGAGTAAGAGTTTCCTCTTTTTCATCGGTATTAATAGAAAAAGTTTTTCCACAAATAGAAATTTCCACTTCTTTTATATTTTCTTTATTCATAAAAAACCACTGCTAATTAGTTGATTTGTTGCACGATTCTTCCAAAGATCCAATAGTACTAAGCAATTCTTCTATAGAATTTTTTATTGTATCTTTCTCCGTCTGAATATCTTTAATATTATTGCTTTCCTGAGACAGGGAGAATTGCATCTTTTCGTATTTTTCTTTTAACTCTTTATTCTCTAAACTTAAATTCTCGTTTCTGGATCTTAAGTCTTTAGTTTGTTGAATTATTCGAACAATTTTCTCTTCGAGTTCCTTTAGCTGCTTCATTGCTATTCCCTCTTTTTTTCGCACAAAATAAATTTTATATTCAACCCCTGCTGCAAATAATACCATAAGCCTATTTGATATTAATCATAGTAGGGGTTGTTTTCAATAAAATTTATTTTTTGGCCATGTTAACTAATTGAACAAAAGCTTTTGGTTCAAAAATAGCTAGTTGGCTAAGCATTTTTCTATTAAGCTTAATATTAAGTTCTTTTAGGGCATACATAAACTTACTGTAACTAGTACCGTTAGCCTTACAAGCTGCGCTAACTCTTGTAATAAATAAAGACCTAAAGTCTCTTTTTCTTAGTTTACGACCAATAAAAGCAAACTCCATTGCTCTTAAAAGAGTTTCTTTTGCTCTTTTAAAAACATTCTTACGCTGTCCCCAGAACCCTTTTGTTTGTTTTAAAAGTCTTTTATGCCTTTTTTTTGTTACCGTTCCCCGTTTAACTCTACTCATGTTTAGCTTTCGTTTATTTAATAGTTAAATTCAAAAATAATATTATTAATATGGCAACAATGTTGCAATCTTTTTTTCATCAGCGCTAGATAAATAGCTAGTACCTCTAAGTTGGCGACCTTGCTTGGTGCTCTTTGCCCATGCATGATGTCTATTATAGGCTTTAGCTCGTTTGATTTTTCCAGCACTATTTTTTTTAAAACGTTTTTTACTTGCGCTATGTGATTTCATTTTAGGCATGTTTATATCCTTTAAGTATTTATTTGTCTTTTAATGAATAAATTTTAGACCAAAAAGGTCTTCCTCTTTGCTCTTTTTCTTCTATTAGTGTCCCCAGATCTCTTTCTAGTAAGTCTTTATGAATCTTACTAAAAAAATTCTGTCCCAACTCATTCATCATAATAAATTGGCGACCTCTAAATTGCAATGTAAACTTAACCTTCTTACCTTCTTCTAAAAACTCTATTGCGTGGTTAAGTTTTGTTTTATAATCCTGATCCCCAATATTGGGACGCAGTTTAATTTCTTTAATTTGTACTATCTTTTGGTTCTTCTTAGATTCATTAAGCTGTTTCTTCTTGGTATACAAAAACTTCCCAAAGTCCATAACTTTAGCAGTACCTGTACCAGTTTTTTCATCCTGCCCAACCTGTACAAGATCTAAGCCCGCATCCCTGGCAACAGCCAAAGCATCTTTCTTTGAAAGAACTCCCAAGTTTTCACCATGGTGGTCTATAACTTGTATTTTAAGATACTTAATACGCTCATTAACGAAATGATCGCTTGTAGGTGGTTTCCTATTATCTCTAAATTTACTCACTATCCTTTATTCCTCAATTCGGATCTGTTTGTATTTTTTCATTAATTTCACCAAGAATTTTGCTACAAAGCTCCTGATCAGCTTTAAGCTTAATTAAAACGTTATCCCTACCCTGAGCAAAGTTCTTTCCCTCTATGGTAAACCAAGAACCGGACTGCTTTATAATACCATATGTAAGAGCCATATCCAACAACTCAAGTTCCCTAGAGATTCCTTGCCCAAAGATAATATTAATTTCAACTCTCCTAAAAGGAGGAGCTACTTTATTTTTTGCTACTTTTACCAACACCTTATTACCAAAAGGCTTATCGTCCTTTTTAAGGGTTGCTATTCTTCTTACGTCCAAACGTAAAGAAGCATAAAACTTTAGTGCATTACCACCAGTTGTTGTCTCTTTATTGGCAAAAGGTAAGCCACCTATCTTATGTCTTATCTGATTTATAAATATTAAAACAGTTTTAGACTTATGTACAATAGGGGTCAGCTTCCTTAAAGCCTGGGACATTAGGCGTGCATGTAGACCTACGTGCACATCACCCATATCACCTTCAAGTTCTGCTTTAGGCACTAACGCTGCAACAGAATCTATAACCAATAAATCAACAGCTCCCGAACGAATAAGCATTTCTGCAATATCTAAAGCCTGTTCACCATAATCGGGCTGAGAAATAATCAGTTCATTAATATTTATGCCAATTCTTGAAGCATAAACAGGATCTAAGGCATGTTCTGCATCAATAAAAGCACATGTGCCACCCTTAGCTTGTGCTTGCGCTATAGCATGTAATGTCAAAGTTGTCTTCCCTGAGGCTTCTGGGCCATATACCTCTATAACCCTACCTCTAGGTAAACCGCCTACTCCTAAGGCCTGATCCAATAATAATGATCCCGTAGAAACAGTATCAATCATATCTGAGCTTTTTTGGCCCAGTAACATAACGGATCCACGACCAAATTGTTTATCTATTTGTGCAAAAGCGGCGTCCAAAGCTAATTTCTTAGCTACTAGCACCTTATCCGCAGTAACTTTTTCCTTCTGTGTCATAAAAAAAATCTTTCACGATGTTGCTATTTAGTGTTCACATTCAGCATTTTTTCTACTTTTTCTATTTTAGCATTTCTCCACAAAGATGCAATAAAGCTTTCCAAATATTGATTATTCAGCTCTGTTTTTTCATCT
>CAYVQB010000002.1:36316-54294 GCA_964453985.1 uncultured Pseudomonadota bacterium
CCTGCAGTAAAAGCTTTTTCAGCTAAAACATTCTCTAATTTAGCTCCAACTGCATCTTGCTTAACTAAAAGCCCTGTTTGTTCTGCTTTAAGAGAGTTTTTCTTAACAAACTCATTTAAAGCATTTTTGTCTTTTTTAGACTCATACAACACTTTTTCCAACTCGCTCTTAAGTCCAACCAAAGCTTTTCGGGCTTTTATAGTCTTTACTATTTCGTTTCTAACTGAATCCAGAGGTTTTTCGCTGGCTGCTTTACGCTCAATCAACTGAATAATCTCGTACCCATCTTTAGTCTTTACTATGTCCGAAATATCATTCTTTGATTGCAACCTAAAGGCCGCAGCTTCAAATTCAGGAGCATAAGTACCTTTATCAAAAAAGTCGATCACTTCTGTTTTTGCAACACCAGTAAAATCTTCTGGCTTTTGAATTGCTTTCTTATGTAAAACTCTTGCATTATCAAGAGTTTTTTCAAGTTCCTTAGCATCAGCATCCTTATTAGCCTTTAATTGTATGCGTCTAACCTTTACTTTTGGTGCGATTCTAAATAAAGAACTCTTGTTTCTATCGTAAAAAGACTCTATGACTTCATCATCAATAATTATTTTTTCAGCATACTTTTCAGGAGAAATCATCCAATAAGCTACTTTACGTTTTTCTGGCACACGATATTTTTCTTTATGATCCTCAAAGAATTTATTCAGAACTTCTTTGCTTGGAGTTTTGGCTTTTGTATTTTTTAAAAAGCTATCAAAGGGAAACTCCAAAATCGCAAACTTTTTATTAAGAGTTTTATCTATAAATAAACTTCTTAACTTACTTAGAGGAACATAACTAGATTCTTTTATAAAGGCTTGAAATAATGCTCGTTCCATTGCATCTTCAGTACTCTTTTCAAAGTCTGTAATGTTCGTTCCAAGACGATTTAAATAAAACTTATAAGCCTGCATATCAAGATCACCTTGCTGATTTTTAACTTGCGCAGGAAGTGATTTTGCTAATTCTTCTTCAAAATAGTCAGAATCAAGTTGCACATTAAATTTATTTTTAGCTTGATCAAGTAGCGCATCTCTAACAGACTGATCAAAAGCAGCTTGAGTTGGATTATTTAGACCTGACATTCCCAAAAACATATCAACAGGAATACCATACATTTTTGCATAAGCTTTATACATATCTATTTGCATATTAACTTCACTCAAGGCCTGACGATACTCTTTCATCAAAATATTTTTCCCATTAACTATTATAACAGGAATATCTGCCGGATCTTTACGACTAGTAAACATTCCAACACCTGCAGTTATTGCTATAGATGCTAATACTACCCACAAAACTGAGTGCCATTTCTTCATTTCTTTTCTGAATACATAAATCATCTAAAAACCTTTCTTCTAAATCATACGAATATTAACAACATTGTTAAAAAGTGTATCCAACAGAACAATTATCTGCAACAAATATTTATGAATTATTTTTGCAAAACAAGAAGCTGTTGTAGAGTCTTTTCCATTTTAAAATAGGCTTTTTGGCCCGCATTATCTACTGTTATTATGGAACAAATAAAGTTTTTATTTTTATTTGAGCCTTCTTCTAATTTTTTTTTAAAACTATTCCAAAATTTTATTTGTTTTTTAGCATACTGCCGAGTCTTAAGCTGTATTACGTCTATAAGCTCCTTAACATTCTCCTCCTTTTTACCTTCTTCTATCCATTTAAAAATTTCAGGATAACCTATTAAACCTTTTTTTATAATAAAATCTTGCCAAGGAGTTCCAAAAAACCGTTCTGCTTCTTGTATCCAGCCTTCTTGCTTTATCATAAATTCAGTTCTTTGATTTATCCTCAAATCTAATTCTGTTTTAGGCAAATCTATAAAAACAAAAAGCGAATTAAATTTAGGATTAAAAATAGGATTATATTCTGATGGTTTTTCACCTGTTTTCTTCCATATATCCAAAGCCCTTTTGACTCTATAAATGTCATTTGGATGTAAATCTTGTGCTCTTTTTTTATCAATTTTATTTAGAAGATTCCATAAATCATCTTGTCCAAGATTATCAAGGTCTATTTTTTCTACGGACTCTTTTTTTTGTAACTCTCTTAAGGAAAAAAACAAGGATTTTATATAGAACAAAGAACCGCCGACTAAAATAGGTAATTCTTGTTTTGAATAAATTGAATTAACTTTCTGAGTAACCAATTTGTCATACTCAAAAACACTTAAATCTTCTGGACTATCACAAAGATCAAACAAATTGTGTTTTACTTTTTGATTTTTTAAATCGGGCTTGGCTGTCCCAATTGATAATGGTTTATAGAATTGCCCTACATCAGCATTGATAATCTGCGATGAATTTTTTTGAGAAACTATATTGGATAAAGCAGTTTTACCACACCCTGTAGGGCCTAAAATTATCAGTAGAAATGGATATTTATTTATTGTATTAATAATCATTTATTGTTATGCAGCAGATGATGAAACATTTTGTACGTGATCTGCATCTTGGATAAAATATTGCTTAAAAGCTGCTTGCAAATCATTTACAATTATTTCACGTTCCTTTTTTGTTATCGCTTGAACTTCTTGAACTAAAAGTTCCTCAACTTTCAGTAAAAGATTTTTTTCTCCAAACGACAAATCTTTTTGTTGAGCAATATACATTAGGTCTTTATAAATTTGTATTATATCAAGTAGTTTGCC
Source organism: uncultured Pseudomonadota bacterium (assembly GCA_964453985.1). Taxonomy (GTDB): domain Bacteria; phylum Babelota; class Babeliae; order Babelales; family UASB340; genus CAYVQB01. The sequence goes on from CAYVQB010000002.1 coordinate 39,021, forward strand.
CTGCTGTATTTTAAGTTGGTACTCCTTATTACGTTTATTCCATCCGCTAGGAGTAAAATCTAAAAAACGCAAAGTTTTTTTAGGCACATTATAAAGATCTTTTATTGCCAGCTCTATAACCTTTTCTTCACTTAAAAAACGAATACCCAAATTTTCCAAATTATTCATAGGAACTAAAATTGTCATATCTTTATATAAGAATTTTAATTTAAAAAATTTCAGAGTAGTTCCTGCTACACTCTTATCTATTAGCTCACTAATCAGTGCTACTCCATGACCGGGATAAACCACTTTGTCTTCAAGATCGAACATAACACTTCCTTTAAATTTACCACCTCCACAGCCTCTGTTCATGAGACTTATAAGGATACTCGTGATCCCTAATTCTTCAAACCCACAACCACAACAAAATAACCTCTTTTTTGACAACCCCTTATAGGTAGGGTAACAGAAAAACCACTACCTACTCAACCTAACATCAATAACAGGTCTTTTTCTTCACATTTGCAGGTTTTATTATTTTTGCTTACCCCACATTAGCGTTTGCGTCATTTTAATAATAGTATTAAAATAAATAGTAATACTGTTATTTCAAAATCATAAAAGAAAGGGATCACATGCTCTTTTTAAGAGATTTTCCCGTAAAAGAAATCACATTAAAATTACTCCTGGTTTTAGCATTAATAGTAACCTTCAAAACACTTGCAGAAAAAAACAATACCCCAAAAAAGGTTTTTACCAAAGATAAAATAGTTGCCTATGTTACATCAAAAGAAACCAACCAAACAAGTGAACAAAAGCTAAGTGAAGCAGAAAAGTTTAATACCGAAATAGAGCTCCTGTGTTATCTTCTTGACTCTCGAAAAGAAGGCGACAACGCACTCTTTGAAGAAATACTTTTCAAACTAGAAGACATAGAAAAAGAAGCAAAAAAGAAAAACCTTGAAACACTTATTAGCGCAGATATCTATGATTTACAAAAAAAAGTAGAAATATACAAACAACAAGTTTTAGGTGCATAAAAAAATGGTCTACAATATTTGTAGACCATTTTCTATGTCGCCCCCCAATTCATTCCCAGCTTTATCATCCTTATAATAATGGAATTGGGTGACCAATATAAAGAGTTTAAATATATTTTTTTTTGCACGCTCAAAAACCTCTGCCAGACGCATCAAAAAACCATGTCAAACGAAAATCGATTTTAAGCAAAGTTTTCAATACTCCCAAGACAAAAGTCTTGTATAATTATTTCCTTTTGTTTTTGGCAACAATTACAATCAGTATTTATATAAAAAAATATTTCTATTTTAATAATTTGTCAGTACCGTTGTTAAGCAGGGACAACTTTGCCTAAGATCTGAAATTCCAGCACCCGTTACATAACCATGAGAATAACTTGGACGCAAATCTATATACTCTAAAAATTTACATCCGGATGCTAAATATCTTAAACCTGCATCCGTCACATAACAATGTTGTAAATCCAATTTTTGTAAAAGATGACAACCTTGTGATAAATATTTTATTCCCTCATCATTTATTCTTAGCATTGCACATGGATAAACACAAAAGTTACAAAAATTTAGGTTTCGTAAATCATTACAGTTTTGAGAAAGATAGCGTAAACTTTCATTAGTTATGCCACATCCTGAAAGACTTAACTCCTGTAATTTTGGACAACCTAAAGAAATATGCTTTATTCCCTGATCACTTATTTTTGTACAACAGAAAACATGTAAAGATCTAAGATTAGGACAACCTAAAGAAATATGCGTTAAACCTTTATCTGTTATCTCTTGATTGCTCCCAATACTTAGTTTCTCAAGAAAAGGACAATGTTGTGAAATCCATAAAAGATCTACATCTGTAATTTTATAAAGTCTTTGATAATAATGAGTATAAAAGCTCACACTTGTCACTCTACGCGCAGCTAAAGATTGCCAACGCTTACAAACCTCCTGAAAAACCTTAAAACCATAAGTGTCGAGTTCTGTTGGTAAATGAGAGAATATCTCCAAAAGAATCTCATCAGGAAATTGGTTTAAATTAGTATAAAAAATTTTTACAGAACTTTGCATCTCTTGTATATTTTTAATATCTTTATTTTCAAGATTTTTCATCAAACTCAAAAACTTAGTTAAAAGCTGTACGTCAGTAAACTGTCCAACATTTAACTCATATAAACTTCGATCTTGCACCTCAGTAATTACTTGCCCTGCAATCAAGCTCACATTAGATATCAAAAGAACTATTAATATAGTTTTTATAAACTTCATAATTCCCCCTCAAAAATATATCCCCATACCAACTCATACTATAACCATAATTACAAAATACATGTACTATTTGTCAATAATGCTAAATATTAATCTTAACAATTTTTACTTATACCTATTCCCTGGGTATACTAGTTATTATGAATTTCGATAAGTATCAAACAAATTTAAAAACAAATTTTAAGTCTAGTTTTGCCTGGAATATATTTGGTTGTAGCATCTATGAGAGTCTCAAGATTTTACACCAAATATGTTTATTAAAGGTCATGCATTCATCTGCTTATGGTCTACAAGGCAGTATATTCTCTATTATATACCTAACCGTTTACATAGCAGAACTGGGGCTAAACAATAGCTTGGCACCGTTTTTAAATAATTTCCTAGAAAGCAAAAGAAACTTTAAGAAAATATTTTTGGAACTATGTTTATTACCACAAATATTAATAGTTTCTTGCGCATCTTTAATTGCTACTTTTTTTTATTCAAAAAGTTTCTTTTACCAAATACAAAATCCATTTTTATTTATAATCCCATTAATTATATTGTCTGAAAGCATAAGAATCTTTTTTAGACGTTTTTTGCATACAATATTTATGAGTAAAAAGACGGTTATAACTGAAACTATTTTGGTAACCCTATATCTCTCTCTTGTATGGGTTCCATATCTTTTTATGGGCTTTAAAATGACCCAAAACCTGGTCTTTATACCCTACCTAATAGACACAGTTATAGGTGTGACTATTTTTAGTTTTTATATATTAAAATTTTATAAAACTTTGCCTAACAAACCATTATCATATTCAAATAACTTGTTTGTAAGAATTATAAAAACACGATTTTTTAATTACTCTATTCAGGTAAGTAAAAACTTTTTCACAGGTAATTTTTTAACCCCATTTTTTGCATCTAGTTTTGGCCTAGGGCAAGCAGGAATCTTTAATCTAGCTAATCATATAGCAGAGTCTATAAAGGCTATTATGAAGGTTACTGTTGTTTTTTCAGGAAGTGCATTACTAGCTAAAATAAAAGATGCTTCACTAAGCATAAAGCGACAAGCCTTTAACATGCTTAGTAGGAGCTTAAATATTATTATTTATCCTATAATTATATTTTTGATAATTAACTACAAAACTTTAATCAACTTAAAAGGCTTTTACTTTATACCTACCTCTACCGTCACACAAACGTTGGTCTTCTTGTTTGTAGCTTCTCTGGAATACTTTTTCTTAGCTTATGAACAGTTTTATATAATAGAAGAGAGAGCTTCACGGTTATTCATATTCAAACTGTTTGAATTTGGTCTTTTTTATACACTTATAATATCTAAAAGTTTAACATCACCATTAATAACACTTTTAAGCTTAGCGCTTATTAAGTTGGTCAGTTTCACAGTGATATCTACAAATGCTTACTTTATATGGAAGATTAGGCCTAATTTCCGCATAAAGCCAGCTTATCTAGCTCTTTATATATCCATTTCCCTTTTATTCTACATCTTTTTTTAATAAAATAATTTCTTATTGCAAATTATATATACAATTCTATATACTTCTAATAGATGAAGTTATTTAATTTTTTTAATTGGAAAGGGGACGTTATGAAAAAGATATGTTTATTACTTATTTTAGCATCGCTTGCTACGCCAGCATTTGGTAAAGACATGAAAATACAGCCTAAAGCAAACAAAAAGATCACAAATTCTTCTGGGGATAAGGTAGAAAACTTACAGGAACAGCTCGCAAATAAAAAAATGGAATATTATAAAGCAAAAGATGAATATCAAGATCAAAAATACAAGATTCTAGAAAAGCTCAAAAACAACCCTGACTTAAAAGAAATTCAAGTAAAGATCAACGAAACTAAGCAAGAGTATGGTGACAGGATTAGCAAGCTTAGAGACGAAATGTTCAAGAAGGCTAAGACTAAAGGCTTAAAGCAAGAGCTCGCTAAAGAAAAGAAAGAAAGTAAAGACAACGAAGCTAAGTTAACAAAAGAATTAAACAAATTAAAAAAGAGCAAAGAATTTGCAATACAACAAAGATCTAAAGCTAAAAGACAGTTAGATAGGTTTGGAGGAAATAACTCTTCTAAGGCTAACGATAACGTAAAAAGAACAATAGAAGATCTAAAAAAAATTGATACTAGAATAAACGATCTTAATAAAAAAATTGAGGCTAAAACCGTAGAAAACTTTAAGCTCAAATTTGATTATAAAAAGGAAAAAGGCGGCATACTTAATAAGATAGAACAAGACAAAGATATCAAAAAGATTACATCTGATATTGAAAAATTAAGAAGAGAACGAAAAGCTAAAATTAGAGTATTACGTAATAAACTTGATGCCAAAACAAAAGTTTTAAAGAAAGAGTTAGTTCTTTTAAAAGTAGCTCATGTTAGAAAACTTGCTAAAATACAGAGGGAAATGAGGGATATAAGTAAGAAGCTTTTATTTTTGAAACAGACACAAAGAAACTGGTAAAAGCTTATACAACAAACAATACAAACTTTTACACCTAGGGTCGGTAAACGCCGGCCCTTTTTTTATTGAAAAATAAATAATTCTCTTTATACTTCTAAATCCAGTTATGTTTTTAGAATTTATCACTTAGAAGGTCTTTATCATGAACAAAATTAAAAGCACTATCAAATTAGCAAGCCTGTTACTTTTTACCTCTCTTTTTAGTATAAACGCCATGGAAGACCTAACAGAAAACATGGAACAACTCAGCCTTAAACCTAGGCTCTGTGACGATATGCTTCGAGAAGTCTTTTCTAACATTGACAATCAAAAAGATTTCTCTAGTTGTGCAAGGGTTTGCCGAAGCTGGAATAATCTAATTCATCAAAACTCTGGCCTTCATACATTAGATCTAAGGAAATACCCACAAATAGAAATGACTAACGAAGTACTAGCAAAGTTCATAAAAGCTTTTCCTAATGTAAGGGCTATTAAGCTTCCCGCTAACTCTGAACTAACAGACGACTTTGTTTCATTCTTACCTAGGTGTCTAGAGTTTTTAGACTTAGGACATGGACACCAAATAACACATACTGGGTTAAATTTATTAGCAAAAAGATGTCCTCATTTAATGACGTTACATCTTGGAAGTAATACAAGGGTACAAAACTATTTCTTAAAGTTTCACCTACCGCAGTTAATTCATACTTTAGATTTAGGTATGTGTTCTGGAGTCGAAAAGCAATATCTACCTATTTTGTCTTTACCGCTAGTAGAAGAAGACTACCCCAATCTACAAGACTTAAATTTTGCACAGAGCTCTACAATTCAAGACTATGACCTAGGAACCATTACTCAAAAATGCCCGAATCTACAAAGTTTGGCCTTTGGCAAATATTCTTCCATTACAAACGACGGGTTAAAACATCTAGCGATTGGTCTAAAAAATTTATACCTTGGTGAACGTTCTAAGATTTCAGACGATGGGTTGCAAGATCTACCGCCATTACTAGAGCTACTACATCTTGGAGATGTTTCCAAGGTTACGAATAATGGATTAATATTTCTACCGAATTCTTTATTAACTTTATACCTCGGGGCTAAATCAAATATAACAAACGATGGATTCAGTAATTTACCAACAAACCTAGAAGTTTTATATCTTGGATCAGGGTCTAAATTAACATACAAGGGGTTGGCCTTTATTGCCAATAGGTGTCATAACTTAAGAATTTTACACTTAGGCGGCGCAAAAATATCAATGTATGGGGCCAAACATATTTTTAAAATATTCACCAATCTACAACATTTAATTACGCCAAGTTTAGAGAATGAGCAAATTGAAAAACTAAAAACAATTCATCCTAATATTAAAATAACACATCACTAAATCCCATTAAATATGAAGGTCTTTTATCATGAACAAAGTTACAAGTACAATCAAACCAGCAAGCCTCTTACTTCTTATTTCGCTTTCTAATATAAGTGCCATGGAAGAAAGACTAGAAGGATATGGCCTTGATCAAGATTTTGCTGCCTTTACCATGGAAGACATTGAATATTCACTTAGCAATCCTACAAAAGTTCGCCATTATCATATAAGAGATAGAATCCTGACACTTGAAGTATTAAAGAAAATCCTTCAAGATCACCCAAAGCTCGAAAAGATAAGCCTTAGTAAGAACGCTGATATAACGGCTGAAGCAAAGAGACATCTAAATGACTTCCCTGATATTAGATTCAAAAGTTTTCGTACACATATAAGCTTATCACCCGATACGAAAGAAGATCTAAGTACCATAATAGCCCAATACCCAAACCTAAAATCTATAGGTTTCAAGAATCATTCTCCTATAACAAAAGAAAACCTCGAATATTTGATAGATAACTGCCAAAACCTTGAAGAAATAAAGCTTGGATGGTTTTGTGAAAACATTAGAGAACACAACTTAGTCAACTTACAACGCTATGCTTTTTCAAAAAATAAAAAAATAAATATCCATTGGTAACAATAAAGTATCACGATTAATTATAAACACAATTACACATAGAAGGTCTTTATCATGAACAAAAACATCAAACTATTAACATTAGCAACAGGACTACTAGCTTTAAATACACTTGGAAGCTTAAAACCTGTTTATAACGAAGAGCTAACAACAGAACAACATATGGCACCTAATGATGTAAACCACATCTACAAACCTAGAGCAACAGACTCTGATCTGGTATTGATAGCGAAGACATATCGCAATTTAGTAGGGTTAGATCTAAGCATTGATCCTAGGGTAACGATAGAAGGACTCAAGAAATTTATCTCCGAATGCCGCAAGCTAGAAACTATTTCTATAACATGTCCTAAGAATGTCAGTCAAGAGGAGTTAGAAGAATTATATAGTCTGACTAAAGAAGAATATAATATAGATATTAAAGTTAGTGATACGGAATAAAAAATATCTCATCATAAATATTGCAAAGAAGTTGAGGCCGTAAGCGCAAGCGGCCCCAGACTTCCCTTTTTTTGGGCTTTAATTCGTTTTTCATAACCATTTATTTAAAATTAAAACCAAGCTTAAAAATTTTTAGATAAAAATAAATTATTCAGAGATAAAAAACGTTTATTGGTTAACTTTGGTTAATCTAACGGTAAAACGTTTATTGGTTTCTTTTTCTAATCACATACGCACACATCCAAGAGCTGCGTGTCCCCCTTTTTGGTTTAATCACATACGCATACGCATACGTTATTATTAATTGTTGATTATTCGTGTACGTGTTACGTAGGTACGTGTGTGGGTATAGGTGTACATAGGTGTAAGAAGTGTTAGGGTTAGGTAGTTTGTTAATACCGATAATTAATAGTTAAGACTGTGTAGTTAGTTATAAAGAGTTTGTAGTTTTAATTTAGACTAAAGTTTAACTACGGCCCGCAGCCCCTTTAAAACACAGGCGAAGGGCCGTAGTTAAACGCCCTTCTTTCAACGTTTTTAAACTTTAGTTCATCAAAAATTAAAATAGTGTAATTCCAACAAGTTTTCTTATTCCCATCCCCCTCATCTTCCTCATTCAGCATTCCTCATTCAGCTTTCGTTTCAACATCCCAAACCACAGCTTTCGTTAATACCCTAAAACACGTAGTCAACACTCCCAGCCCTTCAAAAACACTTTCTAATACACTCCCAAGCCCCCCACTAAACACTACCTGCTACACCCACTAAACCGCTTTCTATTAGGCTCCCCACTCTCCCAAGCCCCATCGTAAACGGCTGGTAGTGGCCGACGGAGTGTAAACTCAGCGTTTTTCGCAGCGACATTGAAAAGCAAATAGGAACTTTTTGACATAATTTTTCATTACACGACGGGCACTCCCATCCAGTAGTTAGTAAAGTATAGAAACATATAAATGTGAGTGGTTACGACTAAGATAATCTTAAGAATTTCTTGACACATCTACAGTGATGGACTAAAATTACTTACAGTATAGAATTAGGCTGATTTTACACATAATGGCAGTAAAATCAATAGTTTTTTGAAAATAAATAGTTTAATATAACCCAACTTTACTCGGAGAAAATTATGTCAAAAAAAATCATAGGTATAGATCTAGGAACAACCAACTCAGTAGTCTCCTCCATGGAAGGTGGTAGCCCCAAAGTTATCCCTAATCAAGAAGGTCAAAACACTACTCCATCTATAGTTGCATTCACAAAAGATGGCCAACGCTTGGTTGGTTCCGTTGCAAAAAGGCAAGCAGTAACAAATCCAGAAAATACAATCTTCTCTGCGAAAAGATTTATCGGTAGAAAATTTGATACTTTAAAAAAAGAAGAAACCGAACACGTTCCTTATAAAATAACAGCTGGTAAAAACGGAGATATAGTTTTTACAATTGAAGGCAAGGAATATACTCCACAAGAAATTTCATCAGCTGTTTTACAAAAATTAAAACAAGCAGCAGAAGATTTCTTGGGTGAAAAAGTAACAGAAGCTGTAATTACAGTCCCTGCTTACTTTAACGATGCACAAAGACAAGCAACTAAAGATGCTGGTAGAATTGCCGGGCTGGATGTTAAAAGAATTATTAATGAACCAACAGCTGCAGCACTAGCCTATGGTCTTGATAAAAAGAATAATGAAATCATCGCAGTATTCGACTTCGGTGGCGGAACATTTGACGTTTCTATATTAGAAGTTGGTGATGGTGTTGTAGAAGTAAAATCTACAAATGGTGACACCCTACTGGGTGGTGACAACATCGATGAACATATCATGAAATATTTAATTCAAGAGTTTAGAAAAGACCAAAATATAGATATTACAAAAGATAAGATGGCGTTACAAAGATTAAAAGAAGCTGCAGAAAAAGCTAAGATTGAACTTTCTGCAACATCTGAAACAGAGATTAATTTGCCTTATATCACAGCAGATGCAACAGGTCCTAAGCACTTAGTATTAAAGCTTACAAGAGCAAAACTAGAAAGTCTTTGTCATGATCTATTTGAAAGACTTTTCAAACCTTGTGAAATTGCATTAAAAGACTCAGGCTTAAATAAAAGCCAAATCGATGAAGTAATTTTGGTTGGTGGTTCAACACGTATACCAAAAGTACAAGCAATGGTAAAAAACTTCTTTGGTAAAGAACCAAATAAAACAGTAAATCCTGATGAAGTTGTAGCACTTGGCGCAGCAATTCAAGGTGGTGTTTTAGCCGGTGATGTAACTGATGTATTGTTGTTAGACGTAACACCTCTTTCATTAGGACTAGAAACACTCGGTGGCGTTGCAACAAAGCTTATTGAACGTAACACTACAATACCAACTAAAAAATCTCAGGTTTTCTCTACTGCAGATGACAATCAAACAGCAGTTGATATTCATGTTGTGCAAGGTGAACGCGAATTTGCAAAAGACAACAAAACTTTAGGTAAATTTAGATTAGATGGTATTCCTACAGCGTCAAGAGGCGTCCCTCAAATTGAAGTTATTTTTGATATTGATGCTAACGGTATTGTGCATGTAACAGCTAAAGATAAAGGCACAGGCAAAGAGCAACACATTACAATTTCAGACTCATCAGGTCTTTCTAAAGATGATATCGACAATCTTGTAAAAGATGCACAAAAGCATGAAGCTGAAGATAAGAAACAAAAAGAAACTGTAGAAAAGCGTAATAACTTAGACAACATGATTCTACAGATTGAAAAATCTATTAAAGATAATAAAGAAAAGCTTCCTATCGCTGAAGTTGATAAAGTTGAAAAGGCTATTGAAGAGGCTAAAGTTGTTCTTAAAGAAAAAGAGAACGATGCTGAAGCTTTACAAAAAGCTACTGATGATTTAATGCAAGCTTCACATAAGATTGCAGAGATTATCTATAAAGATACTCAAGCTAAAGCTGGACAAGATCAAACAGGTCAAGCTGGGACAGAGGCTCCAGGTGCTTCTGATGCTACAGATAAAAAAGATGACTCTGATAAAAAAGGCGACGGCCCAATTGATGTTGACGCTGAATAGTTTTTAAATCAAAACTATTTAATATAAAAACCCCGTTTGTATAAAGCGACATGGTTTATACAAACGGGGTTTTATTAGTTTCCCTAGCCAACTCTCGATTCAAGTTAAAATGTATATCATCAAGAGTCCGGTTAAACTCCATAAATTGTTCGAAGCTAAGTTTTTTAGCTAAATTAGGACCTATAGTTTTCAAACTGTTTTGATAGAATTCTAAGGTTACAAGAATAACCCCGTTCGTTTCTTTTAGTTGCCTCAAAAGCTTTTGAGCACTTAAATACTTAGAAAAGAGTTTTGGCATTGAACATAAAACTTTTGTAAGCAAATTATAAGCTTGCCACAATGGATCTGTAGAATTGCACAATCCAGCCCTCAACATATTCCGTAATTCCTCATCCAGATTATTATACTCCAGATCGTTGGCAAGTAACGCTTGCACGTATAACTGAATTTCTTCGACTTTCGCCTTTTTTACTTGGAATAACTCTAAAAGCTTATCCTTGCGTAAAAAATAACAACTAGAACAAAATTCAGAATCTAATTTATCTGCTAAATTCTCTAATGATAAGACCCGGGTATTAAGATTAGCAAGCTGTATTATCAAATCATCAAGTAATGGAACAGCATCCCTTACAAATCGACAACTACTAACTTTCCATAAACCTCGGTTAACTTCAACCACTAGAGACTTAGAATTCTTTAACTGCTTTTTAAATTCTTGCAAACAATCTAAATGCTCCAAACCTGTTACGGATAAATTATTCCTAATCGCAAGCCTTAATAATTCCAATGGATGCCCACCTCGGTCTTCACGTCTTTTTACCTGAAGTCTTGGTGGCATATCAGTAATAATAGGCAGAGGCTCTAAGGCCTCTTCTTCCATGCCCATTAAACCTGAAAAGTATGTCATGCCTAAAATTAAAATCAAAAAACTAAATAAATGCTTTTTCATGATAAAACATCCTTTAACTCTGAATAAAGTTTAAGAAGATCACTATATATAATCATCAAGCCTTCAAAATTTCTTTGTTCTGAATAAACAGAAAGCATATGTTTTTCAAGTAAAACTCGCCCCCTCAAAGACTCAACCTTATCCTTAGAATACCTATCTCTAAAGCTACCTCTTTGAACTGTTTTGGACATCTCCCAAACTGTGTTATAAAAAAAACCAAGTTTCCTTCTAAAAGTATCAAAGAAAACTCTTTGATCACAAAAGAAACCAGCATCTAAAAACATAATAAGCATCTTCAACTGGTACTGAATAGACCAAGAGCCATCTTCTTCATCTGATGCAAGAACGGCCTCACACAAATTCTTTCGTTGAACCCATTTCAATAACTCTGAGCCTGCCTGGAGTTTTGGACTAAACAGACAAGTAAAAGTAAATAGCAAACCTAAAATATATTGTTTTATCTTCATAATAACCTGCATTTTTCTTTAAGAATTAGGAATCGTAAAATATGTTTGCCACAAGTCACGAGTTCCAACAAACAATTCGTTTCTTAATCTTTCTTGAAGCTTTATATTAGGCCTTTTACTTTTCTCTAAAGCATCAGCAATAATTTTCTGCAATTGCAACTGGTAAACTTCAGACCTATTTTTTGTATAATGAATTCTTGGTTCTAAACTGATTTTAACATCTGAAACTAGCCCATCGTGACATCCTTCAAGATCAAGTTTCATAAACAAATCCATCACCCTCACCATAAAATTATTTATAGTATCAAGTAACATCAAAGCTTTATCTATCGATAAATTTTCAACAAATCCTTTTTGTTTCTCAGTAACAACAGCCAAAGAATCTTCGATTTCTTTTATCTTTTTAATAAAATCTTGTCTTTTCTGCTCAGCCAAGCTATCCCTTATTGTTTTCTGTACTTTAGCAACATCGGTAACTTTAAATTTAAGCTCGCTTAACAAATTATCCCTAAGCAAACGATACCTTTCTTTTAGTAAATCAGAACTCAAATCATGAAAAGCGCTGGATAAAAAAGAAGAATTTTCATTTATACTTTTAATAGCAGGAATCATCTGCTGAAATAAAGTCCTAAATCTAATAGGGTCTTCTTCTTTGTATATTTCCTGCAATTTAGCACCAATAAAACCTAAGTTATCTCGTATCAGTTTTACTTTTTCAAGAAAAAAAGCATCGGAGTTATCTTCAGGCAGATTTTGAGCATCCAAAACGCTTCCTTCTGTCGGTTTCTCATGGTTCTTACTGTTAAACAAGGCTAATAATAAGAGATTATAATACTTCTCTTTCTTACCTTTGTCCTCACGTCTTTTTATCTGAAGCCTTGGTGGCATATAACTCACAGGCAAAGACATTAAACCCTCTTCACTTAAGTCAATTTCTCTACTGAGATCCTGTGAAAGAAAATCATTCATAAATGATTTAACCACACCCTGTGAAGAGCTTAACGAAGAAACAGCTTTATCTTGTTCTATTCTTTTTGCCCACTGCGCCCTTCTTACATCTTTTCGTGCTACAACTTTTTTAACATCAAGCATACTGTAACAAACAGTCTGCAAACTCAAAGCACTAAAAAGTGCCAAAAATATAAATCTTTTATTCATCTTCATGTATAACCTCTATTTTAATTTACCAGTAATTAAATAATACGCTTCCCATAACAAGCATGTATCTCTTGCTAAACTAGGCTTCTTCAAAGCAACTTGAAGTTGTTCATCGATATTCTTACTCTTTAACAACTCGGCCGATTCTTCTCGCAAGCACATATGAAAACGATCAACTTGAATGGCAACACAAGCTAAATCCAAAGCCTTGTTCAAACAATAATCATCCTGAGCTATAACCAAAGGCTCGTTCAAACAATGAACCATAACTAACTCAATAAAAGCTTTCAATTTATTAGAATAATCCGATAACAATAATAAATCTTCAACTTCTGCATACTTATTTATGACTTCATCAAGTAAAATTATAGCCGTATCCCAACCAATCTTTTTTAACTTTTTAAGCATAGCCTTAATAGAATCTAAGCCAGCATCACATTGATTTGTAAATTTATAAAAGTCATTATCTAAATAATTCTCATCTAAATTTATAGGAATGGAAAGGCGACTCTCGTTAATTCTTTCCAAATTACCCAATGCCATCTTGAAATAGTAATTGGGATCTTTTTTTGATGGAACTCCTTTCACGGAAAGCTGTTTAGGCATAACTGACTGCCCCTCTTCTTCCATGCTCTTCAAACCAGAAATACCCAATAATACTGATAAAGCACTAAACAGTGCCAAAAATATAAATCTTTTATTAATCTTCATAAATAACCTCTATTTAAATTTTACCAGTAAGTAAATAATAAGCTTTCCATAACAAACGTATATCTCTTCTTAAATTAGTATTATTCAAGACATCTTGAAGTTCTTTATCGATATTCTTACTCTTTAAAAACTCGACCAATTTTTCTTGCAAGTGCCGATTAAAAAGATCAATAGAATCAGAAACTTGCATAGCAACCCGAACTAAAGCCAAAGTCTTGCTCAAACAATAATCATCCCGAACTATAGCTAACTCCGGAAAAGCTTTCAATTTCATAAAACAATCCGATAAACATAATATTTCTTTTATTTCTGCACTCTTACATAACATTTCATCAAGTAAAATTATAGCCCTATGCAAATTAACCTCTTGCCCAAGCTCCTTAAACATAGCCGTAATAGAATCGAAGCCGGCATCACACTTATTTATAAGCTCATAAAAGTTATTATCTAAAGAATTCTCATCTAAATTTTGAATATTGGAATCTATATCTGGGCGAGTCTTGTTAATTCTTTGCTGATTATGCAATGCTATCTTTAAATAGAAATTGGGACCTTCCTTTGAGAATCCTTTGCGCTCACTTGGTAGACGCAGCCCCTCTTCCATGCCCTTCAAACCAGAAATACCCAATAATACTGAACTTAAAATTAAAAAAAATCCTAAATACTTTTTCATAACAAAATGCCCCCTAATTCAGACAAAACTCAAAAAATTTAATATAGTAATTCGTCCATTATACTCAAGATATTTTTTGTATTTTGTTTAAGACGAGAGTATTCCGCACCTACAAAATCAATTTCTCTTAACCTCTTCATATTTCTATTTAATTCACTTACTGAACGCTTAATAATATTAAAAGTTACTAAAGCCTGAGGCACATCAGAAGCTTTAATAAACTTTTCATGCTGACTATTAAGAAACTTTAAAATCTCTTCTATATGCTTAGCTTTCTTAATGAGTACTTCTTGCTTAGAAGTAGCATCTATATTTCCATTAAGATTCTCATTAACAACCTTTGAATGCTTCGCCCACTGAGCTCTTCTTTTATCTACTCGAGGATCACCGACGAACATACCGTAACAAACTGTTTGTAAACTCAAAACACTAAAAAGTGCTAACAATATAAATCTTTTATTAATCTTCATAATTAACCTCTATTTATTTAAAAATTTAATTTTAATTTTAATTTTACAAAGCAAACGCGAAAGCCATAAAATCGCTTGAAGCGGCCTTACAGCTACTAGCCTTAGTAAGTTTTCTTCTTAAGCTTGCTAACGAAATCTTATGAGCATGAATAGATTCAAAAAAGGTCGTCCTTGCTTCCGGATCAGACGAAACCCATTTCAGAGCTAAAGCTTCTTGTAGAAAGCTCTCAACCTTGGCTCCAAAAAGTTCTAATTCTTTTACAATCATAGGTATTTCAACACATACCCCTGGCCAGCCAGCTTTTTCGACTAAGTTGGATAATTTCACATACTCCCCATTAAGACTCTTAAAACCGATTTGAAGAGGATGATCGTTACTTCCTTCAAATCGTGATAACTCATGAGAAAACAAGCTCATTACACAATCAGCCCGAAAACCACAAAAATCTCTATAATGGCAATCCTGAATAGCAATACCGTATTCTTCTGTAAGAAATGATCCTTCTAAAGGATGTATGTATTTAATGCCACACATCTCGTGAGCTATAATACACAAAGACTCTTCATTCTTCGCTTCTTCTAACCTACGTCTAAG
>CAYVQB010000003.1:0-34400 GCA_964453985.1 uncultured Pseudomonadota bacterium
TATTTGTACAAATTAAAAAAGGGCGTGATTATCACGCCCTTTTTTAGGTTAATAACTTTAATTAAATATTTATGCGGGCGTTGGCATTGCGCCCATTCCTGGAGGCGTTGGACTTGGAGGAGTTGTTGGTGTTCCAGGCATTCCACTTGGAGCTGGAGTTGTAGGGGGTGTTGGACTTTCTGGAGGTGTTCCCATACCAGGTGCTCCTGGAGACTCTGGTGTTGTTGGAGCTGGAGGAGGTGCCATTTCCGGCATTGGAGGTGCTTCAGGCATTGGAGGAGATGTCATTTCCGGAGCTTTAGGTGCCTCAGGTGTTGGTGTCATCTCTGGAGGTTTTGGCACTTCAGGCATTGGGGTTGGGCCCACTTCTTCTGTGATTTTCTTTTCAGGCGTTGCCTTCTCTTCTTTAGAAGGAGTTGGGCCCTCAGTTGGTGGAGGAGTTGGAGTTGATTTTGTTTCTATTTTTACTTCTTTTATTTTTATATATTTTTTACCGTATTCTTCCAAAACCTTTTTTACTTCACTATAACGTTCATTAAATTTTTCTGGCTTTGTTAGGGGTGAAGAGGATAAAAGAACCAAGAATGGTGCTTTTAGTGATTCACTTAAAGCTTTGTGAGCTTCGGGGCTCATTTTTTCTTCCTCTTTTACCATTTTAACTTTTTCGGTGATTTCCACACCTTTACCAAGTTTTGCTTGATAATATTTTAGACTTGCTTGATATGCCTCTTCTTTTTGTTTCATTACGTCTTTAAGCAGTTTTACTTCTTCAGCGGGTGTTATAGCTCTAGCTATACTGGAACCGTTAAAAACAAGAAGAGCAAGCAGCGCGAATCTTGTTACTTTCATAATTTCTCCTTCTCCTTTTTTCTATACTATATTTTCTATCTGTAATTTAATGTTAACAGAAACTGTGTGGCTCTTGTCAATAAAATTTATAAATAAAATATGGCTATGTACAAAATTATTCGTAATTAGTACTATAAAATTAAGATAAATACAGTGTTTTGATCTGAAAATTAGAAAGCGAAATCATGCTAAAAGAAAAAATAACTTCGTTGCCCCTGCAATTAATCTCTGTAATAATCTTTGTTTTTCTATTCGGTCACTTATTGAGCGATAATGTAGTACGTTTCTTTTATACTTTTAGCTACTTTTTTAAAGAGGTTTTAGCATTATTTCTACCGTTCATGGTCTTTGCGTTTATTACATGCGGCATATTGTCGTTCAAAAGACGAGCTCCTATAGTTTTATTGGTTTTATTATTTTTTATAGTAGCTTCTAACTTTTGTGCTAGCATAATCTCTTTTCTGACCGGACGTTATTTTTTAGCGTACATTATAAAAGGTGTTAATTCTGCTTCTTTAATTGCGTCAAAAACTATAACACCATTGTTTGATTTTTCTTTCCCTCAGCTTATAGCGCCAGATAAGGTAATTTTAGCTTCTGTGTTAATAGGTATAGTTTTTTCTATCTTCTCTGTTCCTGTAATTGATAAAACAATAAAGGGATTTAAGAGTATTGTAGAGATAATTTTGAATAGATATTTTATTCCATTCTTGCCTATCTATGTATTAGGATTTTTACTCAAGATGTATCACGAAGGCAATATCTTGAACCTATTTGGTTCTTATGGAAAAGCTTTTATATTAGTCTTGCTGATACAGGCCTGTTATTTATTTATAATATATTTCATTGGTTCAGGTTTTGATTTAAAAAAATGTTTAAAAGCTATAAAAGTAGCTATCCCATCTTATTTGACTGCATTTTCTTCTATGTCTAGCACTGCAACAATCCCTGTTACTATAAAGTCTGCTACTAAAAATACAGGTGATGACAAGTTGCCACATATGGCAGTACCTATTTTGGCTAATGTTCATCTGGCAGGAGACTCAGTTACTGTTCCAATTTTTGCATTGGTTACAATTTCTATTTTTATGGGTGCCTCTCCTGATTTTTTTACATTTTTAAATTTTGTTTTTTATTTTTGTTTAACTATGCTTGCCGTTTCTGGCGTTCCTGGTGGTGGCATTATTGTTATGATTCCAATTTTAAAATCTATTTTAGGATTTAACCCGGCCATGATCAGTATTATTACAGCGTTATATCTTTTACAAGATAGCTTTGGTACGGCTTGTAATGTTATGGGTGATGGTGCATTAACAATCATTGTTAATAAAGTTTTAAAGAAGTTTAGAATAATATAGGAGTTTTTTATGAGTAATAACACAAAAATAGGTTTGTGGGCTGCAGTTTCTATTGGTGTGAATGCTATGATTGGTGCAGGTGTTCTTGCAATGCCTGAAGTTTTGGCTAACAGAGTTGGTCCTGCTGGTATTTTTACCTGTATAATTAGTATTTTAATGATTCTCTTTTTAGGCTTATCTTTGGGACGAGCTGCTGATGTTTATCCTGGCGATGGATGGAGTTACTTATATCCATCAAAGTGGGCTGGACATACTGTAGGTCTAATATCATCTTTTTGTTATCTCTTTGGTGTTATGATTGCCATGGGCTTTATGGTAGATTTCTTTGGTATCTGGATTTACAGCTTTTTACCAATTTTTACACCAAAGATTTTGGGCGTAATAACTTTATTTCTTTTAACTTTGCTTATCCTTGCAGGAACAAAGATTTCTTCTTTGGGTCAATATCTTATTGCTGGTTTTGTTGTAGTTCCCTTATTGGTGACAGCAGCTTTTACCTGGTTAAATTTTAATGTTAGCCTAACTGTTCCATTTATGCCTCATGGTATACAATCAGTATTTAAAGCAATTCCCGTAATCTTATTTGCATTATTAGGGTTTGAAAGTATAGTCTCTCTTTACGCCAGTGTTAAGAATCCAAAGAAAAACGTACCGTTAGCATTTGTGCTATCTATATGTATTGTTGGATTATTATACATGGCTTTTATTTATGGAATTTTATTTTCTGTTCCAAAACAATTTTTTGTTGGTGGCTTGCAAGAACCATTATCGAATGTTTTAGCCAAATATTTTAGTTCTCATAAATTTTTGTCTATATCTGTATTGATTGGTGCATGTTTTGCAATGCTTGGTACTTTGCACTCTATGATCTGGTCTGTTGGTGCATTATTTAAAAGTGTTGTTGCAAGAACTAAACTAGATCATATTAATAACTTTTTTGATCTTAAAGCTTGGAACAGTGATTTTGCTGTTGTAACGACTGCAGCCTTTGTTTTATTATTTTCTTTTACTTTAAAACTAGATACTTTAATGATATTTCCGGTATTTTTGATAATGCTTTCTTACATTTTATCGATAGCATCTTTATTATTTAAAAAAGCAGAATGGAAGTCGGGAAGAAATATTATAACATTGCTTGGCTTGCTTAGTGGTTTTGTTATAAGTTACTTTGCATTAATAAAAGTATTTTCTTAGAAAATATTCCCGAAAAATCGGGACTATTGTTTTTTAAGCCTGATCTAGATATTATAAACATTAATTTGTAAGACTATTAATTTAGTGCTGGGGGCATCTGCCCTGCACTAACAAATGATGGCCTGCTTCCGCAGGCATTTTATAACGTAGTATAAAAAATTATGGGAAAGCATATTTATGTTTATGCCCGCGGAAGCGGGCCATCTCAAGTAGCACAGGGCGGATGCCCCGGTGCAAATATAAAGGGTAGCAAATGAAGTTGAGTATCTATATAAATAAATTTATTTTATTCTTCAGTTTTCTTTTTTTTACAAGTTCTGTTTATCCAACACCATTAAATAACCGATATGATCCTATGGCATTTTATAATATTTATGGAACTGATAAATATTATAAGCCTAAAAGAGGCTTTGGTTTTACTTTTAATGTGTCACCATTTTATCAGCATACAAAAGGTGGTCGAGATAAAGATGGCAAGCAAGTGCCTGAAGGCGACATGTTCGGTAGATGGAACATGCTTGGCACAATGTATGGGTATGAGGCTGCGCCAACAGACAAAAAGTTTACTTTTAATGATACTGATAGTGTTACTGAAGGTATGGGTAAACCAACAAGTGATACTCAAATTAATTACCCTTATCTAAGTTTGGCTCGAAGAGTTTTGGATGGTTTGGGTGCTACTGCAACGGTCCCGAATCCATTTTTTGATGGTGACGAGAAAATTAAATGGGAAAAAGTCTTTGGGACAACTGTAGATAATGATATCAAGGTTACAGTTGGAACCGAAGAGGCAATGCTGACTAGGGCTTATGCATATGAAGCTGATTATGATCCGAGTGAAATAAATTTAGGTCACTATTCTGTTCCAATTGAATATGAAAAAACGGGTTTGCGTATGCGTTTTGCCTTTGACTTCGGTTGGGGCTTTGGCTTGAGTGCAAAAACTGGTGTTGTAGATATTAGACAAGAACCAAGTTTTATAGATAAGACAGATAGCAATACGACTGCCCATGCTGCCGATAAAACTTTAATTAAAAGATATTTGATGGATGAACTTCCTAGACAGTATGTTTTCGGAGATATACCTTCAGTGAATACAGTTGATGATAAACCTATAACAACTCATGAATTAGATTTTAAAACTGATGTATATCGTGAAACAACCTTTGAAGACACCCACATAGATCTTCATTGGTGCTTCCCCTTTGATGCAAAGGATGACGACGGCGACGTCGCAGTAACCTTTGCTCCATATCTCTCCTTTGGCGTCTGGGCCCCAAGTGGCAACAAACAAGATATCCACCAAGCATTCTCAATTCCATCAGGAAATGATGGTTACGTTGGTTATACCCTAGAAGGTGCCTTTGATATGGATTTCAATCAAAACTTTCAATTAAGCCTTGGTGGTGGTGCAGTTTTTTATGGCTCCAAAGAGTATAGCGAGTATCGTATGCCATCAAGCATCTATCAAGCAGGGATATATCCTTGGATGACCAAGTTAAGAAGAAAGCCTGGGCCTGTTTGGTATGCAAACCTATCATTAAAAGCTCATGAATTTATAAAGAATTTCTCTGCATCACTAGAATACATTTATATACAGCACAATAGAGACTCTATTACTCTTTTAGAATCGAACGAGACTCGCAAGACTGCCTTTATTAATGGTAAAGGACCGGAGACTTTGCAAGAGTATTCTCGTTGGAAGTCTAACATTATTCAGGGTGGCATAGAGTATAAGGTTTGTCCTGGCCTTCAGCTGGGCTTGTCTTTCCAGGCTCATATAAGTGGTGTGTATGTCTATAGGACAACAACTGTGATGGGAACAATGAGCTTGGTGTTCTAGAAGAACAGGGTGTATGCCCTTGCTCAAAATATCTCCCCTTCAAATAATCTTAAAATAGTTTATAATGGACTATATAAACTTGAAAAAAGTGTTTTTGTAAAATTTTTTGATCTTTTAACCCCTAAAGGCGGTGTTTTTTAACATGACAAAAGTTTTTAACGTAGAAGTTCATGTTGGTGATAATATAGAAAGAAGTCTCAAGCAGCTCAAAAAAAAGATTGAGCGCGAGGGCGTTGTTAGAGATATGAAGAGACTTGTCTATCATGAACCACAAACACAAAAAAGACGTAAAAGACTCATGCGTGCGATAAAAAACAATTATCTCAAGAGCATGGAAAGTTATCTTAAATAATCTTTTTATAAAGAAACTCGAATTTAATTAATGAAATCTTTATTAGATAAAAGTGTCAGTAGAAAAAGAGAGCAAAAAACTTCTCTTTTTCTACGAGAAATATCATCCATAATTCAAAGTCTTGTTCCGGACGAACCTGCGCTGTTGAAGGTTTTTATTACAAAAGTAGAATTAGCCAAGAACTACAGTACTTGTTACGTTTATTTTTCTACATATACGGATAAAAGTGATTTTGGTGAAGCTTTAGAAATTCTAAAACTTTACAGACCATCTCTTCGTAAAGCTTTAGGTCAGGCTATATCTGGCAGGTATGTTCCAGACCTAAGATTTGTATATGATGAAGATAAAGAAAAAGAACGTAAAATTATGAATCTTTTGGATAAAGTTGCCGAGCGAGAGTCTGGACAGGCTCCTATTGACGAAACTGAAGAAGATTAGATATAAATATAGGGGTTTGTATCTTAAATGTTACAGACAGGTATTAGAACAAAAGAAAATTTATCTATCTCTAATCAACTAATCCAAGTTCTTGATCAAGAGTCTCAAGCAATCAATTATTTAATCCAAAATTTTCCTGATAGTGCCACAGTTCTGGTAGAAAAAATTCTGCAAACAAAAGGCAGAGTAATATTCTCAGGAATGGGCAAATCTGGCCATGTAAGCAAAAAACTAGTAGCAACTTTTTCAGGTCTAAAAATCCCTGCTTTGTTTTTACATCCAGGTGAAGCTTTGCATGGTGACTTGGGAATGGTTAAATCTGATGATATCATTATTGCGATCTCAAAGAGCGGAACAGGAAGAGAATTTGAACAGATAATTCCTGTTTTAAAATCACAAGGTAATTTTACAAGTTTAATTTGTTGCGCGAATGGCAAACTGAGTTTTCTGGTTGACTTAACTGTTAAGCTTCCATTCAAAAAAGAGGCATGTACTCTAAATCTTGCTCCGACAAGCAGTTCAACTTTATGCATGGCATTTGGCGATGCATTGGCTGTTGTTTGTAGTCAAATGCAAGGCTTTGCAGAATGTGATTTTGCAAAAATTCATCCAGCAGGAGCTTTGGGTAAACGATTATTATTAAAAGTTGATTCTTTGATGCACAAAGGTATTAATTTACCTTTGGTTGAACCTAATACAAATTTTCAGGATCTTTTGTTTGCTATTACCAGCAAAAAAATGGGAATAGCCATTGTTGTTGAAGATGGTAAAGTTTTAGGTATTGTTACCGATGGTGATTTAAGGCGAGCATGTGAATTGGGTCCAATGGTTTTTGATCAAAAAGCCAGAGATATTATGATCGGTAATCCTAAATTTATAGAAAAAGATTTGCTTGCTTACTCAGCTTTGCAAATAATGGAAGAATTTAATATTACTAGTTTAGTGGTTCTTGATAAAAATAAAAAAGTTGCCGGCTTAATTCATATTCATGATTTAGTAAAAGCCGGTTTATAAATTCAAGGAAGAAGAGTGGCTGAAAATAAAAAAATTATATTAACTGGAGATAGACCAAGTGGACCGTTGCATATTGGTCATTATGTTGGCTCATTACAAAATAGAGTAAAGCTTCAGCATGAATGTAAGCAGTTTGTGATGATCGCGGATGCTCAAGCCTTAACCGATAATTACGAGCATCCTGAAAAAGTAAGAGACAATGTTTTACAGGTTGCGTTAGATTATTTATCTGTTGGGATTGATCCAAAAATTTCAACAATTTTTATTCAGTCTTTAATTCCTGAAATAGCAGAGTTAACAGTTTTTTATCTTAACTTAGTAACTGTTGGTCGATTAGAAAGAAATCCTACAGTTAAAGATGAAATAAAACAAAAAGATTTTGGACAAAGTATTCCTGCAGGATTTTTAACTTATCCTGTTAGTCAGGCTGCAGATATAACTTGTGTAAAAGCTGAAATTGTTCCAGTGGGGCAAGATCAAGTTCCTGTAATAGAACAGACTGTAGAGATAGTACGTAAATTCAATAGATTATATGGTGACGTTCTAGTTGAGCCTAAAGCAGTATTGCCGGACTCTAAAATGGCACGTCTTGCTGGCATTGATGGCAAAGCAAAGATGAGCAAGTCTTTAGGTAATGCGATCTACCTATCTGATAGTGCAGATGTGGTTTTTAAAAAAATAATGAGTATGTTTACTGATCCTGATCACTTGAGAGTGCAAGACCCTGGTAAGGTTGAAGGCAATATGGTTTTTACATATCTTGATGTCTTTGATACTAACAAAGAGTACGTAAAAGAATTAAAAGAGCATTATATGCGTGGTGGGTTAGGTGATGTTAAAGTTAAAAAGTATTTGAATGAAGTTTTGCAAAATATTCTTGAGCCTATAAGGTCTCGTAGAGAAGAATTTGCAAAAGATCCGGTAGCTGTTATGCAGATGCTAAAAGAGGGCTCTGAGGTTACACGTGAGATTGCTGCAAAGACCATGAAAGAAGTTAGAGCTGCCATGAAGATTGATTACTTTAAATAGAAATTATGCTTATGCTATTTACTATATTCTTAATATTAATATTTTTATGTTGGGGATCGTTTTTAAACGTTGTTGCTTACAGATCAATTTCAGATTTATCATTTTTTATCAAAAGATCTGTTTGTCCTAAATGTAAGAAACTTATTAATTGGTATGATAATATCCCGATAATTTCTTGGATTATTTTAAAAACAAAGTGTAGGCATTGCAAAGAAAAGATATCGTTTTTATACCCTTTAATAGAGGGTTTAACGGCGATTGTTATGACTGCTCTTTTTTATAAAACTTTTGATTCTCAAAATATTTTTTATTTCATTTCTTATTTTATATTTTTTTCAGCTTTAATTGTTGCAACACGAACAGATCTACAAGCTTTGGTTATCCCACAAGTTTTTAGTATCTGGCTGGTGCCTGTAGGGCTTGTGTTTGCTTATTTTAATTTTATAAAAATAAGTTTATTAGAAAGCTTTTTGGGTGCAGTTATAGGTTACGGTGTTTTATGGCTCACTGCTAAGTTATTTAAATATTTTGCAAAAAAAGAGGGCCTCGGTGTTGGTGATATGGAGCTGCTTGCTATGATTGGTGCTTTTTTGGGTCCATTGGGCGCATGGTTCTCTTTACTATTAGGCTCTGTTCTAGGTCTTATGCTTACTGCTTTTTATCTTATTTTAACTAGGCAGGGTAAAACTACACAGATTCCATTTGGTCCATTTCTTGCTTTGGGTGCAACTTTTTATTTCTTCTTTGAGACTGTTATAGTTTCTTTTTTTCTCTAAATAAAGCTTGAGATATTAATTTTAGTTGGTTAGAATACAGCATCTTTTTAATGTAAGTTTTTATTTGTTTAAGTGGGTTTTTATGAAAAAATTATTTTTGTTATCTTTCTTGTTTTGTTTGTTAACTCTGGTTTCAGCGAATGGATTTGTTAAGTTTGTTTTTCTTAATGAAAGCGGTGAGTCTTGGGATTACTCTGAAGAAGGTCGGATTTTAGGTCCCCTTCTTACAGGCACGAAGCGTGTTTATAAATTAAAGTTAAATCGGCAAGATTTGCGAAGTGAGCAGTCTTGCCGATTTAAAAAATCTTTTAGAGTAGTAAATAAGAATGATGTTCAAGTAGTCGATCTTTATATTATTAAAAAAAATTCTAAGTACTTTTTAAGGATACGTTCTCATGATGAGTGTCCAACACCTTCTTCGTTTCCTTTTATTTGTTGTGAGTTTGATTTAAACGTAGACTTAAGAATAGAAAAGAGAGATTTTCTCTCTAATAAACTGAAAAAGACAGTTGAGATGGTTCTTTTTAAAGAGAGAGGTATTTTTAGAGGTCGGCTCCAATTGCCTAATTACAAGTTTTAAAGACGATCTCGGTATCTTTGTGGTTGATGTTTTTATTTGTTTAAGAGGGTTATTATGAAAAAATTATTTTTGCTATCTTTTTTGTTTTGTTTGCTAACACAAGTTGCTACATACTCTGCCATTGAATTAAAGGTTCAGAATCAATCTGGAAAAAATTGGAACATTTCTGGAAATGACCATAGATTTACGGAATTGAGCGCAAAGCAAGAGGTTTATAATGTTGATGACGACGAACCCATTATTATTTTTGGGCCTCCTTACTTAGTTAAATATCAGACGGAGGAAGATTTACGTATTCTGCTTGAGTCCCAAATGGCGTTCAGAATACAAAGTGGGGTATTTTATGTTGGAAAGGGTTATGCCTGGAAATATCAGAAAGCTTCAAGGACTTTTTTGGTTCACTTTTATTTTGAAGAAATTACCACACTTGACGGAGTTGACCCAGACAATTTCTGGAGTGAGTTTTCTATGATAGATGGCGGACGAGTAAAGTACGCAAAACGTTTTAAAATATCTAAAAGTGATTTTTATTCTTCCGAGGTGAAAAAGAAAGTACGTATAATTATTTGTGATAAACCTAGCCGTATTTTTTCTAACAGTAAGGATGACTTTTTAAAAATTGAAATAGATCCTAATTAATCAACGCCATCTTGAGTGTCTTCAATTTTTCTATCCTGATCAATCTGCCAAACATCAACTTTATTTTTACCAAGAATATCACCAGCGGCTTTAGCAACAAATCCATCCTTTGTAAGATCAGCTTGGCCAAGCGCATCTTTAGGTGCCTTTAGTTTGCCAACAAAGTAGTGCACACCTTCTTGAGCGCCAGGGCAATTGAAACCATAAGTATAATTGAAGTTTCCCTGAGGTTTCCATCCAAGACTGTTAGGCCCAAATAGAGCTGTAGTATATTTACCATGTTCAGCCCAGTATGCCTGTTGAGCTGTATGTAAAGATGCTAAATTCACAGAGACTTCTGTTTGTTTAGCCTTAGCATAATAGCTAAAATATTTTGGAATAGAGATTGTTGCAAGAAATGCTATGATAGCAACAACAATCATAAGTTCAATTAATGAAAAAGCCCTATTTTTCATGTTCGTCCCCCCAATTTTTTAAACTTACTTGTTTTATTAGAATTAAGTTTTGCAGAAATTGAGGGCTTACATCAAGGGTTTTGATATTTACAAGTTCTTGGTGACCTCTTTAATTAACTCCATTATTGGCTTATCACTTAAAATACCGGCAGCGTTTTTATGTCCACCTCCGCCAAACTTAGCAGCAAGTTTATTAACATCTGTTTTTTTAGATCTTAAAGAAACTTTTGTTTGACCAGTATCTGTCTCATGAAATAAAAGCGTCATATCAATACCAGCAATTTGTGATAAAAAATTATTAAAGCCCAAAAGTGGTGCTTGTTTGATATCATATTTCTTAAGGTCTTTTTGAGTAATATATGTCCATGCAGCATTTCCTTTAGGTGTAATATTGATATTACTCATCATTTTACCCCAAAGCGTTATTATCTGAGGGTTTTTATCTGTAAGAAGTTCTGTTTTGAGTTTATAAAGATTGGCGCCTAAATCCATTAGATCTGCGGATACACGAAGAGTGTTTCCCGTAATAGCCTGTGTGTGAAAAACTTGACCGTCACAGAGTATTCCAAAGAGCAGACATTCGGCAACATATTTGTTTATAAGTTTTGGATACCAGTTTTTTAATAATTCAAATAATATCTCACACGTACTAGAACTTTTAGTTTCAATAAAGTTACAAGTGCCATTGATACTATTGCTTATATGATGATCTATATTGATCAGTGGTATGTTTTTAAAGTTTTCTGGATAATAAAGGCGACCATAGTTTGCAGTATCTAAGGCTATTATAAGATCAGGAGTTTGTTTGTGTTTGTTTATGTAAATGGGTTTAGGACTTCGTTTAAGGCTAAGTTGTGCCTTGTTGGGGTAGATGGTCTCAACTTGTTTGCCTAATGCCTGTAGGATGTGGCTGAGGGCTGCACAGGATGACATTCCATCGCCATCAGGACGAAAATGAGTCAAAAGTGTTATCTTTTTGGCTTTTTGAATGAGCCCAAAAGCTAGTTTACTTAATTTCTCCTGACTTTTTAAACTTTTTGCCATAAAATTCTTCCAATTTATTTACAGGAAAGGCTCCTGGTCGTACTATTTTTATTTCTTTATTCGAGACATCAATTAAGGTCGAAGGCAGAGTTTGCTCTAAATATGACTCTCTGTCAACCACCAAATAGTCAATTTTTTTTAAAATTTCGGGCGAAATATTTTCAATTTTTGTTGGTGTAGGTTTATTTGATTGATTTGCGCTTGTGGAAAATAATCCATCAAAATGCTCTAATAATTTTTGTAAGTTATTATGTTTTGGGCACCTTAAGGCTATTGTTCCTGTGTCGGATGTTAAAAAGCTGGGTAATCCTGTTTTTGCTTTAAATATAATGGTCAAAGGTCCTGGCCAGCATTTATCTATTAATTGTATTAAATTTGGGTTTTTTAGTGCTTCTGAGTCGACAAATTCATGTAGCTTATCCTTTGATTTTATAAGTATTAAGTATGGTTTGTTTTCTCTTTGTAACTTTATCGTATTTAGTTTGTTGAAAGCTGCCAGGGTAATGTTGCCCAAAAGTCCAAATAATGTGTCAGTTGATGTAATTGATACTTTATTATTATTTAGAGAATTTTTAAGCAATTCAATTGTTTGGGAGCCAAACTCTAATATATTTGTATGAAAAACGTTATTTTTACTCATTTTGTAATAAAAAACCTCAACTTTTTTGTTAAAATAAGCTTTTGACAATATTTGTATTATAATTTAAATTAAAATTAATTCATATAAATGTAATACTAGAATATAATTATTGCCCCAAAATGATTGTTTATTTCAAATAAGAAAAAAGTCGGGGGGCGTTTGTGTTATATTTAGTATTATTTTATATTAAGCAATAAGAAGCAAATATATCAAAAACATAAAAAAACTAATAGAATTTTATAAAAATTAATGGAGGTTGGTTACCAACCTTAATTAAAGTTGTTATAAACGGGATTACATAGGAAGGATAAGCCATGTTAACTAATACAACAAAAGCTAAAAAAACTAACGGCGAGGCAGCTGGAAAGTTAAGAAATTATACAGAAGTTGTTGAATTTCTTAGTTCAACGAGATACGCCGACTATGATGAAAATGTTATCAAAAGAATGAAGGAATTAGACAAACTTTTTGGTAATGTTTCATCTAAAGTTGACACAGTTTTGGTTGGTGGAACAAATGGTAAGAGTTCCTCTATTCATTTCGCTTGTAAATTATTAAAGGAAGAAGGCTTTAAGGTTGGAGCCGCGTATTCTTCCCATTTTTTAAATTATAATGAGTCTTTTATTGTAGACTTTCAGGCGATTCCGAATAAAGATTTTGCTGACGTACTTAATGAAGTTATTAATGTTGCCCAGGTAAATAATATTGATGCAACAGCTTTCGAAATTATGACGATTTCTTCATTATTGTATTTTGACTCACAAAAAGTTGATGTTGCTATATTGGAAGTAGGACTTGGTGGTAGATATGATGCAACAAACTTCTGTAATCCTAAAATTTCTGCGGTAACAAGAATTGCAGCCGATCATACAGAAATTCTAGGCCAAGATCTTGACGATGTAACCGCACATATGCTTGATATTGCAAGAGCTGGTAGCTGGTTTATTTCTGCAGAACAAAGTAAAATTCGTTTACAGAAAATGAAAATTAAATTAGAAGAGCGCGGTGTTAAGTGGGCTATGCCTATTCGTAAGCTAGCTAATTTGCCATATATTTACGAGCAACTTTATGGAAGAATAGCTTCCCTTGGTGAACGTATCGCTCAGATATATATAGAGGATATAAAAGGTAAATTTTCTCCATTCTTGAGAGGTAATTTGCTTGCAACACAAAAAGGTCAAAGAGGTCGTCCTACTTTAGAAGCTAAACGTCAATCTGAATTGAATCCAATTAAAACCTTAAAAGGTTTCTGGAATGAACAGTTTGATTTGCTAAAGGGTCGCTTTGAAGTTTTAAATAAAGAAAAACCTTCTATTGTTTTGGATAGTGCCCATAACTTGGATGCTTTTGAAAATCTTTTCTTAGGTATTCGTTTATTGCATTATCAAAAACCATTAAAGGGTTTAGCGTTGATTATTGGGTTGAGTAAGAAAATTGATTCAAGCGAATGTTTGAAGACTGTTCGTTATCTTCTTAAAAAAGTTAGTGGACAAGTTATCTTTGTTCCAAATCCAAAAGATGGTATATCTCTTAATGAACTACAAGACTTGGTAGTGAAAGCTAAAGAGCTTAATATTAAAGCCAAAGCCGCTGGTAGTTTCACAGAAGGTCTTACTGTTGCAAAGGCTTCAGTTGATCAAAGAGATGGTCTGATCTGTATAACTGGTTCTAATGATATGGTCAGTGAATACTGGAAGAACAGAGGTATTAAAAAGCTTTAACAAAGACTTCTTAATATAAATAAATTAAGGCCGTACGAAATTTCGTACGGCCTTTTTTATTTGCTTAAACTATTTGTTTTTACAAGCTATAAGTATTACTTTTTTGTTTGTTAAATAGCTCTGTTTTGCCTTGCATGACTAAGATTTCTTTTTCAAGCTTAGTTATGTACTCTAATATTTCTTGAGAGTATTTGGGGTGTTTTAATGCGAATTCAATATTAGTCTTAAGCCATCCTAAAGTTGTTCCTGCATCATATCTTTGTCCCTGAATTTTATATGCAAAAACTTTTTCGCCAGAAAGTATTAAGTTTTGAATACCATCAGTTAATTGAACTTCTCCACCTGCTCCAAATTTTAAATTATCCAAGCTTTCAAAAATGCTGGAAGATAAAACGTAGCGTCCAATTATTGCTAAATTTGATGGAGCTTTGTTTGGTGCTGGTTTTTCGACAAGGTCTTTGATCTGAAAGAGATTTGGTGAAAACTGACGTCTGACGTCAACAATACCATAACGATGCGTTTCTTCTCTTGGTACTTCTTGTACTGCTATAACATTACATTTTTCCTGACTTGCGACTTTCATTAGCTGAGCCATTCCTGGTACAGTTCCCGTAATGATGTCGTCAGGTAAAAAGATAGCAACCTGTTCTTTATGAAAGGCATGTCTTGCTGACCATACTGCATGGCCAAGACCAAGTCTTTCTTTTTGTCTTACATATAAAAAATTTGCTGTTTTAATTATTTTAGAGACGTCTTCTAATAGTTGATCCTTTTTATTTTCCTGTAAATTTTTTTCTAATTCTGGATAGAAATCAAAGTGATCCTCAATACATTTTTTATTCTTTTCTGTTACTATAACAAAGTCTTTTATGCCAGATTTTACACCTTCTTCTATTATGTATTGAATGGATGGTTTATCTATGATTGGTAGCATTTCTTTGGGAACGGATTTTGTTGCTGGCAAAAAACGAGTTCCAAATCCTGCAGCCGGAATAAGAGCTTTAACTGAATTCATATCCTCTTTTCCCTTTTTTGATTTATTAAAATTTTAAAATTGTTTTAAAAACTTAATTTTTCCACTGTGAAAATTTCTGATGTCGTTTATATTATATTTCAACATTACAAGTCTTGTTAAGCCAAAACCAAAGGCAAATCCTGAGTATTTCTCGGGGTCTATTCCTCCAGCTTTTAATACGTTTGGATGAATTAAACCACCAGGGAATACCTCAATCCAGGTGCTTTTTTTGCAAACGGAACACCCTGATTTGCAAAAAGGACAACGCATATCTATTTCCACACCAGGTTCAACAAATGGAAAGTAGCCTGGTCTTATACGAATATCTAAATTATCTTTTTTAAATAATGCTCTTAAGAAAGTTTGAGCTACGCCTAGAAGATCGGAGAGAGTGACGTTTTTGTCTATAAATATACCTTCACACTGCAAAAACATCATGTCATGAGAGGCGTCTACTGCTTCATGTCTAAATGCATAACCTGTTACTATTCCAGCAATAGGTGCTTTTAGTTTTTCCATAGCATGTATTTGCGCTGGTGAGGTGTGTGTACGTAATAATTTATTGGTCTGGTTTAGCCATAAAGTATCGTACATGTCTCTTGCTGGATGCTCTTGAGGAATATTTAAGGCCGTAAAGTTATAATAATCAGTTTCAACCTGTGGGCCATCAAAAATATCATACCCCATAGAAATAAATATATTTTCTATTTCTTCTATGATTTGTGTATATGGATGCAGATGTCCTTCTGGAGAGTTTGGCTTATATGCAGAGACATCAAAGTTTTGTTTTTTAACTTTTGCAGCCTGAGTTGCTGTTTGTAACAAATTTTGTTTGGCTTGCTTTAGATTTTGTTCGATTTCATTTTTTAGTTTGTTGAGTAATGGTCCAACTTCTCTTTTATCATCTGAAGAGAGTTCTTTCATTTGGCCCATGAATTGAGTTATTTGACCTTTTTTTCCAAGATATAATACGCGTATGGAGTCTAGCTCTTTTGCATTTCTAGCTGATTTTATGGCTTTTTGAGCCTCTTCTTGGGCGTTTCTTATACTTTCTTTGAGTGAACTCATTATATTTCCTGAAAGTTTGGCCAAATTTCATTTTCAACGATAGCTATTGTTAAAAAATAGTAGCATTTTTTCACATTTTTACAACTTTGTTTTTATTCCTGATCATACTTAACAATAATAAGAAAATAAAACGAGATTTTTAGTTGACATTAAATCGACTACTTTGTAGTATTACAGCGTATACGGTTAAAAAAAATGATTTCTATATTGTGTGCCAAGATAGCTCAGTTGGTAGAGCAAAAGACTGAAAATCTTTGTGTCGGCGGTTCGATTCCGCCTCTTGGCACCATTTCTTTTTCTTAGGTGTAAAAAAATATCAAAATAATCTATTGGTAAGTGACTATGTTCGATTTTCTATCAAAAAAGTTTTCAGGTGTTTTAGGCTGGGTTAAGGATAAAGGGCGTTTGACTGAGCAGAATGTTCAAGATGCTATAAATCAAGTAAAAGATGCTTTATTAGAAGCAGACGTTCCTTATGATTTGGTTCAAGAGTTTTTGAAGCAAGTACAATCAGGAATTGTTGGAAAGAAAGTTCAGAAATCTTTAAATCCTGGACAGCAATTAATAAAAATTGTTCACGAAGAGCTGCTTAATTTTTTGGGTGGCAAAAGCGCTATTCCTATAACAAATTTCCAAATCCCTTCAATTATTATGGTGATAGGTTTGCAAGGTTCTGGTAAAACTACGACTATTGCAAAACTTGCTCATTTTGTTTTGAAACAGGCTCAAAGGCGTGGAAAAAAAAGAAAGATACTGTTAGCTTCTGTAGACTTTTATAGGCCTGCGGCTGTTGACCAGTTAGAGATTTTAGCAAAGCAAGTTGGCGTGGATTTTTATAGAGCAAAAAATGCAGATCCTGTATCGGCGGCAAAGGAGATACAAGAACAGTTTAAAGCTGGTCATTATGAATTGTTGTTTTTGGATACTGCTGGTCGCTTGCATATTGATAATAACATGATGGAAGAGCTTGTAAGCATTGATAGCAGGCTGTCTCCTAAATATAAAATTTTGGTATTAGATGCCATGACAGGGCAAGAATCTTTGCGTGTTGCAAAGGCATTCGATCAAACCGTGGGCTTTAGTACCGCTATTTTAAGTAAGATGGATAGTGATACTAGGGGCGGTGCGGCTTTTGCATTCAGATATGCTCTAAAAAAGCCTATTTCCTTTGTTGGGTGTGGTGAAAAAATTGATGAGCTTGAAAGCTTTGTTCCAGAGCGAATGGCTAGCAGAATATTGGGGATGGGTGATATTCTTACTCTTATTGAAAAGGCTGATGAAAACCTTGATTATCAAGAGCAAGAATCTATGTCTCGCAAGATGATGTCTGGAAATTTTAATTTGAAAGACTTTGCCAGTCAGCTTGGTATGGTAAATAAGCTGGGTTCTTTGCAGAAAATAGCTAGATATTTACCAGGAATGGGGGATATTTCTCCTGATATGATGGAAAAAGGTCAATCTGAGATGAAAAGGTTTAAGGCTGTAATTTCTTCAATGACGGAGAAAGAGCGCTTAATGCCTAGCATATTGGATGGTTCTAGAAAAAAAAGGGTTGCTCTGGGTGCTGGGGTTTGCGTACAAGATGTTAACCAGTTATTACAGAAGTTTGAGCAAAGTAAGCAATTTGTTAAAATGCTCAAAAAAGGTGGGAGTTTCGGGAAGTTTTTTAAATAAGAGGTTGCCGTTTTTTGATTTAATTTAGATTGATGATACAATGGTAATGTCTTAGCGGTATAATCTGTTTATCTGTGACTGTTATTTTTTTATAGATAGTTGTATTACAAAGGGATATTATGGCGGTAAAAATTCGTCTTAGCCGTATCGGAAGAAAAAATCGTCCGTACTGGCGTATAGTTGCTGTGGATTCTAGAAACAAAAGAGATGGAGCCTGTTTGGAAAACTTAGGTTCTTATGATCCTATTAAGCATGAGATTTTGCAATTGCACCAAGATCGTATTGATCACTGGGTTTCAAAGGGTGCCATTTGTTCTGATACTGTTGCAAGGTTAGTTAAAGATAATAAGCGCGCTGTTTCTGTTTAATAGTTTTTTACCTATGTATCTTATATATTAGGAGAGATGATTATGTTAAAAGGATTAGTAGAATACATTGTTAAAAAGCTAGTAGATAAGCCAGACAGCGTTTCTGTATCTGAAATTAGTGGTGAGCAAGCAACTATTATAGAACTACGTGTTGCTCAAGAGGACTTGGGCAAAGTGATTGGCAAAGAAGGCAAGACAGCCCGTGCGATCAGAACACTAGTTCATGCTGCTGCAAGCAAGGAAAGAAAGCGTGCCGTTCTAGAAATTTTAGAATGATAAGCTTTCAGTATTAGATATAAATAAGTTTAAAGATAAGCCCGGTCGTGTTTCTGTATTTAGAAAACGAGCGGGTTTGTAGTTTATAAAAAAAGCTTTTATGAAAATTTCGATAATTACTGTTTTTCCTGAATTTTATCAAGAATTTATAAAAACAAGCCTTGTAGCAAGGGCCGTAGAAAATAAAATTGTAGAATTTAATTTTATTAAATTTTCAGATTTGACTTCTGCTGGTCAACGAATAGATGAACCTGTTTGTGGGCCTGGTGCAGGTATGATAATTAAGCCTGAAGTTC
The DNA here is from genome assembly GCA_964453985.1 of uncultured Pseudomonadota bacterium. Taxonomy (GTDB): domain Bacteria; phylum Babelota; class Babeliae; order Babelales; family UASB340; genus CAYVQB01. The sequence goes on from CAYVQB010000003.1 coordinate 18,630, forward strand.
TGCAAAAATCTATAGAATCCTGTGTTCAAGAGCACGGTGATGGCTACAAGATTTTCTTTTCTCCTCAGGGCAAAAAGCTAGAACAGCCTCTTTTGAAGCTTCTAGCCAATAAACTTTACTTTTGTGCTCAGGAAGAAAAAATAAAAAAAACTCTCAGCGTAAAAAATACCCATTTAATTTTGATTTGTGCTCGTTATGAGGGTATAGATGAAAGAGTGCAAGATTATTATGCAGATCTTGTTATGTCTATAGGTGACTATGTATTAATGGGTGGTGATTTGCCGGCACAGGTTTTTTTAGAAGGCTTTTTGAGATTAATTCCTGGGGTCGTAGGTAAGCAAGAATCTATTGAAGAAGAATCTTTTAGTGGATCTTTTTTGGATTATCCAGAATATGGGTTGCCGGTAGAATGGAAAGATAAGAATATTCCCGAAGTTGTTCGTTCCGGGAATCATGCACAAATTGAAAAATGGAGAAAAGAGCAGGCTGCAAAAAAGACAATATGTAGACGTTTTGATTGGTTTATTTCTAGTCAGCCTTCAAAGCAAGATATAGAGATTGCAAAGCAGTTTGTCCCTAATCACTATGTGGCTTTGATGCATAACCAAATTTTGGTTCAGGATGGAAGAGAGGGTAATAGCTCTATCACTTCTTTGGATATTCATGATATTGCTCGTTCAGCTGCTACTTATGGTATAAAGAATTATTTTGTTGTTAGTAGCTTGCAGGATCAGCATAAAATTTTAAATACCTTTTTGAATTTTTGGCATTCAAAAGAAGGTAAGGATTATAACCAAAGTAGATTTGATGCTGTTAAGGCTATTTTGCCTGCTTTTTCATTAAATGAAGCCATAAAGGCTATTAAGGAAAAAGAGGGTTTAGACCCAATTATTATTGCTACCAGTGCAAAGCAGCATGGGTTTGAGGATAAAATTATTGATTATTTTAGCCAAGGACGCTTGTTTGCGTTACAAAGACCAGTATTGATACTGTTTGGAACGGCACAGGGGCTTAGTGATCAAGTTTTGGACCGTTGTGACTATTTATTGTTACCTCTTGATGGGCTTACTGATTATAACCATCTGTCTGTACGATCGGCGGCGGCTATAGTTTTAGATCGTTGGTTAGGGCTAAAACCCAAGGTAATGGTTGAAAAATAGTGGAAATAAGTTTATATTAATATTCTAAAGAATCAATTATGAATATTTGCTTGCAAAAGGATTTAAGATGAAACCGGATTTTTTGACAAAAGAAACAGTTCTTGATTTTGGTGTAAAAGATAGAAAATTTCCTGAATTTAGGGTCGGAGACACTATTCAGATTTCTTTAAAGGTTGTAGAAGGCGTTAAAGAGAGAATACAGTTGTTTAAGGGTGATGTTATAGCATTTCATAGAAATGGTGTAGCAACAACTTTTACAGCTCGTAGACTTAGTGCTGACAACGTTATGGTAGAAAGAATTTTACCTTATTATTCTCCAGTTGTCACAGATATTCAAGTTATTAAAAGAGGCGATGTTCGCAGAGCTAAGCTCTTTTATCTTCGTGATAGAATTGGTAAAGCTGCAAGAATTAAAGAAAAAGTTACTTCTAAAAAGAAGATAAAAGCAAAGCAAGAGGCTAAAGCTGAAGCCAAATAAGAATAGTTTCTTTTGGATTGAAGGTTTATGAGTAATTTGCTTGAGCAAGATTTAGATGATTTAAGACGGCCGCAAGGCCGTTTTATCATCTTGGTACTATTTCTATTTCTTTTTTCGTCTTGTACTAAAGACAAAAGTCGTTCTAATCAAAGAATTTCTAATTCATCTATAGATTCTGTTTTGCAAGAGGCTAAGTATTCTGATATGCCTGTCCCTATAGGTTATACTCTTGTTGCTTCTAATTTTGATAATAATAAAAACTCTGAACATATTTGTTATTCTGGATCTTTACCCATTAATCAAGTTATAGATTATTATAGAGTTAATTTAGAATCTTGTGGGTGGCAGATTAGTAACTTTTCTAGTGATCAAGAGGGGCTATTGTTTTGTGATAAAAAAAATAAGTCTTCTATTGTTTCTGTTAGGTTAGGTTTAAACAAAAATTATGTTTATATTTTTTTTAAAAACAAATTAAAAGAGGGTGATTCAGAGAGTAATAACATAAAAGATATAAATTCTAAAGAGTGTGTTTAGAAAGGGTTTTATGTTTATAATATTAAAGGCTGCGGCCTTATTTTTTTCTATTTTTTTTATTTTGCCGATGATATTTTTTTTGTTGGTAGGGTTTTTCGGTAAGTTTTTTTCTATAGCTATTGACAGGGATTCTTGGATTGCAAAAACTAACATTAAGTTCATAAGGTGTTTTGTAAATAAATTTATCTAGAAGAAAACTAGTGTTTAGTAAACAAGTTATACTGATTATATGTTACCGTACAAATAAGAGTTATATAGAGTCTTATTTTAAACAAAATAAAAAGTATGAAGTTGTTATTGATACACTTGAAGATATCGAAGGTTTGGGAGTTAAAGATTACGTTGAAAAAAAAATCTCCCAAATAAATTCTGGCAAACTAAAAATTAATGGGATTGCAGCAACTAGTGATCAGTGCAATGCTATTGTTGCTATTTTAGCTAAACAGACAGGTAAGATTGGAACAAGCTTAGAGAGTATCTTAGCCTGTCAGAACAAATATATTTCCAGATTAAAACAAAAAGAAATTTGTCCAAAAAATTGTCCAGACTTTTGTTTAGCTGTGTCTAACCATTTAAAATTTCCTGTTTTTGTTAAGCCTGTTAGGTCAAGCTTATCTTTCCATTCTTTTAAAGTTACCAGCTCTAAAGCGCTTATAAAAGCTATTGAATCTGGCAAAGCTATGATTCCCCGATCAAATAAGTTATATCAAGAGATCATAGATCTGGGTTACTTTAGACACAAAAACTTAAACGACTTTAATAATTTAATTTGTGAAGAAATAGTAACAGGTGAACAAATTACAGTCGACGGCTATATTTACAAAAACAAAGTTGTACTCTTTGGTATAACGAAATCTATTTTTTTACCAAACAAAATAAGTTTTACTCGCTTTGATTATCCATATGAATTTGAACCAGAATTAAATAATAAGATAGAATCTTTATCTAAAAAACTCGCTTCTGGGTTAGGTTTAAATAATACACTTTTTAATATAGAATTTGTTGTAAACTTAAGAACAAATAAAATCTTTATTATTGAGATTAATGGTAGGCTAAGCTTGCAGTTTGCTCATCTCATACATACTGTTTCAGGGTATAACCCTTTGGAGGCTATGGCTGATATTTCTGTTGGCAAAGAGCCTGGGTTTTTTTTAAAAAATGAAAACAAAAAATATAAAATTTGTAGCTCTTGTGTGTTAAGAAAAAGGTTCGATCACAGAGTTTTGCAGGTTCCTCAAGAAAAAGAGCTTGATACTCTTTCAGAAAAACATAGCGATATCCAAATAACTTCTCTTATTCAAGAGGGTAAAAAATTATCTGATTATAGACAGGATTCAAAGACTTTTAGGTATGCCATTGTTGACATACCTGGTAATGATTTATGTGATATAAAAAGAAAACTTTATAAAGTTAGATCTGAACTAAAATATAGATTCAGTGAGTTGTGATTTAGCAGTATCCTTGATGATCAGGGTTGCTAGGATCGTATCCGGTATGATTATGCGTGATGACATGAATTTTATTGGTATCTTCTAAGTGTTTAATTGTCGCTGGGCTTACGTTTTTACATCCAATAAAATTTACCATTTTTAATGCAGGAAAAATGCTTTTTAATAATAATAAATCTTTAGATTCTAAATTATTATTACTGAGATTTAAAAATATTATTGAATCGTTTTTGTTTTCACGTAAGAAGTTGAAGGTAATTTTTTGACCTATTTCTTCAGGATTTATTGCGTAGAAGTTATCTGACTTTGTTATTATTTGCATAACTGTCTCGTTAGTTATTTCTGTTTCCATAGCAAAACTGTTACCAACGAGTAAAATACTAGCTATTCCTGCTAATAATAATTTTTCATAATTTTTCATATATTATCCTTTTAAGTATTCCATATTTTAGTTATTAAAAAGTTATAAGTGACAGGACTCCCTTTTAGTAACGATATGGTACAATTAATTTTTATATGTGTCAAAAAAAATAACCCATCATCTTATTTAAAGACAATGAGTTATTTTTTAATTTACTTATTTTTATAATTCAGAAAAATTTACATCTAATATAGGATAGGCTTTGCAATTTTTGTCATCAAAATGCCACCACTCATGTGAATTAAGAGTAAAACCGTGTTTTATCATAAGCTCTCCTAAGAATAAACTGTTTCTTAAAGCTTCTTTAGAGATCCCTTTGGTATAATTCCTTGATGCTCGTTCTGTTAATTCATCAAATGGTGTTGGCATTTTCAGTTCTTGGCCTGTGTTTAAATCAACAATTGTTAGATCAACTGCAGCACCTCTATTGTGATTCGAGCCTCTTATTGGTGGTGCAACAAGGCCTGGTACGGGCATAATAGCCCACATCTTTTTTTGAACAGAGTAGGGCCTGTATCCATCCCATACTTTGAGTCCAAAACCTAATGGCTCAAGTTCTTTTTGTATTAAATCTAATTTTTGTGCAACTGTTTTACGTAGATAACATTTTGGTGAATCGTAAAGAACTTCACCCACAAAGTTGTTTGGTGTAGCATACCAGATTTCAATTTGTACGTTTGGATTAACTTTTATTAATTCGACAAGATCGCTTGTGTCTGTTGATATTTCAATTGCAAAACCGGTGGTTGTGATAAAGATGGATAAAGATAAGAATGTTGAAATAAATGTTTTATTACGCATGTCTCTACTCCCCAAACGAAAATGTTTTCCCAAAAATACCCCTTATGATTTCAGTATGCGAAATCACTTGCTAATGTGTCAATAATTTCAAATAAGAAATATTATTTACTTTGTTATGTGTAAGTTAGTATGCTGGTTGTCCAATATGTTAAGGGGAATTATGTCCAGCTTGGCAAGGATTGTTTATATTTGCATATAATTTGGGTTTGGATAATTTACCCGAAGACATTCTTTGTAAGAGGTGGTGATACTACAGGTGTTATTATTTATTCACAGCGTTAACAGCTTTTCTCCAATTTGGTTAACTTTTCCTGCACCTATCGTAAGTAACATGTCGCCATCGAAAAGCTTATCTTTAATATTACAAGTGATTTCTTCGTAAGTTTTGTTATAGAAAATATTGAGGTTTGGGTTTTTAAGTTTAATCTCTTTTACAAGCTTTTCACTTGTAATGCCATCAATCGGCGCTTCGCTTGCCGGATATATATCAGTTATATATAGGGTATCAATTTGATTATTAGAAAAAGTATCAATAAAATCATTCCAGAGTTTTTGTGTTCTTGAAAACCGATGTGGTTGAAAGATTATATGAAGCTTTTTATTTTTTTTATTTACAGCTATTTTTAAACAATTTTTTATTTCAGTTGGATGATGGCCATAGTCATCAAAAATATCGGCGCCATTGTATGTTCCTTTGAATTCAAAGCGACGCTCAATACCTGTAAAACTTTTTAAAGCTTTTTGAATTTCTTCGAATTTAACATCTAATTCTAATGACAAAGCAATAGCGGCTAGAGAGTTTAAAATATTATGTTCGCCGGGCATATTTAAAATAATTTGTCCAAGCTTTTGCTCATTAGAATAAACATTAAATATAGATTGTGATTTTTTTAGTTCAACTATTTCGCCCCTGATGTCCGCTGTTTTATGTAAACCATATTTTACACTACTTATATGAGGCATAGGTAAAATAGATTGTATGTTGGGATCATCAATACACAAAAAAGCTTTACCATAAAATGGTAGCCTTGCTAAAAAGTTTTTGAAAGTTTCTTTTACGTCATCCAAGTCTTTGTATGTATCAAGATGCTCTGCATCTATGTTTGTGACAACCGCAAAACTTGGATTTAAATATAATAGAGAGCGATCACTTTCATCAGCTTCAGCGATAAGTAAATCACCTTCGCCCAATTGTGCATTGTTAGAAATTTTTTTCAGGACACCCCCAATAATGATTGTAGGATCTAGTTTTGCTTCTATTAAGATATGAGAAATTATAGAAGTAGTAGTAGTTTTTCCATGAGACCCGGCAACGGCGACTCCATATTTCATTCGCATCAATTCTGCAAGCATAATTGCTCTTGGAATAACAGGGATACCTTTTTTTATTGCAGCTTGAATCTCAGGGCTGTCTTGTTTTATAGCAGAAGAGTAAACTAGAACATCAGCATCTTTTACATGGTCTTTGTTGTGTTCATTATAAATCTTACAACCAATGTTTGATAAGTAAGTTATAATTTTAGAATTTGAGCACTCGTCACAGCCTGATACTGTATACCCCTGAAGTCTTAATATTTGTGCGATACCACTCATTCCTATGCCGCCAATGCCAATGAAATGTATATGTTTGTGTTTTTTGTACACTTACTACTTTCTATTTAATAAATTTTATGAAAAATAATTTAAAATTCGCTTTAGTCCCTCTTGCAAGACTTGAGGCTCTCTAGCGTAGCATAATCTTATAAAAGAGGCTCCACTTTGACCAAAAAATTTACCTGGAATTAAGGCAACCTTAGCTTGTTGTAAAAGATTTGAACAAAGATTTGTTGAGTCTTTAAATTGTGTTTTTAGAAACAGGTAAAAACCACCACTAGGGTCTTGGTATTCAAATATTTTTTCTTTAATTAATGGAGCAAGTGCTTTTTTTGTAATATCCAAATTGCTCTTTATTATATTATGAAAATTTTGGGTAAACTCTGGGTGATCCAGCGAATATAGAGCTGCATATTGTCCTGGTACGTTAGGGCAGTTAAGCATTGCATCTTGTGTTTTGCCTAGGCTGAGACTTAATTTTTCAGGTACAACCAAGTATCCAACTCGCCATCCACTCATCGCCATATTTTTTGAAAAAGAGTCAACTGTTATAAGCCATTCTGATTTTGGGATTAGACTTACACAAGATTCAAAATTATTATCAAAACCATAATCTTTATAGGCTTCGTCTATAATTAAATAAATTTCGTTTTCTTGGCACCAATCCAATAGTTCTAATATTTTTTTTCTATTTACAGTTAAACCAAAAGGATTCCAGGGATTAGAAAATATTACTATTTTAGTTTTGGATGTTTTTGCTGCCTTAATTTTTTCTATATCTAAATTCCAAAACTTATCTTTTTCATTTTCAGCTAAACATGATACAAAGACGGGTTTTGCTCGTACTAGTTTTGTTAGTGATTCATACGCCGGGTAGGTAGGCTCAGGAATTATTACCTCTTCACCCGGTTCAAGTAGTGTAAAAAAAGTTGTGGATAGTGCACCTATACAGCCATGTGTGACTAAGATTTGGCTTACAGGTATATCGACTTTATTATCTTGTTTTATAATTTGAGCAAGTTTTTCCCTTAGGGGCATTATTCCCCAAGCGCTTTGATAGTAGTCTGTTAAGTTTGTATCCAGAAGTTTTTTTAGTTCTTCTTTTACTTGTTTTGGGATGCCATTAATTTTTAATGCACCTTGAGATAGTGAGATATATTCACTACTGCTTTGAGCGATACTTTCTATTCTTTTAATTCCAGACAATGGAAGGTCTAACATTTTAATCTTTCTGCATTTCTATAATAAAATTTTAAATAAGATCAAATGAATATTATCATGACTTTTGTTTGGATCCAAGCTTTTAAGCTCGTATATTCAAAAGTAGTATGAGATCTTTGTGCATGAAATATATAAGCACAAAGATTCCTAAGAAAATTAGAGTTATTCTTATTAGTTTATGTAATATGCTTGCTTGTACTTTTTGATATCCAATAAAGAATCTATAAAATGTTCCTATGGCACATGTGATTATTATTAACCATCCCGGCCAAGGGCAAGAGACAACTTGAAACAATAGATGAGTTATTAAGGTGTTAAAGTAAACCCATGGAGTTACAAAGTATGTAAATATATTTAGTGCAAAAACAAAGAGCCAAAGATATATTTCTGGATATAAGAATTTCTTTTTAGTTAGAAACTTGAATGGAACGCCTAATGCTATTTGTCCCTGGGATAGTGGAGTACATAATATAAAAAAGCTCCACATCAAAAAAGTTGTTTGAATTGAGATTAGTAAACCAAATTTTAGACTTAATATTAGAGTGGTTAGAGTTAAGATTGCCAAAAGAAGCAAGAACTTTAATGTTTGAATTTTTGATTTTTCGTTCATTATCAAAACCTTTAAAGAGATGGCCTGTTCAGCCGTATCCGCCTTCGCTCTTACAAGCTATGGCGCGAGAAGGCTGGTGGAGCTAACCGGGATCGAACCGGTGACCTCATGAATGCCATTCATGCGCTCTACCAACTGAGCTATAGCCCCATAAGTAAAGTTTGCCAGATCTGTTGGAAAAGGGCAAGACCTATTTTAGCCTTTTTTAACAGTTATTTTTCTACTTGTACTAGGTCCCCCACTGAACCTGCCACCACGTCGTCTTCTGCTACGTCTTATTGCAGGGTATTCTTGAACTTCTTCTATAATTATTGTTTTACCTGTACGTCCTTTTTTAGCTTTAAGCGCGATCTTTATTGCTTTTTGATCTTCTATTGTAATGCCTTGTTTTATTAATGGTTTGATCATGCTTTTTTTCATAGCTATAGCAAAATCGCCACTTAAGTTTTTATATTTTTTTGTTTTAGAAAGAACTTTTAATAAACTGGTTTGAAGCTCTTTTTTATTATCTTGTTCAATATTTTCTATTTTATTATAAAGAGGCCATAGGTGGTGCCATATGAAATCCCGTTGTTCTTCTTTACTAAAAATTTTATCTTGAGCTTTTGCCCATGCCACTGTTGCTTTGTATGAATTTATTTGTTCTGTAAGATCTGTTTTTTTTGTTGTATCGGTGATAAGAAATTCGAATGCATCTATTGGGATTGGTTTTGTTATATTAAGTTTATTCTTTTGATCTTGGTTTAGAGATAATTTTTGACTGTTTTTTACTTTGTCTAAAAAACTATCTGATAGCTTTTTTTTAATTGAACATATTTTGTTTGAGAATATATCCCTCGTTTGTTCTGGAATGTTATCTAGATAGTTTATTTGTTGATCTAAAATAAATTCAAACTGGTTTTGGGCTGTAGCTTGAGAGATATTATTATTAATTAAACCTATTAGCTTTTCTTGACATTCGTTTCCCGAAACAGCTTGTGTTGCAATACTGCAGAATAGCAAAACGTAAAACATAAATTTGTTCATTTTTAGCTTTCTCCTTATTATTTTAAAATTAAGTTAAAATGTTTAATAAGAAGCTACCTAAAGTTTTGAGTGTTTTGCAATCTTTTTTAGGGAAAGAATATTTTATGAGTAATAAGGAAAATTTCTTTGATTTTTTTGTAAATATTAAAGATGTAATAAGAGAAATCATAGCTCTTGGTGGAAAACCGTATTTAGTTGGAGGTTCTGTTCGTGATTATATTCTTAACAAAGATATCAAAGATGTTGATATTGAAGTTCATGGAATAACTCTTGATATTCTTGAAGAATGTTTGAAAAAGTTTGGCAAGGTAAAGCTTGTAGGCAAAAAGTTTGGAGTGCTTCGTTTATATAAACATGATATTGATTGGTCTTTGCCAAGAGCAGATAGTAAAGGGAGAAAGCCTCTTGTTGTTATTGATCCTAATATGACAATAGAACAAGCTTGTAAACGACGAGATCTAACTATGAATGCAATGGCAATAGATCTTAATCTCTTGGATGATATAGAAATAATAGATCCATATAATGGCTTGAAAGATTTAAAAGACAAGAAGTTAAAAGCTGTAGATGAAAAATTATTTCTAGAAGATCCTTTAAGGTTTTTTCGTGTTATGCAATTTATTGGTCGTTTTGAAATGGTTCCGGATGAAAATTTAAACAAGATTTGTAAGTCGATGAGCTTAATAGATCCTGAGACAAAAAAAATTATAGCAAAAGAAAGAATAGACGAAGAAATTAAAAAACTTTTTCTAAAATCACGACGACCATCGTTAGGTTTTAGATGGTTAAAAGAAATTGGTAGATTAAAAGAACTATTCCCTGAAATTTATGATCTTATTAGTGTTAAACAAAGAAAAGATTATCATCCAGAAGGAAATGTTTTTGAGCATACGATGCAAAGTTTAGATGCTGCAGCTATCATAAAAGAATATGAAAATGAGTCTGAAAAGTATCTAATTATGTTGGGTGTCTTGTGTCATGATCTTGGTAAAATTGTCGCGACAGATGAAAATTTACATTGTCAGGGGCATGATAAAGCAGGTGTGCCATTAACACGATCTTTATTAAAGCGTTTCTTGAAAAATAAGTTTTTAATAGATGCTGTATGTAAACTAGTTGAATATCATACAAGGCCGTTTGTGTTACTAAAGCAAAAATCAAAATTGTCGGCATATAAACGTTTGGCCTTAAAGCTTGCACCTCAACTTAACTTGAGACAGCTTGCATTGGTAAATCTAGCCGATGTAAGAGGTCGTAATCCTAATAGTCATGAACCTATATCTGAGATCTATCAAGATGTTTATCAGGAGTTTTTACAAAAAGCTGAGAATGCAAAAGTTGTCAGAGGCCCTGAAAAACCTATTTTGTTGGGACGACATTTACTTGATGTTATAACCGCAGGTCCTGAGATGGGGCGATTGTTAAAAAAGGCTTACGAGATTCAAATTGAAGAGGGTGTGAGAGATTGGCAGGAATTAAAAAAACGTGTGCTTAAATAAAAATCGCCCAGCATAATTATTATGCTAGGCGATTTTTATTTATAGAATTAATTTTTTTTATTCGCTGGTTTCAGCACTATTCTCTGGCATACCTTTAAATAGTGATTCAAGCTGTTGCATGAATTCTTTCATTTCTTCTTCTGAAGGCATTTTATCTTCGTTGTCTTCTGAGGGTGTTGAATCTGTAGCTTCTGTTGCTTTAGTTTCTAAACCAGATTCTTTCTTTTCTTCTTCGTCAATTTTGACTTCTTCTTTGATTTCTTCTTTAACTGGCTCAATAACTTCAATTTCTGGAGTTACTGTTGCTGGAGTAGTTTCTTCTTTGATTTCTTCAACTACTGGCACAGTTACTGGTTGGGTAATTTCTTCTTCAGTGATTTCAGCAATTTCTGGTGTTACATCTTGTTTAACTTCTTGTTCAATAGAAGTTACTTCTTTTTCATCAATGTTCTCTAATGCTAAAACTGCGTTTGAAGCTTGTAACATTAAAGCTAATAATAAGATATTCTTTTTCATAATAAAATCCTTTCAAATAAGTTAAATACTATCTTAATTTTACAAATAACAAATAAATTGTCAATTTGGTATAAAAAAAGGGTCAATTATCTGAAAAACTAATAAAAGTTAAAACAAATAATTGACCCTAATTTTAGCTAAAAAACTCTATTTTTTATAAAAAGAGCGTTCTTTTAGCCATAATTTTGAATATTTCTTTGCAGCTCTACGTAGAATGCCAAAACCTTTCAACCAGGCTATCATTTGGTCTAAAAGATCAGACTCACTGCGCTTTGTTCCCGACTGATCCGTTAAGCTGATTTGCATTCCGCAGAAGTCGTTAGACTTTTTCGGTTGGAAGCCCTCAATTGGTTGAGCAAAAGTTAACAAGAAGCCAAAGGGATCTTTGATGGCAAATGTCTTGTGACCCCAGGGTTTATCTTCTAGGCCATGCAAAACTTGCACTCCTTTTTTGTTAACCTTTTGGAAGTATTTTTCGAGCCCTTTTTTAGTTTCAACATATACGCCTGTACATCGACTAGCACAACGTTTTATGAAACTAAATTCGGCTAATTCTTCCACGTAAGGGGTACGAAAAATTATACTACATTTTCCCTTTTTTAAAAGAGCATATGTAAATATTTTTTCGATACCTTCTTCCTTTCTTACCTGCGTGCTGGCAATATCAAATGCCAACTTTTCAGTGTAAAACTTTATGGCTGTTTCTACTGAATCTACAATCAAAACCGCCGTGCTGGACTTCATCATAATAAAAACTCCCCAATCTCCATTACTACACTATAAAAATAAACTTAAGTATATCTATTGTGCTTTTGCTAAAGAAGCAACTTTTTTGGCTAAGCGACTTATTTTACGTGAGGCGGTGTTTTTCTTGAAAAGACCTTTTCCGGCTGCTCTTGCAATTTTAGTCTCGGCATTCTTAAGGAGATCCTTTGCTGCCACGACCTCTTTCTTTTCTACCGCATCCAATACTTTTTTTACAATAGTTTTTATTTCTGAACGTCTTGCAACGTTACGAATACGTCTAATTTCGTTGGTTTTTGTTCTTTTTTTAGTAGATTTTGTATTTGCCATTTAACAATTCCTATATGACTTTTTCAATTTTTCCTGCTTTTAGACACTTGGTACAAACAGCTCCACGCTTAATACTTCTTTGCCCCTTTAGGGTGAAGCGAATAACATGAACATTAGGATAAACCCAACGTTTCGTCTTATTATTAGCATTACTGACATTGTTGGCTACTTGGGGCCTTTTATCGCATATAACACAGATATTTGCCATCTTGTTTTGTCCTTTTGTTTAACTTTAAGCTTAATTAAAAACTATTTATCTAATTCTACCAGAAAAATGAGCTTTTTAAAAGATCATAAAAACTACTTTTTAATTTGCCAGTTGTGAAGCTCTCTTGGTACTATATCTAATAACTTATAAACGTCTTCTGCTTGGAGCGTTTCCTTCTCCAGAAGCTCCTTTGCGAGAGTCTCTAGTCTTTCCCTATTTTCAAGCAAGAGTTTTTTTGCATCTTCGTAACAGGTTTTAATGATTCTTTCGACTTCTTCGTCAACTTTTTGAGCTGTCTTATCTGAATGGATACGCATTTGTTGCATGTCTCTTCCAAGGTAAGGATGCTCTTTTGTTTCATCAAAAACAATTGGTCCCAATTCAGACATTCCTAGCTGGGTAACCATTTTGCGGGCTATTTTTGTTGCTTGTGCTATGTCGTTTGCAGCTCCGCTGGTTTGAATGTCAAAAACGAGTTTTTCTGACAGCAAGCCACCCATGGCGACCATAATACGAGAAAGCATTTCTTTTTTTGTCATGCAATATTTATCGTTTTCAGGTAAAGACCAGGAAACTCCTAATGCACTTCCTCGTGGTATAATTGTAACTTTATGAAATGGATCTGTATCAGGAAGTAAGACGTTTAATAACGTATGCCCTGATTCATGATATGCAGTTTGTTTTTTATCCTTTGGTGAAAGAATTAAAGTTTTTCTTTCTGCGCCCATTAATAGTTTGTCTCTAGATTTTTCAAAATCTTCTAGTGAGACCTGGTTTTTATCATGTTTGGACGCTAGTAATGCAGCCTCATTAATTAAGTTTTCAAGGTCTGCACCGCTGAAGCCAGGTGTGCCGCGTGCTATTTTTAATAAATCTACATCATTATCTAATTTAACATTTTTTGCATGGACTTTTAGAATTTGTTCTCTGCTTAGTAGGTCCGGATACGGGACTTCAATGATTCTATCAAATCGTCCTGGTCTCAAAAGAGCTTTATCTAAAACGTCAGGCCTATTTGTTGCGGCTAGTACTATTATTGAACCATGCTCGGTTGAGAATCCGTCCATTTCAGATAACAACTGGTTTAATGTTTGCTCTCTTTCATCGTTTCCTCCGCCAAGTCCTATTCCTCGTTGACGTCCTACAGCATCAATTTCATCAATAAAGACGATGCATGGGGTATGTTTTTTTGCTTGTGCAAAAAGATCTCTTACGCGAGATGCTCCGATGCCAACAAAGACTTCAACAAAGTCTGAGCCACTTATACTGAAAAATGGACAAGTAGCTTCTCCTGCAACAGCTTTTGCGAGCAAGGTTTTGCCGTTGCCAGGGGCCCCTGTAAGTAGGACTCCTTGTGGAATTTTTGCTCCCAATTTGGCAAATTTCGCAGGATTTTTTAAGAACTCAATAATATCTTTTAGGTCTTCTTTTGCTTCTTGTACGCCTGCTACGTCTTTGAATGTTGTGTTAACCGTGTTTGGCGAAAAGAATTTGGCTTTGCTTTTGCCGATATTAAATATTTTGCCAGCTCCGCCACCTCCGCCTTGGCCCTGACGCATGTACATTATAAATAAGAACAAAAATAGTAGGGGGAACAGTAATGCAAATAAGTATGCGCCCCAAGAGTTTTTATCTGCTGGGTAAACATCCATTATTACTTGATGGTCCTTTAGTTGGGTCCATAGCTTCTCACTTGGAATAATGTGGGTTTCAAATTGCCCGCCAGTTTTAAGTTTCCCTTGGATATGCTGGCCCTGTATTTCTACAGTTTCAATCTGATTGTTCTCTATTAGGTTAAGCAGTTTTGAATATTTTATGTGTTCTATTTGTCTGTTTACGCTATTGTACCAAAATAGGTATCCCATTCCTAAGGCTAAAAATATCATTAAGAGCCATAGAGCGTTTGGACCTTTTTTATTTAAGCTTGGTTTTTTTTTGTTGATTTTTTTTGCCATAATTTATGCACCTTTTATTATCAGAAAATTAAAAATAACCTTAGGGTATTATTTTCTATTTTAGTAAAAAATAACAAAACCAGCAAATTTATTGTGTTGTTTGGTTGCTCCAACGTGGAAAGCTTTTAGGTTCTTTTCCATTTGTTAGTATACGTATTTTGCCACTATTGCAGTTTAAGACAGAGATCTGGGTTGTTTTGTTGCCAGATTTATCTGTACAGTCATAAGAAAATGCTATAAATCGTCCGCAATCAGAAAAAGAGGACTCATGCTTGTTCCCTTCTGTAAATGTTAGTTGTTTTTCTTGTGAGTTTTTAGGATTATCTAAATTTAAAGAAAATAGCTGAAATGTATTATTGACTAAGCGAGAATATACAATAGTGTTTGTTTTACTACAATATGATGGTGCTGCACAGTAGCCCCGTCCGTTTGTTAGTCTGTGGCTGTTTTTTGTTTTTCTATCCAGATAATAAATTTGGGGTTGTTTGGTCTGGTAGTCTGAACAAAAGACAATGTTTCCATTGTCCAGCAAGCATGGTGAAATATTGTTAGCTTTATTATTGGTTAGTTTTACAAAAACACGTTTTTTTTGTTGCTTGCAGATATTTTGGTCGTATAAATATAATTCTGAATTCTTGCCTCCAGATAAACATAAAACAGCTTTGCAACCATCTTTAGAAAATGATGGTTGCATATTTAATCCATCATAGGAACATACGATTGAATGTTTTCTAGTTTTTAAATTTACGGACATTAATCTGTTGTTAACATTTGTAAATTGAGAATAAAAGACGATAGGAGCTTTTGTGTGCCAGCAGGGTGCAATGTTTACTGTTTTTGTAGGAACAATTATCTTTGAACCGTTACAGGCATAATCAGAGAGGCATATTACTTTATGTCTGGGGGATAATGTTTTACTATATGCAAGAGAATTTAAGCAAATGCTTTTTTCTCCGGTCAGCTTTGGTAGTAACTCATCTGAGATTTTGTGTGTATCTATTATTAAGTTTTTTTCTTGTACTTGAAATTCCTTTTCAAATAAGTATGTGTTAGAGCTTGTGTCCTTTAGGCTGACTTTTATTTTTGTATTATCTACTTCTTTTAAATAAAGACATAGGCTTGTATCTTTATCAAAAAGTTTTTGTTCCATTTTTGGATCAAGTTCTTTTTGTGCTTTTTTTAAGTCTACTTCTAGTTGATCTGGAAACTCTAAGTCAAATTTTATTA
>CAYVQB010000003.1:34500-53332 GCA_964453985.1 uncultured Pseudomonadota bacterium
AATAAAGTAATTTTTTTAAGCATTGGGGGCTCCTATTGTCTGAAATCTATTGTGAATTTCTTATTCCACAAACATCTATCGAATTTAAATCTCTTGGCAACGCGTGATACACTTAGATCGTAAATTAAAATATTAGAGCGTTCTATGAAGTCAAAATTTTCAACTTCTCCATTTGAATTGACGATAAAACACAAAGAACACTCTGTCCCTTTGGGTATTCCAACAGGTGGGCGCCAGACACGTTCAACCTCTTTTTGTATGTGATTTTGATAAACAGCTAGATTAGGATCTGATTCTCCCATCAAATTAAAATGCAATTCTTCTTCTTTTTGTTCATTTTGTTCGTTAGCGGTTTCTGTAGTAATTGGTTCCTGTATTGGTTCAGGCTTTTTGATTTCTTCTTTATTAGGAACAACTTTAGGTTTAGGGGGTTCTTTAATGACAGGTTTTTTAGGCTCAGGTTTAGCGGGGGTTTTGGTTTGCGTTGGCTTGGGTGTAGGTTTTTTAATAGGTATTTTTGGTGCTGGTCTGGCTTGAGCCGCTTTCTTTTGTGCTAAAGCTCTGGTCCTTGCTCTTGCTGCAGCTTGCCTCTTAAGTTGTGCATCTTTTTTTGCTTGTGCAACTTTTTGCATTTCTTGTTTTCTCATGCCTAGCCAGTCGGATTTGTTTGTGGCTTGTGATCTATTAAAGTATGCATGAGTAGGCTTTTTAGAATACCGTCCTAAGACAAGAAATTTCTTGTGAATTTTGTTGTCGGCATTAAAAAATAAAAATATAAGTATAAAAAAAACATGTATTAATAATGATGATATGAAAAATTTCTTATCTATATGGTTGTTCATCTATGCAGCTCTGGTTGACATCGCGACAAATTTTACGCCAGCTTGTTTTAACTCATCAACAATTTCTATAACTTTTCCGTATGATAATCCTTCATCAGCTCTTACGTAGACTGGTATGTCATCACGTTGATTCATTGCTTTTTGAACCGACTGTACCAGAGCTGATTTTTCTATTGGATAGCTATTGAAAAAGATTTTGTCATCTTTGCTCATGGTTACAACAAGTTCTTGTTGGCTTCCAACCTCTTTGCTATTTCCTTGAGGAAGATCAACTTTAATTCCATTTTGTACCATCGGTGCCGTAATCATAAAAATAACTAATAATGTTAGCGCGGTATCAATTAATGGTGTTAACGAGATTTCAGGCAATTGAATTCGATGTGATTTTTTTTTCTTAAATTTTTTTCTCACAATTCCCCCTTATTTGATAAATTTTTCTCTTAGTAGATTTAGAAATCGATCAGATATGTGATCAAGTTGTTGTTCTATTTTGCGGAGTTGGTTAGAAAAATAATGAAAAGCTATCATTGCTGGTATGGCTACTATTAAACCTGCGAGGGTTGTCATTAGGGCTTCTGCGATACCTGGTGCAACAACGGCTATGTCCGCGGATTTTTCTTGGCTTATATTTACAAATGCGTGAATTAGTCCCCAAACGGTGCCAAATAAGCCTACTAAAGGTGATACCGCAGCACTGGTCCCCAGGACCGGTAGGTAAACCTCACCTTCCATTATTATTTGCTCAACTGATTGTGCTGCAAGAAGTTCCAGGTGTTCAAAGTCTTGTATGTTAAGCTGTTGTTTTTTTTCTAGTAAGATTTTTAGATCTCCTAGGTTGTGTGCTAAAAATTTTCCTCCAAAGCAGTTTTTATATTCTTTACCTATATTTATTATGTCATTAAAGGAGTGTGCTTTTTTGATGCGTTCAAACATTTTAGCTAGCTGAGCTTTTTGATATTTTAGGGTTATTACTTTGAAGGCTGTTATTGCACAACAAATAACAGAAAGGAAAAATAGACAAAGTAATATGAGCTTAGTCATCCAATCTGATTGAACAATTAATTGCCAGGCGGGAGAGTTGAAAAAGAAATTAAACATAATTTTTCCTTTTTTATATTAAAAACAAAAAAACTTAATTAATTTCAAAGTATAAAGAAAAAGTAGCATTTTAGGAATATTATAAAAAAATAGAATTTACAAATTATTATTTTTGGCGTTGTTGGTTGAAAAGCCTTATGAAACTCACTGTTTTATAAAATTGTTGCCTTTTTATGGCTATAAGTTGTATTTTAAAATTTGAGTTTATATATTGAAAATTAGTTATTCATTTCACTTTTTAGAGGAGAAGAGTATGAGAAAAGGTCTGTTATTTAGCTGTCTAGCTTTACTATTTACTAGCTTTTTGTTTGGGCAAGAAAGATCTGCAAGCGGAGCAGTTCCTGCTGCTGTTTCAAGTTTTGAAATAGTTAGTGCTGAATATGGTGTTTTCTCAGAAAAACCAGAGATTTATACAACAGATAGAGTTGTGTTGCAAAACACAAAGTGGAATAAATTTGTAGCAGATATCCAGCCCTCTCAGGCTTTCTATTCTAAATCTGCTAAATGGCAAGATGATAATAATACAATTATGACTTTGCATATGAACAATAAAATGAATGAAGTTGCTGGGTTAGCGGGAGGGACTCTTATTTGTATAGAGTCACTTAAACAGCAATTTTTGTATGCAAGAGAATGGGGCTTAGGTAGAGGGTTAGGTTTTGCAAAGTTACCTAATACTGATACACGTAGACAATGGACAATTTTAAAGTCTGTTGGTGGTCAGCCCATTGCCAGCGGTGCAATAAATAATGGAGATGAGGTTTATTTTAAATCTAATCATAATCCTATGCGTGATCGTTACCTTTATAGTTACTTTGATAAATGGGCGGTTTCTGATGTCAATTGGAAGGGACAAGAAGCTGTTTGGAAAATTTTTAAAGCAGTAACTGGAAAAGGAAATGTTTCGGTTGCAAATCAAATAAAAAACTTTGTTAATACGGGAAAAAAATTTAAATCCAATGATAAATCTTTTGGAAATCCGGCTCCTGGCCTTGCAAAGTGGCTTAAAGTTGTATATAAAGTTTCAGGGCAAGAAAAGAGTAAATGGTTTTTCCAGAATCAAGATGTAAAGTTTCCTGAACTTAAAAAAGCAGTTGTTACTAAGAAAATAGAAACCGTTATTCCTGGTGATTCTAAGGTTATTGTAAAGAGTGCTCAATATGGTCTTTTTAAAGAAAAACCTGAAATTTGGTATACAGATAAGGTTGCTTTAAAAAATAAAAAGCACCAAAAATATATAACCCAAACAAGTGGTGTAAAATATGCAGATTCTTGGAAGGGTGATGAAGGTGCAGTATTTACTTTGCGTAATCCAATTAAGGCAAATAGCATTAAAGAATTAGATGGTAAAGATACTGTGCTGTTCGAGTCTTCTGATAAAAAATATTTATCTATTGGTAGTGGTTCTAGACAGCTAAGTTTTGTGTCTTCTTCAGGTGCTTTAAGTCAGTGGAATATTTTAAAGAAATCTGTGGCTTCGGGTAAGAATGTAATTAATAATGATGAGTCTGTTTTAATCCAGAATAAGGGTAAACCTTCTCAATATTTGTTTTCTTATCTTGCTAATTTTCCTGTTCATGATGCTCGTCCAGGGGATGATGAATCTGTTTATGAAATCGAAAAAGCTGTCGATGGATCTCCTCAAGTGAGCTTGTTAGATAATGTAAAACAGTTAGTTGCTTCAGGTAAACCCTTCAATGTATCTAATGTAATTGCTGGAATTAGCGATCCTGCTCCAGGATTTGTAAAATGGTTAAAAGTAGAATATTCATTTGCAGGGAAAGATTCTGTTAAGTGGATAAATACGGCATCAGCCAGAGTCATAGGTTTTGGTGCCCCTAAAGGATTTACGAAAGTTTCTGGTCCCTTGGCATCAGTTGCTGTTGGTGATAAAGATGGCATGATGGATGTTTGGGGTGTTCATGCTTTAGGTGCTGTTTATAAATGGGATTGGTCGAAAAATAGTTGGCAAACAATAGGTTCTACATCTATTGGTAAAGCGGCACAAATTGCTGTTGCAAAAGAAGATGGTGTTGTTATCTGTTTAGGTAGCGATAAATCTATTTTTAAACGTACAAAAAATAGTTGGGTTAAAATAAAAGGTAGTTTAGATAGAGTTGCCTTAGGTTCAAGAAAAGATATTTGGGGCATAGTAAATGGTGCAATTTATAAAGCCTCTGATCCTAATGCTGAAATTAAAGATGGAACATTGGATATTGCTTGGCAGGGTGTTGCTGGTGTGCCAGGTGTTAGAGTTGCCGATATTGCTTTAGGTAAAGATGGTTCGGCTTGGTTTATTGGAGAGAAATCGAATGTTTATAAGCGTAATGGGAATTCTTGGACTCTTATAAATCAACAATTGAATAAAATTTTTGTTGGTGATAGTAATAATGTTTGGGGCATAGATAGTTCTAATAATTTACTTTATTCAAAAGATAATGGTGCAACATGGCAACAAAAGGGTAGAAAATTTGCAGATGGTTCTGTTGATGCCAAAGGTAACGTTTGGTTAATTGCTTCTTTAAGTACTGGTGGAGGTGTTTATACAAACGTAGATATACAAAAGGTTGCAGCCCAGCTTACAAAAATCAAAGATGCTCAAGAGCAAATGACTAAACTTCAGGCTTCATTAAAACTAGCTAAAGAAGAAAATGATCAAGATATGGTCAAAGCTTCAACAGATAGAATTGCTAAGTTGAGGCCTATTTTAAAAGAACGCACATTAAGAAAGCTTCGTAAGGAGTTACAGAAGGCTCAAGCTTTGGGTGAGACTGCAAGAGTTGAATCAATTAAAAAACAGATTCAAGAAGTTACTGGTGTGGAAGTTAAATCAGAGCTTGAAAATCTAAGCGTTGAGTATAGAAAAGAGCGTGCAAAGCCTAATTATGATGTTGATAAGCTTCTTCGTTTGAAGAAGAAGATAAAAGAGTTGAAAGGTGAAAGAGAAAAAGTCTTTGATAGTAAGATGAAAAATGCTCTAGCTCAAAAAACATTTAAAGAAAAAGTAGAAGCAGTTGCTCAGTTGCTTAAAAACGCAAGCCTTTCTTCCGTAAGAATAAATAAATATATTAAAGTTTTACAAAATCTTGTTGCAAAAGTAAAAGCTGAAAATCTGACAGATCTTAAGGTTTTCTTAGAAAAAGTTAAGGCTGATACTAAGTTTGTGAAAAATGAAAAGATCAAGGATGCTATTGAAAACCTGATTACAACAGTCAATAGAGGTTTGAATGTGCGTGCTTTGTCGCAGAATATGGAGAGAGCAAGACTTGCTGGTGACACTAAGAAAGCAGCAGCTATACAGGCTCAAATAAAGGGAATAAAGGTTGGGGTGCCAAGAACAGAGATAGACAAACTAAAAGCTAAACTGGAAAAAGAGGTAGCCAGAGGTGACCAAGCTGATATAGCAAAGATGAAAGAGCTAAAAGATCAGATAAAAAAACTCGAAGAATCTCAGGCTAAAACTGGTTTGCAAAAGTTTGTTAACAATATAAAACTGGTACAAAGTTCAAAAGACTATATTCAAAAAATTCAGATTCTAACAAAAATACTCAAGAATGCAGGAGCTTCAGATCAAGTAAGAACCATGTATCTGAAAGCATTACAGGATGTTGAAAAAACAACTACTGGAAAGAGCTTGTCTAAATTGCAAACTCTTTTGGTTCAGGTTAAGTCCAATGAGCGTTTTATAAATAAAGACAGAAGACGTTTTAATCTTATTGATGATATGGCAGAAAAAGTTGCTCGAGGAATTAAGTTATACAAATTAAATAGAGAATTAGAAAAAGCTAAGATTCTAGGCGATACGCAAAGGGTTGCACAAATACAAAAACAAATTTCAGAAGTTAAGGCTTCTGTTCCAACAACTGAGATAGATAACTTACAAGCAGAATTGATTGCAGAAGCTGCAAAACCTGATGCTGATATCGAAAAAATGAAAAAGCTTAAAGCTAGTATTCAAACGTTAAAAATAGCACGTAACAAAGGAATAGTATTAGCCTTTAATAAGAAAATACAAAAGGCAAAAGCAATAGTTCAATTTGCAACAAAAATTGAAAGATTTAAGAAACTATTGCCTGAAGCAAGTAGTACAGATATTACAAGAAAACTTTACATTGATTATTTAGTAGAACTTGTAGCATCAAGAACTCAGCAACAGTTGGATTCACTTAGAGAACTTTTAAAGTTTGTGCGATATAATGAAAAGTTCATAAATGGAGATACAGCTCGTGAGACGACTATTAATAACCTTTATGCACGTTGTCAAACAACTGCATCTAGATTAGAGAATATTAATAATCTAGCAGTTGTTATTGGTCAAAAAGCATTAACAACTAAAGAAAGAACTGAATTTATTAATGTGGTGACCAGGTTAGTACAAGATAAGATTCTTATGACTTTAAAGGAACAAGAAGCTCTTAAGGGGCTTATTGGTGGGGCACTACAAGCACCTTTATTTGATGCTCAAAAAGCAGCTCTACAAAGATTATTAACAAGCCTGCAGCAAGTTTCTACTGTGGCACAAGAAGTAGCAATTCTTACGCAGAGACTCAAAAATAGGACTGGTTTGAATACACCTTATGGTAAGCAAGCTTTTATTAATGCTTTGATAAAGGTTTCTAATCAAATTGTAAAAGCTAAAAAACAAGGAGAGTCTTTACAGGGAGTTGATGATAGTTTTGTTAAACTTATAAATAAGATTATAAATGATTACAGTTTGCCTTTCACTCCAGAACAAAGAAAACAGGTTACTACCGTAATGTCTAACATTAGACATGTTGTTGTTGCAAAGGTTCCAACTCAAGATTCTACATTTGCCGAGAAACTTAATTATGCTTATAAACTTGTAACTCGTGATAGTTTCAAGTCCCCAGAGAATGCAGCCAAATATTCAGAGAGAATAGATGGTCTTATTCCTGCATCACAAACAGCAAGAGAAAAAGATAAAGATAAACTAGCTGATATGTTAAGATTTCTTCAAAATATTAAAGGTTTGACAGATGTTCAAAAAGCAAGACTACAAGGTTTTTATAAGCAGGTTAAAGTTCCAAAGACACTTGAAGAACGCGCTAATAAAATGATAGTTAATGCTTCTGCTGCTATGGCATCAGCTGACAAGGCTGCAAAGTTTGTCTTGAAATTACAAGAGCTTTTAAATGATATTGTTGCCGCAAGAAAGCTTGGCAAACCAATTCCTGCTGTAGCAAGACTTGTTACAACTTTGAACACTGTGAAAAATATGCCGGCGTTTGTGAATGTTAAACCGCAGGTTGACGCGGTTATTAGTGTATTGCAAAAAAAGGCTGTAACGCCTGCAAAAAAAGTTACACCTGCAAAAAAAACTAAAGAAGATGTAAAGCCTAAAAAAGAAAAAGAAGAAGATTTTGACATCCCTGGTCGTGAAAAAGTTTCAAGCGGTGGGAGAAGACGTTAATTAAGATATAAATATATTTATTAGAATAAAAAAGGAGAGGATCTATGAAAAAACGGATATCAATTTTTGTGATGGTATTGTTTTTGTTGAACTTACCAAGTTTGATTGCTCAAGAGAATGCGGCTCCAGTGAGTGCTGCTGTACAGGCGCCAACAGTAAGTTTTGATGAATTTTCAACTGGATTAAAAAGTGCTCTTGTCATGCTTCCAGGCAGTGTAAAATTAGATAAGTATAAGCAACTGCGAAAACAGGCTGTTGAGCTTGGGCAAGAAAAACTTTTTTTTGAAAATCTTCAAGAATGGGTTGCAATAAGGAAGGCTGTAGAATTACAGCAATTATCTGAGTTTTTAAATTTTACAGCATACAACCCAGCATTTGCTACATTTAGAACTCAGCTAATTGATTTGGCAGGCAAGGCTCGTCAGCCAATCACCTACGCTGATAGGATCAAAAGGCTTGATAAAAAAATCGAAAAAGCTACAGTCTCTGAAACCAAAAAGAAAGCTTTTTTAGCTGAAAAAGATATAGTTATGAAAAAAATGAACAATTTTTTTCAAGAAAGAGGCGGTAAGACTCAAGCAGAAATAAGTAGTTTGCAAGAGTTTTTTAATAATGCTAAATCCAGTGCTTTATTTACAGATCCAAAAGATGTAAGAATGATTGATATTTGGATTAAGAGTGCTTCAACATCTCCAACACCTTTCGAGCAGGCATCTTATTTGTGGCAAAAACTTAAATCTGGTTGGGCAGCAAAAAATAGAGATATTTTTTTCAAATCATTAACTTCTTTAAAGAATAGTATTGATAAAGCACACAGAGCAAAAACTTTAAAGATGGGACCAGATTTAATTAATAAACTTTTAAATGCAATACGTTATAGTGATGCGTTTACCAGTGAACAACAAAAACTAGCTACTGCTTGGTTGCAAGAGTTAGATAACATTATACAACCTAAGGTTAGTGATGAAAAGCTAACTTATGATCAACGTTTAGATAAGGTTATTGATATGCTTTTAAATCCTAATACATTTATTGAAAGTAGCTCTCGTAAGTATCTATTTAGATATCTTCAGGATGTAATTAATAACAAAATCTATGCAAAACCAGGAGGGTTGAAAAAATTAGAATCAATTCCTTTATTTGTACAGTGGAACGATCAGTTGACGCCAAAAGAAAAGGCTAAAGTTGCTTTATTAATAACTGAATCTAAAGCTGTAGTTTCCTATCCTGATCAAGTTAAGACTCTAATCCAATACCTTAGTAAGGTTGCCGCAGATCCAAGTAAAAAAGGTAAATTATTAGAACGAGTAGAGGCCTTAGTCAATAGATTTGTATCAGAAATAGTTGCAGGCAAAAAACCTCTAGGACAGGCTGAGATTACAAACTTATTAAATATAATAAAAATAAATCCATTATTTATGAATGATAATAAGATTGTTGAGAAGATTAATAAGATGGTTGCTTCTATTACTGGTGCAAAACCTGGTAAAACAGCTGAGCAAATAAAAAAAGAAAAAGCAGAACAAGTTAAAAAAGCGATAGAAAAAAAGAAAAAAAAAGTCCAAGAGGTTCCAAAGTTTAGAGGAGGAGGTAGAAGAAGATAAGGGTTTAATGTTTTAGATTATGAGAGAAAGGGAATTTATGATATTTAGAATTTTTAAAAGAATATTTTTAGCAGCTTTTGCTGTTTTATTCTTATCTAATAGTTGTAGTGCCGCAATAATGGTTGATGGTAAGCCATTACAATATGGTACAGAAGTTGCATTGAAGACTGTACATAATCGTTGGGTTACAGCAGGCGGTGCCCCAACCTACGATACAATTAATTCTCAGCCTGCCGATACCGCGCATTTAAAAGGTTGGGAAAAGCTTACATTAATAGATCCCAATAATATTAATAATAAAGGTGATATTAATAATGGAGCTCCAGTACTAATTTATTCTTCTGCGCACAAAAAATATATTATGGCATGGGATGCTGCCTCAGGTTCTAAGGTTACAAATAGTTCTACCAATGCAAAAGGTTCATGGGAGAGGTTTATAATACAAGATCTTGGTGGAGGTAAAATTGCATTCAAGACTGCACATAACAAATTTTTAAATGCACGAAGTGGTGATGAGGGATGGAAATTTTCTCAAAGAGACATAGTTGGACGTTGGGGAGAATTTGAGATAGTAAGAGTTGGCAGTACTGCTGCTCCCGTAGTTGTGCCCCCAGTAAAACCAGTACCAAAACCTGCTATTGTAAGTCCAGTGCCAGCTCCTGTTCCAGTTAAGCCAGCAGTTGTAACACCTGTACCCGCAAAACCGGGTGCAAAATCATCTGCAACTTCTTCAGTAATTAAACAAAAACTAGAAAAAGCCGGTTTTAGCCATGCTCCAGGAGCTTTATCACAAATATCTTGTGGTAAGTTTCCAGATGGTAAAATGTGGGCATGGGGTGTCAATGCTAATCAACAGCTTTATCAATGGAATGCCAGTAAGAATGGCTGGGATAAGGTTCCGCGAACTGCTGGAATAGAAGTTTCTGTTGGTGATGACGGAGATGTTTGGCATATAAATGCAAATTATAAAAAAACTCAGCCAAATATTTATCATAGGGCGTCTAATGGAGCGTGGTCTATTGTTTCTGGCATGGCATTAAATATTTCTGTTGGAAATAAGGATAATGTTTGGATAATTGGAACGGATAAAGCACCTTATAAATGGACGGGTAATTGGTCTCGTTTGCCTTATAATTTAGATAAAACTCCATTAAAACAAATATCAGTTGGCGGTGATGGAGCCGTATGGGCTCTTGCAGAACAAGATGGTCGAGCCTATAAATTAGTTGGTAATAAATGGATAAAGAGTACTGGCTTTAATCTTATAAAAATAGCAGTAGGCAACAAAGATAATGTTTATGGAACTACCAGTGGTGGATTATTATGGGGAAATAAGAGTCCAGGATTTACAGCTGATTTAACTGATCAATGGACCCTATTTAAGAAAATAGAAGGTCTTAAAGATATAACTATAAATAATGCTAAATTTATGTGGGTGCTGACTAATGAGGCAGGAGGTAATATTTTTTATATAGCTCAGGCCCCACTAATTCCTGGGGTTGCTCCAACCAAAACAGCAAAAAAAGAAACAAAACCAGGCAAGCCAGGTGAAAAAAAATCGGCCCCAACAGAAAAAATGACAGTTCTAAGTGTTATTACTATAGCAGGTAAGCCACTTAAGGCAGATGCAAAAGTTTATTTAAAATCTGCGCATAATAAATACCTTAGTGCGAGAGATGCAAAAGAACAGTGGAATGTAAATCAAGCTGATAACATTGCTGGTTGGGAGAAATGGACGATTAGTAAGGATGGCGATAAGTTTGTCTTAAAGTCTGCACACAATAAATATCTTAGTGCAAGAATGGCTGCTGAAAAGTGGAATGTAAGTCAAGCTGGTGAAGTTAAAGGCTGGGAGAAGTGGATAATTGGTAAGGCTCCTAGTGGCAAATACGTTCTAAAATCTCCGCATAATAAATATCTTAGTGCAAGAATGGCTGCTGAAAAATGGAATGTAAATCAAACCGATAAAATTGCTGGTTGGGAAGAATGGGAGATCGGAAAAGCTCCTAAAGAACCAAAAAAAGCGGTAGTTCCAACAAAACCTACTAAGCTAGTTTTACCTAAAGGATTTAAAAAAATAGACGGTGGTCTTACAATGATTGACCTTGGTTTTTCCAAGGATGGCAAGCCTCTTGCTTGGGCTATAAATGCCGCCGGTCAAGTTTATGAAGGCAAAGAAAAGACCATTCAATCAGGTATGGGTATGTCTGCAACCACCTCAACTAAATTTGTTTGGACTAGAAAGTCTGCCGGAGGCAAAGGTGTATCTGTAGGTGCCGACGGAACAATTTGTGCACTACATACTTCGGGTACTGTTTATGACGTTGTAGATGGGAAATGGATTAGTTTAGGTGGCAACTTTGATCAAGTTTCTGTTGGTAATAGAAATGAAATTTGGGCAAAAACTGGAGAGTCTCTACACAAATATAATAGTGCAACAAAGAAATGGGATAAGAAGTTTGATGGCTTTAGATATTTCTCTGTAGGAGCTGATGGCACAATCTGGGGTATCTTGAAAGATTCCCGTGGAGCCAGAATAAAAGCAGGTACAACTGTTGTAGAAAATAGTCTTGGAACAGGTCTCATAAAAATATCTTGTGGTAATGCTACAAATGTTTGGGCATTGACCAATGATGGTAAGTTATGGATGAATTCCAAGGCTGATGCTGCAGTAGCTGCTAATAAATATATAGCAGATAGTTGGCAGAAGGTATCAGGTTCAAAATGGACAGATGTTACTGTAAATAGTGGTGGCTATGTTGCAATTTTGGGATCAAAAGCTATCTCTGGTGGTCATCCTGTTTATTATAAAGCTGGTGGAGCACGTTCTGCTATAACTCCTGCAAAACCAACAAAGGCTGGGGAAAAAGCAAAACCAGGAGTTGCTGGTAAAATAGCTCCAGCATTAACACCAACACAAGCTCTTGCTCAAGCTGCAGCAAAACCTGCGCTTGAAAAGCTTGCGTTCTATCAAGAGATAGTAGACTGGGCAAAGAATAACAAAAAGGTATTTAATCCAACAGAACAAAACAGTTTTGTATGGACACACATGTGGCCACTTTATAATGCAAAACAAAACTTACCTAAAGAACATCCAGATCTAGCTCTTTTGATGAAAGTCTTAAAAGAATCTCATGACTATGCACCAATGGTTGGAAACTATGCAACAGTAATGCAATCTAGCATGATCAATCCATTAAAAGCAAAAGGGATTGTTGCTTCTGCTATAGTAATTCCTGCAACAGCTAAGTTTGCAGATCTTTTAAGTAAGGCTTTAGCCAAAAAAGATTTGGCTAAAAAGATTGCTACTTATAAAGCAATTGTTTCATGGGCAAAGAGTTATAAAAAGGTGTTTAAGCCAGCAGAACAAAGCTTCTTTGTTTGGAATCATTTATGGCCATTATATATGATGGTAAATGCAGAAGGTGATGCAACAAAGAAGAAAGCTTTGCAAGCAAACTTGTTAGCACTTCTTATAAAAGCAAAAGCATATGCTCCATTGGTTGGAAGTTTTGTTACTCCTGTTCAGATGAGCATGATTAAGCCTTTACAAAAAGCAGGAGTTGCTGTTCCAGGTAAAAAGGTGAAACCAGCCGCAAAAGCAAAACCAGCTGCTCCAGCAAGAAGAAAAGTAACTCCCCGAAGACCAGCGGCTAGAGAAGAAGATTGGGGTGCTTTAGAGGCTCCAAGAAGATCTAGCGGAGGAAGAAGAAGATAAGCAAAAGCTTTAAAACATAATGAAAAAGCGGGACTCAATTATGGGTTCCGCTTTTTCATTTAAGAAATTATTGTACTTCTAATGTGACAGGTTCTGTTTAGTGATTTTACAATAAAAAGCGAAAGATTCAAGAGGGTTGCGACAATAGGTTCATTACCTTTTCTATAGGGATTAAAGCTTCTTGAATGTCTTGAATGGATTTTAAATCTGTTAATTTTATGGAGCTTTTAATATTAAATGGTCCAATGCTTGTTCTTTCAAGTTCATACGTAGTCGCGCAGCTATTTAATTTTTGGGCTATATCGTTTGCAAGGCTACGAATGTAGGTACCTTTTGAGACAGTAGTGTCGATTGTAAAAAAAGGAGACTCAAAGTTAATTAATTCTATGTTATCAATATTAACCTTGCGACTCTTTTGTTTTATGATTTCTTCTAATTTATCTTGTTCTAATTTATTTTCTCTGGCCAGCCTATATAAAGGTTGTCCGCCATATTTAAGAGCTGAATATATGGGAGGCACTTGCATGTAGCTGCTGCCTAGCTCTTTGATTGCTGTTAAAATATTCTCTGTTTTTATATTACTAGATTCTTTTGTTTGTATTATTTTGCCCGTGCAGTCAAAAGTATCTGTTAATTCATCCAATTTTGCTTTAAATATGTATGATTTATTCAGATTCATTAAAGAGCTTATTAGTCTTGTTGCTTGTCTGCTTATGCATATAATTAACAAGCCTGTAGCGAAATTATCCAGAGTTCCAGTGTGTCCAATTTTAACTTTTTGTTTTATTATTTTTTTTAGATATCTGATACAATCAAATGAAGAAATATCTTTTGGTTTATTAATCAAAAGATAACCTGTTAAATTATCCAACATAAGCTTAATTTCCTGATTTATAAATAAATGTTAATCTTTGTTTAGTTTAAAATAATTTATATTTTAATGCGAATGAATAGGTAGTAATAGTGAAAAAACGATATATTTTTTTTAGTTCAATAGTAGCTTTTATTATAATTGTTGTTGTAAATCCAAAATTAAGAACTTTTTTATCACAGTCGGGCACTTTTGTGTTGGGTTTTGTTTCTAGCCCTAAATCCGTTGGTGCGATTCTACCAAGCTCTCCTTATCTTGCGGAGAAAATTACTAAAAATATTAGAAAATCAGACAAGCCTCTTAAAATATTAGAGGTTGGTGCTGGTACTGGCGTTTTTACTACTCTTATTGGTGCTAAGCTAAAACCGGATGATATTCTTGATGTGATTGAGCTTAACTCTAATTTTTGTGATATTTTAAAAAGGAGTTTTGAAGAAGAAAGAAATATCAAAGTTCATTGTGTATCAATTATGGATTGGAATCCCGAATATCAATATGATTTCATAATATCGGGACTACCTTTTAATGCTTTTAATCCTGAATTAGTAAGAAATATTTTGGATAAATATCAAGAATTAATAAAGCCAGGTGGAATGATTTCTTACTTTGAATATATGTTTCTAGCGAATATAAAGCGTATTGTTTTGTCTGAAAAAGAAAAAGCAGAGTCCGAAGGAACTCTGCTTAATGTAACTGAATTTAGAAATAAATTTAAGGTTCAGCGAGATAGGGTTTGGTTAAATATGCCTCCTGCCTATGTTTATCACTTGAGTACCGTTTGATTACTTAATTCAAACTTTCTTTTAAATTAAGTAATTTTTTCTTTATAAAATTAATTTTTTCTAATAAGTCCTTAGGAATTACTTTGACTTCTTTAATGATTTCTTTTGTTTCTAGGTTAGGTATTTCTGGGGGTTCAATTTCTGTTTTATGGGCTGGACTAATATTATTACTTGATAGGGTTTCTAGCTGTTTCTTTGCTCCAGGAATTGTGAATTTTTGGTTATATAGAAGATCTTTAATGTGTAGAAATGTTGTCAAGTCGTTTTCTGTATAAAAGCGTTGACCTCCTCCAGAACGATCTGATTGAAGTTGAAACTCTTTCTCCCAAAAACGAATAACGAATTTTTTTACTTTTAGCTCTTTTGCGAGTTCACCGATTCGGAATTGTCTCTTGTTCATTCTGGATTTTGACTGTTGCATTTTTTTCTCCTTTTTTTTCAAATGTCATAAGTATTTGATTTGGTTTTATCAAATCTCCCTTTATAATTGGAATAGTTTTTATAAATGCGTCATTTTTGGCTTTTATTTCATTTTCCATTTTCATGGATTCAATAACTACAAGCGTTTGATTTTTTGTTACAAGTTCGCCTTCTTTGACATTGATTTTTATGATTCTTCCACTCAAGGGGCTTTCTAGTTGTCTATCAAAGCCTTTTTCTTCGATGGATGTTTTTTTTGCCGGAAGAAACTTATTCCCAAGATTTATATTAAAGCTTTTATTAAAATTATAGATATACACGGTAAACTGGTTTTCTACTTTTGTTGTTACTTTAGCCTTAAAGATTTTGTTTTCTATTTCAAAAAAAATTATATTATTTTTTTTGTATAATTCTAATAACTTTATTCCCACTCTTGATTTCTCCAGTTGCTACCGATTTTATTTTTGGTCTTATTGGTGTTGTTTTGTTTGGTAGCTTGTTTGAATAGTTCTACTGCTATTTGTGCTATTTTTTGTTGTTCGGTATTGTGTGTTTTGCTTGTTGTTTGATTTATTTTACTAATATATTTATCACTGCTTAATAGTTGTGTATGGAAATTACCTGTTAGGAATTCTTCTGAATTTAAAACTTTTTTTAAAAAATCAATATTGGTTTTAATTCCATTTATCTCAAATTGATCAAGAGCTTGCAGCATATTGCTTATAGCTGTTTTTCTATCGACTCCCCAGGTAGTTAGCTTTGATATCATAGGATCAAAGAAGGGTGTGATCTCTTGGCTTTCTTCTAGATTATGATCATTGCGCAAGAAAGGGCCCTTAGGTAGTCTCAAATTATAAATATTGCCTGAGGCTGGTAAAAAATTATTCTCAGGATCTTCTGAATATATTCTGCATTCTATGGAATGTTTATTTTTTTTAATATCTACTTGTTTGTAAGCTAGTTTATTTGATTCTGTTATTTGTATTTGTAGATTTACTAAATCAATTCCTGTTATTTGCTCTGTTACGCTATGCTCTACTTGTAAGCGGGTGTTCATTTCTAGAAAATAAAATTCGTTATTTGGTGTTACAATAAATTCAACAGTGCCGATAGTTTTATAATCTACAGTTTTGGCTGCTAAAATCGCAGCTTCGTACATTTGATCCAAAACTTTTTGAGGTACAAAATTGCATGGGCTTTCTTCTATGATTTTTTGGTGTCTTCTTTGTATGGAGCAGTCCCTTTCATAAAGATGTATAAATTTTTTAGAATCCCCGGCAATCTGTATTTCTATATGTCGTCCATTTTGAATATACTTTTCTAAAAGGAGCTTTTGAGATCCTGTTAGTTTCTTGGCTTCTTCTTTGGTCGAATTAAATATTTCATATAATTTATCGGGAGTATCGATACGTTTTATTGCTTTCCCTCCACCACCAAGAGGATCTTTTAGTATAATTGGGTAACCTATTTCATTAAGGATTTTATCTTCTAATTCTTTGTTAAGAGTTTCTATATAAAAACCTGGAATAATTGGAACTCCTACTTTTTGCATAAGTTTATGGGCGCAAATTTTATCTCCCATTAGGGCGATACTTACTGGCGTTGGACCTATCCAAATAATTCCGGTCGCAATAACTTTTTTAGCAAAATTTGAATTTTCAGATAAAAAACCATAACCAGGATGTATGGCATCAGCTTTAGCCTTGATTGCAATTTTTATAATTTCATCTTGTGCTAGATAAGCTGTTGCTCCCTCTCCGGATAATTGGTAGGATTCGTTTGCTGTATATACGTATAGTAAGAATTTGTCCTGCGAGCAATAGATAGCAACAGTTTTTATGCTTAAGGTTTTGCAGGTAAATTGTATTCTAGATGATATTTCTGACCTGTTTGCGATCAGTATTTTTTTTATTTTTTTCATAATCTAATATTGGCTTCAAGTTAAAAAACACAAACAATAAGAAACAGTATAATAAAAATAGATTCTTTTAAAAATGGGTATACAAAAAGAAAGCGTTGCCCTAAAAAACAACGCCTTCTTTTTTGTGATATTTACTCTAGCTATTCATATTTCTATAATCCAGTATACCAGATTTAATATCTAATGATCCGCCAGGTAAAACTTCAAGTCTTAAGTCGTTATCGGCTGATGAGCCATCACCAAATGTTATTGCTTGTGAAATACTTGTGCTTCCTGTGCCTGCTCCATTTTCATTGTATGCGAAGTTTTTATGATCTAAGACCAAAGTACCTCTTGTTAGTTGCATTCCGGTGTGTGTAGTTTTTAGTGTTGCTCCGTGTAAATATAATCTAGATGTTTGATCTTCCATTTCAAGTGTATTATTTCTTGCGATTGCTGGAGCGTAACTGAAGGTTGAATTGAAGTCTAACATTAATGTTGAGTTCTTAGCGATTCTTGAGTATTGCGTTGTTGTATATACAAATTGGTTTGTTCCGCTAATTATTACATCATCATGTATATAAAGTTGTGCAAGTGAGAATGTGAAGTTCCTTTCTAGTTGCATTTCTGAATTTTTTAGAACAAGTTGTGTTCTTCTTTCTCTCATGCAGAAGGAACTTGTGTTATCGCCGAAGTCTTTTACTTTTTGTATGTTCATATTTTTCAATGTTAGTGTTACATAGTTGTCTAATTTAAGTTTAGAACTTCCTTCAAGTATTAAGTTATGTCCTTGACCGTCCATTATTCCACTTGTTGTTATTGTTAGTTCTACTCCGTCAGGAATTACTAGATCATTACCAAAGACTATTGCATGTTCTATTGGACTGATTTTACCAGAGGATTTTATTGTTGTTCCCGAGGAGAAGATTACATCTCCACCAGACATTACTAATGTTCCACCCTTGAGATCTATTGGGCTAGCAAAGAATGTGAACCCTGCATTCAGGTAGATATTAGGATCTGTACCTTCTTGTGTACTTATTCCTCTAGAGAGATAAAAGGCTTCTGGATTATCGACTGTTCCGCCAAGGTCAATGTCTGAGTCTATACCTTCGGATGTTCCTTGCCCTGCAGCTCCTATCGAAACGCTTAGGGCCACAATATTTCTGGAGTTGGCTCTGACTGCGCCTTCAAGTTCTGAAAGATCAAGAGCTCCCATTCCAAGTATTGCATTACTGTTGTATTTTATTCCCCTAGAGTTAGCTCTGACGGCACCTTCGAGTTCTTGTAGGTCGAGAGCACCTAGGTTAAGAATTGCGTTAGAGTTATATGCGATACCTCTAGAGTTAGCTCTGACGGCACCTTGAAGTTCGGAGAGATCGGTAGCACCTTGAGCAAGTAGGGCATTAGAGTTGTTGACGATGTTTCTGGAGTTAGCTCTGATGTTACCTTGTATTTCGGAAAGGTCGGTAGCGCCTTGAGCCAGAAGAGCGTTACTGTTGTTCTTGATGCCGTATAGTAATGCATTAGAGTTGTTGTTGATATTTGTTTGGTTAGCTAGTAATGCGTTGGAGTTATAAGAAATGCTTCTGGAGTTGGCTCTGATGTTTCCATCGCTTTCATTAATTTGGTTTTGAAGATCAGTGTCAGCGGCTAGAAACGCGTTGCTGTTGTACTGGATATTTCTGGAGTTAGACCTGACTGCGCCTTCGAGTTCAGGATTTAAAGGGTTGATTACGAGTAACGCATTACTATTATTTTTAATACCGTATAGTAAAGCATTGGAGTTGTAAGAAATATTTTCTTGATTAACTAATAATGCGTTGGAGTTATAAGAAATGTTTCTGGAGTTAACTCTAATGTTACCAGAGTTAATATCTATTTGTCCTTGTAAGTCAGCGTCTAATGCGAGTAAGTAATTACTGTTGTATCTAATACCTCTAGAGTTAGCTCTGATGTTGCCATTACTTTCATCTATTTGAGTTTGTAAGTTAGTATCGCCTGCAAGTAGTGCATTGGAGTTGTTGACGATATTTCTGGAGTTAGCTCTGACTGCACCTTCAAGTATGCCTTGATCAGCATCAATATTTAAAAGGGCATTGCTGTTATTCTTGATGCCATATAACAGAGCGTTAGAGTTGTTGGCAATATCAGTTTGGCTAACAA
>CAYVQB010000004.1:0-5603 GCA_964453985.1 uncultured Pseudomonadota bacterium
AACACAGAATCAAGACTTGAGACGAGTATCCAAAAATAGATTAAAAGAAGATATTGGTACATCAATTAAAGGTACCTTGCATAATTGTGCAGAACTTACAAAACTAATGGGCAAGATTCAGATAGAGCTTGCAGATGTGCAAAAGAATTTATTTGAAAAAGTAGAAGAATTAGTGGATAATAAACGTCCATTCAAGAGTGCAAGTAAAACTGATTTAGCCGATGCATCAAAAATCATGCAAGATGTTAAATTGCAGGTATTAGGTCAGGTAAAAGCTATAGAGAATTTAAAAGAACAAATAAATAACAACAAGTGTTTAAAGAAAGTTACATGAAAAAAATATTTATAGTAGCAGGCGAAGTCTCTGGCGATAAGCTAGGGGCGTGGTACTTACAGAACTTACAAAAAACAAATAAAGATTTTGAATCGCAAGAGTTTGAAGCT
Organism: uncultured Pseudomonadota bacterium; assembly: GCA_964453985.1. Taxonomy (GTDB): domain Bacteria; phylum Babelota; class Babeliae; order Babelales; family UASB340; genus CAYVQB01. Next base: position 445 of record CAYVQB010000004.1, read on the forward strand.
GTTGGTGGAAGCTTTTTGTCTGATTTGGGTGTAAAGCTTTATGAAAACCTAAATAAGCTTAATGTTGCAGGCCTTGCTGAGATTATAAAGAGTTTGCCGTATATACTAAAGTTCTTAAAAAAGTTAACAAATTATATTCTGAAAAATAACTTTCAAGAAGTTGTTCTGATAGATTTTCCTGGTTTTAATTTAATGTTAGCCAAGCGACTAAAAAAGGCTAATCCAGATATAAAGATCACATATCTTTCTCCACCACAACTTTGGGCCTGGGGGCAATGGCGAGTTAAAAAATTAAAAAAATATTGTGATCGATTGATAGTCTTGTATCCCTTTGAAGTTCAATGGTACAAAGAACGTGGCCTTAAGGCTGAGTATTTAGGAAACCCTGTTTATTCAAGATTAAAAGATTCTTTTGATGATTGGCAGTTCAGTCCTGAATACTTAAAAAATAAAAAAAACCAGATCGCAATTATTCCAGCTTCGCGCAACAGTGAGCTACAAAAATTATTACCAATCTTCGTGGACTTAGTAAGAAAAATAAAATTACTATGGCCAGACTTAAAGATTGTTTTACCTTTAGCCGAGTCTTTTTCTATTTCTCAAGTTCAGGCAAGTTTAAGAAAAGCGGGTTTATCTAATTGGGGTAGTGATCTTGTTATTGTTCAGGGAGAAAAAGAGAAGCTTAAAGAGCTAAGCCAGTGTTGTTTGGCTATTACAAAGCCTGGAACTATTACTTTAGAATTGGCGTTATTAAAAGTGCCCTTTGTAGCTTTTTATAAAACGTCATGGCTGACTTATATGGTTGCAAAGATTTTGGTGAAAATAAAGTATATGACTTTGCCTAATTTGCTTGCAGAGGAAGTTATTGTTAAAGAGTTTATACAAAGAGATTGTAAAGCGAATTTAGTTTTTAATTATGTAGGTGATTTATATAAGAGCTCTTTATTGGGAACGAGTCTTTATAAACAGGAACAAGAAAAGCTTTATTCAATAGAAAAGCTATTTAATTCTGCAAACTTGTAATAATTAGTTTTCTTGTTAGAATTCTAAATTCTAAATTGTTTGGGGTAATTTTTAAAAGGGTTTGTTTATGGTTATAAAAAATAAATTTTGTTTACTGTTTTTATTGGTTTTGGTTTTTAAGCTTTCTGCTGATAACGAAGAAAATTTTCAGCAGCAACTAGAAAAACAGGATGTTTTTTCTGGTTGGACTGGAAATATAGAAAATTTTGAAAAGATAGAAGCTTTGGATAGTAATGATAGTGGTTGGAGAGATTTTAAAGTTTTGCTACGTAAAAATAAAAAATTAATAGTTGGAACAGGTTTGACAGCTTCAGTATTTGCAGGTCTTGCAGGCTTGTACTTTGCGGGCAGAAATAACGAAGCTAAAGTAGCTAAAAAAAATACAAAAGATAGTGTTGTTGGAGATAGTAAGCTTGGGAATAAAAAAGATAAAAAGAAAAAGAGTTTAGACACGCAAGCGACTGTAGTCGAAGATGGTGGGCCTGATATTCCTGTTAGTACAGACGAACAATTGCAAGATCTTGAAGAGGTATCTACATGGCCAAAAGCTTTATGGTGGGGGGCATGGTTTTCCAATGATAAGGCTTGCCGTCGCTATAGATTCGATATAAGAAGAGCAAGTGAACATATAAAAAAGTTAAAACTGGAGTTGGAAAAAGAAAAAGATCCTCTTAATAGAATTGCTATAACAAGAAAATTAAGAGAAAAAGAAGATAAACAGATTGATAGTAAGCAAGCATTATTAGATTTAGAATTTAAATACAAAGAACAAGCGATAAGACCTAGTCTACGGGCAAGATTAAAAAAGTGGTGGAATCGTCCTAAAGAAAGCAGTTCTGTTCCATGTGATGTTGCTACCGATTCGCAGGATTAAAGTCTCTGTGTTTTGTTATTTAAGATTATTTGTTAAAATATATTTGAGATAAATATTTTGTTTGGGTTTAAAACTAGTTTTATATTTTTACTACATAAAAAGGATTAACTAACATGGCAAGTTATAACCGCGTAATTTTGATGGGTAATCTAACAAGAGATCCAGACCATAAACAATTGGCCTCAGGCCAAGCTCTTTGTCGTTTAAGCATGGCTTCAAATAGGCAGTTTAAAAATAGACAAACAGGTGTGATGGTACAAGAAGTCTGCTTTGTGGATATTGACGTATGGGGACCTCAGGCTGATAGCTGTAACCAATACTTAAATAAAGGTAGCAACGTTTTAGTTGAAGGTCGCTTAAAGTTTGATACCTGGCAGGATAATGACGGACAAAAGCGTAGTAAGCACTTTATTGTTGCTGACAGAGTTACCTTTTTACAAGGTTCTGCCACTGCGAGCCAAACCGATGAACAACAGGTATCTGTAGCAAAACCAGCTCCTGCAACCAGACCTAAAGCTGTCGCAAAAGCAGCCCCAGAAAGTACTAATTCTATAAATACTGGTGAAGTAGCTTTTAAAGATAAGCCAGCATTTGAAGACGATTTGCCTTTCTAAGCAGATAATTTTGTAATTTTGTAATATAGTCAAACAAAATGTTTATATAATGTTACAAGTAGAATAGCTGATATCTATTTACTAGACAGAAGACACATTTTTGTTAGAATTATAGTACTGTTTCCTATTAGTTCAGAACAATGTCTGTATTGTTCTTGAATTTTAATTTTAGAATAGATTATAAGTACCAGTGAAGTGAAAGGTTAATTTAGCATGCAAGAGGCTAATAAAGTCACCTTTGAAAAGTATGCGATTTTTCAAACAGGTGGAAAACAATATCAAGCGATTCTAGGTAAGACAATTGCTATAGAAAAGCTTGAAGGCGCAGCAGGGGATAACGTAGAATTTTCAGAAGTTCTTTTTCGTAAAACAGAAGAAGATAAGTTTGAAATAGGGCAACCTTTCTTAGAAGGTGTTAGTCTTAAGGCTAGTATTGTAAAACATATTAGAGGGCCAAAACTTATTGTCTTCAGACATAAAAGACGTAAAAAACAAAGAACTAAAAAAGGTCATCGTCAACCTATTACGGTTGTTCGTATAGAAGCTATTTAGTTTTTGTTTATACGATATAAATTTAAAAAAGCCCGTGAATAAAAGTTTGTTCTTTTATTCACGGGCTTTTTTAAATTTATATTTTTATGCTTCTTCTGCGAGGGCAGCTAGGCCTTCATTCTCGCCAGCGAGTACAAGAATATCATCTTCAATGATTATGTAATCGGGCGTAATGATAGTAATTTTTTTATCTTTTTTTACGCCGATACATGTGATATTACGAGATTTTCTTAAATTTAGTTCGGAAATCGTTTTATCTACGAAATTCTTTGGTGCTTTGAGTTCTGTTATCGCAAAATTTTCTGTAACTTGAACCAGGTTGGATAAGGAGAGACTGAGCGTTTTGGCCATCTTGAGGCCAAGATCTCTTTCTGGAAAAACAATCTGGCTGGCGCCAACAAGCTTTAAAATATTTTCGTGAATCTTGCTTACAGCCCGCGCTATGATCTTAGGAACGTTTAAATCCTTTTTTAGGATTGCTGTAATTAATATTGATTGTGCAAAATTTTCACCCATTGCAACAATAACCGTATCCATATCTTCCACGCCTATTGCTCTTAGGGATTCTTCATCTTCTACTTTCATGCACACAGCTTGAGTAACCTTGTCTCTAATGGAGGCTACGATTGATTCATTATAGTCAATCGCCAAAACTTCCATGCCTTGTTCTGCTAAGGATACGGATAGTTGATAACCAAATCTACCTAAGCCTATCACACAAAATTTCATAAAAGCCTCTTGTTTTAAGTTTACCCGATAACCATTCTTTCTTCTGGATAACGATATAGATCTTTTTCGGTACCTTTTCTGAGTGCTAATACCAGAGTCAAAGTCCCTATTCTTCCCGCTATCATTGATATCATTAATAATAGCTTACCATATTTTGAAACAAAAGGAGTAACGCCTGTGGATAGCCCAACTGTTGTAAATGCAGAGGCTGCTTCAAAGAGCATTTGGATAAAAGTAAAACCAGGTTCCATTAAAAGAAGAATAAATGTAGAAAATATGACCCAACCTATACTGAGTGCTATTATAGCTATAGATTTTTTTATTTGGTCTGTTGCGACTGTCCGACCCATTATTTCTGTTGATCTTTTACCTTTAATAATAGAAGATATATATGCCAAAAAAATTGCAAGAGTAGTAACTTTTATACCACCACCTGCAGATGTTGGGCTTGCACCAATAAAAATTAGAACCAGAAATATTAACATGGTTGCAAGCGATGTTTGGTTTATTGCAAAAGTGCTGAATCCTGCACTTCGTATTGTTGATGATATAAAGAATGAATTTATTATTCCTGTGGCTGTTCCTAGGCCTTTTAGTGTATTGTCTTTTTCTATTCCCCATATCAAAAGTGCTCCAAAGACTATTAGAATAATAGAAACGCTAATAACTATTTTAGTGTGTATTGATACGTTATAAACTTTTTCTTTTTTTATTACAATTTTTTGAAATAATCTTAAAAGCTCATACCAGACGATAAAGCCTATTCCACCGGCAAATACTAGTCCTGAAGTTACAATTAAGGGAAATGGAGATTCTATGAAGTTTGCCATGTTATTATCGAATAAGCAGACTCCTGCATTACAAAAAGATGATATAGAATGGAATATCGCATAGAATATTGCATGTTGTGTATCAAACATTTGGCTGAATGGAAAGTACAGTAATATAGCACCAAAAATTTCCATAAAGAATGTGATGCCTATTATTAAGGCCAAAAAATTTTTAACCTGTCCCCAAAATTCAAAATCCAAAATTTGTCCGGCCATTAGTTTTGTTGCCATTCCTAAGTTGAGAAATAAAGATATCAGAAAAAAAGATAGGGTCATAAGACCTAGTCCGCCGATTTGAATTAAGCATAATATCACGCATTTACCAAAGAACGTGAAATAAGAAATAGGTACGGTTAGCAATCCCGTTACGCATGTTACTGATGTACTTGTAAATATAATATCTGTTAATGACAATGGTGTTACTGTTGCCTGTGGTAGAGATAGTAAAATTGCTCCTACTGCTATTACAAAAATAAATGAAGCTAGTAGAATTCTTCCCGGAGAGAAATGAATTATTTTAGGTGTTATATTCATAAT
>CAYVQB010000004.1:5703-52841 GCA_964453985.1 uncultured Pseudomonadota bacterium
TTTTTACAGTCAGTTTACTATTAGAACGTTTTTTATACAAATCTAGCTTTTGTATAATCTAAATTGCTAAAATGAATGAGAAATTAAAAAAACGTATTGGGGAGAGGGGGAATTATGAAAAAGCTTATTCAAGCATTTCTATGTCTATTTCTATTGGTGTTGTCTTGTACATATTCTATATTTGCGGCCACAAATAAAACATTTTTAATGCCAAGGCCTGTTGGTGTTAATCTTGCAATGGAGTACACAAGTTGGAACGCTTTAAATAGATATCAAAAAGAAAAGGGTGTTTATCAGGGCAATGTACAAATAACGCCTTTTTTTCAGAGTTCAACAAATAAAAGTGCTTTAGGCAAATATTTTGGTGTTGAAAAAAAAAATAATTTTATCCTAAAAGATCAGCAAGTTGGAACTAATGAGCTTGCATCACAAAGAGATGCCTGTGCTGACAATATCTTTCATATGTACGACTCTTTAGATACTGGTAATCAGGCTAATATAAAATTAGGCTTTGATCAGGATGCCTACGGAGTTCGTTTAGATTATTACCAAGTTCTTGGATTTTTATCTGATCGTGCATATTTTAAAGCAGCATTACCTTTAGTTCATGTTAGTAATAGTGCGCATCTAAGTTCTTCTAATTACGAGGGCATCTTTTCACAAGAGTTAATATCAAATTATTTTAGTGGTAAAGATATTTCTGATTCTCTTGGAGTTGGCAATGAGCAGGCTGCGCTTACTCGTTCAAAAATAAATGGTTCTCACAGCAAAACTAATGTTGCAGATTTAGATTTTATTGCAGGTTATACTTTTATAGATAAATGGAGAGGGCGCTTATCATTGAATTTAGGTCTCACTGTACCTACAGGCAATACACCTCGTGGTGAGTATGCTTTTGAGCCCATCGTCGGCAATGCTGGCCAGTGGGGTTTAGGTGCCGGTGTTGATGGTAACTTAAGCTTCTCTGTTGGTAATAGTAGCAAATTGAATTTATCTTTAGTCGCAAATTATAGGTATCTCTTTGAAGATAAGCAACGTAGGACCGTTGGTATTAATGGTAATAGTATGGGGTTGGAATCAGAGTTGCCTGCGATTAATAATTTTAATCAGTATTATTTATTAGGTAAAGTTGGTGATGCTGTTGGAACTCCACTTACTCCTGCTGCCAATGTTTTGGCTATAAATGTTCATGCCCGTTCTGGTGCACAGCTTGATACCATATTTAATATTAATTATACCAATAAGGGTTTTACTCTAGATCTTGGTTATAATCTCTTTTGGAAAGAAGCTGAGTCTTTAACATTAACTAATGATTCTTGGACTGATGATCAATATGCTATCGCTAAAAATAATCTTAACGTTACAACTTTAGAATCAGGCACTATTGCTGCTCATGGTTATTTTAATGTTGCACAAGATGCTCAGGGTGCAAAGGCGATCAGTGCAAGTGATCTTGACTTGCAACGTGCTGCTAGCCAGTCTCAAGTTACACATAAAGCCTATTTGGGGTTAGGTTATATCTTTAAGAGATATCAACGTCCTTGGATGCTTGGTATTGCTAGTTCTTATGAATTTGCTGATCGTAATGCTTTAGCTAATTGGGCTTTGTGGTGCAAGGCCGGTGTTGCTTTTTAAAAGTTTGTCGAGGGTTTGGTATTAGCCCTGTAAGGGCTAATACTACCCGTTTCTTCTAGCATTTATTTCCCTTATAGCAATTGTTAATTGTTTCTTTAAAATTGTAAGCCTATCTTGATATGGGCTATTTAATTCAAGAAGCTTTTCGGTTGCGCATTTTAAGGGTACAATAATTCGTCCTCTTGCTACTTCATCGTTAGGTAAGGATCCGATTTGAAGCTCTGCTTTTTCTAAAAAAAATTCTATAGTTCTGTTGTTTAGTAGGGATGGTTTTGTTGCTTTTATCTCTATGCCTTTTGATAACAAAAATTCCAAATTACTTTTAGCACATATTTCCCTAAAAGCAATTGTTAATTGTTCCTTTAAAATTGTAAGCCTATCTTGATATGGGCTATTTGATTTAAGAAGCTCTTCTATTGTGCGTTTTAAATTCATAATAATTCGTTTTCTTGCTACTTCATTGTCAGGTAAATTTTTGATTTGAAGTTCTGCTCCTTCTACAAAAAGTTTTACAATTTTGTTATCTAGTAGGAATGGGTTTGTTTGGGTTGAGGGTGCATCCTCCTCTTCCATACAATAAGCAAAGTCAAAGCTTTTTAGAGATAAAAGTATTAGGAAACAAAAAATATATTTTAATTTATTCATGGTAAAACTCCCGGAAATATGGTTTATAGAAGATTTGTGCTTTCTAATTCTTTAAGTTTTGGCATGATAGGATCTGTTATAGTACGTATCTTGCGAGTTAATTCTATCATGGAATTCATACCTTCAACATTGTTGTTCAGATCTGGATATAAATCTAGCTGTTTGCTTAGCATTATGGAATAGGACTCTAAAACTGAGAGATGTTTTCTGACTTCTTTAATATTTTCTAGAGTTGGATCTTGGTGGAATAAATTTATTGCTTTTTCTAGTAGAGTATAGTCTTCTTTTATCATTTTAAGATAGGCCTTAAACTTTAATATAGGATAAGCATGTAATAAGTCTTGAACACTAGGTTGAGGAATATGTAGCCACGTTTTCATTGTTTTTCCACAGTAGCTATTTTTAAAGTTGTTTATAGATAAAAGTGTAAGAAAACATAAAAGATATTTTAATTTATTCATTATGATTCCTTTTAAGTATTTGTTTCATCGTTATGGTGAGCCAGTTTACTTTTGTATTTAGCTCGTCGATTTCTGCTTCATGCCTAATTTCTATTTCAAGAGTATCTAGCTCCATTATTTCTAGCTTGAGCGTTAAATCTAGGGTTTCTAACCGTGGTTTATTAGTTTCTTGAGATCTAGGGATAAGGTTCCTAAGGCCGTCCGTAACGGAATGGATTGCTTTAAGTTTCTCGCTTAAGCATAGTCCTGGAAGAATATTGATAAGTTCATTTTTTTCGGTTGTTAGGCTTTGCCAAGCCCTGAGAATATAATCACTATTGCCCATTTCCCTGATTTTGAGTTCCTCTCTAAGTAGTTGCATTAGCTTTATGATTTTAAAGCTATATTTGTGTTGTCTTTCAGGAGAAGAGGCTTCCTCTCTTTTTTTGAGACACTTATTTGTTTTAGCTTCACAATCTTCTAGGGATGGTTTTGCTTGGGGAGAGGGTGCATCCTCCTCCATGCAATAAATAGAGTCAAAGCTTTTTAGAGATAAAAGGGTGAGAAAACAAAAAAGATATTTTATTTTGTTCATGATAAAATTCCCGGCAATATGGTTTATAAGAGATTTGTAATATTTTATTTTCAATTACAAAGAGAGTTTACAGCAAAAAATAAAAAAATAAATCTTATTGTATTTTAATCTAAGGATGGGGAGTACCGGCTTAAGGTCGAATGCTTATAAGATGGTTGTTGACTTCCAGTTCATTTTCTATAAGTGATTTTAGGTATTCATGTTGTTCAGGTTTTGCAGGATCGTTATGCGGTATTAGCATAAATGCATTTCTCAAGGTCATAAGTGTCTCGCATTGTTCTTCTATGGGGCTTAATGCGAGATTGAGGCTGCGAAATAATTTGTAAATTTCTAGAAACGATACAGGTTTGTGTTTCATACAAGAAATAGAACTAAAACTGTTTAAAGAAAAGAGTATAATAAGACAAAATAAAGATTTTAGTTTATTCATATAGGTTTCCTGTTATTACTTTTTGTTAATATAAAATTTAGGGGGGAAAAGTATTTTACAGAAAAAAAAGATAAATAAAAAGAAATATTATAAAAAAAAAGCCCCTTTTACAGGGGCTTTAAAATTATTTACTTGAGTAAGTTTTCTAAATACTCTTTGATTTTATCAATACTAATACGCTCTTGTTTTAGCGTATCACGATCACGTACTGTGACTTTATTATCTTCTAGGCTATCAAAATCAAAAGTAAAACAAGCAGGTGTTCCAATTTCATCTTGACGTCTATAGCGTTTGCCAATAGAACCAGAGAGATCGTACTGAACACTATAACCGGCTTTTTTAAGATCTAAATATATTTTTTCAGCAGGTTCAGAGAGTTTTTTAGACAAAGGCAAAATAGCACATGTTACAGGTGCAACCTTTGGATTAAATCTTAAGCTAACTCGAGTTTCACCCTCAACTTCATCTTCATGATAAGCATCAAATAATAAAGTTAAAAAGAGTCTGTCAACACCAACTGAACACTCTACAACATTAGGAATGTATGATTCTTTTGTTTCTTGATCATATACGGCCAAGTCTTTGCCAGAATGTTTTATATGTTGAGAAAGATCATAATCAACGCGATTAGCAATACCTTCTAATTCTTTCCAACCAAATGGGAAATTGTATTCTACGTCTTTGCAGGCTTTTGAATAGTGAGCAAGCTCATCTTTTTCATGATCTCTGAGTCTGATTTTATCTTGATTTAGGCCAAGAGTTACATAAAAGTCTTTACGTCTTTGTACCCATTCATCAAAGTATTTATCAGTATCTTCTGGTTTACAGAAAAACTCTAATTCCATTTGTTCAAATTCACGAACTCTAAACAAAAACTGTTTAGGTGTAATCTCATTTCTGAAAGCTTTACCAATTTGTGCGATACCGAATGGAATTTTTACTCTAGATGTAGAAAGTACATTTTTGAAATTTATAAAAATAGATTGTGCTGTCTCTGGTCTTAGATATGCAATTGAAGAATTACCGGCCATTGCGCCAAGTTGTGTTTCAAACATAAGCTTAAATTGTCTTACATCTGTCCAGTTTTTAATGCCACAAGAAGGGCAGCCTTTTTCTAGGTTTAATTCATCAGATCTAAAGCGCTTTTTACAATTTAGGCAGTCTACCATAGGATCAGAGAAGTTCTCAACGTGTCCTGATGCTTTCCATACAGCCTCTGCACCTAAAATTGAACCATCTACCAAAACTACTTCTTCTGGCCAGCTGTTTGTATATTGCAACCAAAGCTTTTTGATGTTTTGTTTTAAGAGTGTACCCATTGGTCCAAAGTCGTAGACTCCGTTTAGGCCTGAGTATATTTCAGCTGAAGGGAATACAAAGCCTTTTCTTTTGCATAAAGATACGATTTTTTCTAAAGTTACGTTAGTGTTTTCAGCCATTTTGACGGTACCTCTTAAAATTTAAAGATTATAAGTTTTATTTTTAAAATATAACTTATTCTTCTATTTATTCAACTATAGTGGTTCGAGCGAAAGCTTCTGTTGTTTCTCTTATTGTTTTATTTTTTGAATATTGCCACGCCTGATATGCGCACACTAATCCTGTTAAGACCCCAATACCAAAAGCGAATTCTGAAGTTACTTTGCAACTGGTTGCAATATTATTCTTTGAGTTTTTCAAAAAATTAGAAATTCTAACTAATCTTTCTGGATTTGCTAGATACTTAGAAGCTAAGTGTATTCCGGCGCATGCGGCCGTAAATTTTGCACCAAATATTGCACCTGTACGTGTATCTTGTTCTTTTTTACGTAAGGTTTCTAGATTTGCATCCATAGGATATGCATTTGAGATTATAAAGAAAGAGCTTAAGAATAAAGTAATAGATGTTTTTTTCATAAGAAAAAGTCCCCCGGCCATTAGTGTTGGCTAATTGTGTAATTATATATTGTCCCATTGTCCCTAAAACATATATTTTAAAGCACTTTTCTGTATTTATCAAGCCAGGAGAATTTGTACTAAGCTTTTTTTAAAAGCTTATGGTAGCTTTTGTTTTGTTTGTCATAATCAAAGCTGCCCATTACGAATTCAGCTTTGTCTTTGATTAATCGCTTGGTATTTTCAATACGATTATTTAATTTATTATTCTTAACCCAAAGCTTATTGCTCTTATATGCATTATTAAGGTGAGAACTGGCTGTTTTCAATTTATTAAATAGCCCCTGTAATAGCTCTATATAATGTATAAGTGTATGATTTTGTGTTTGTTTTTCCAAAGCTATCTCTGCTTTTATTGAGTTTAGCCCTGAATTTTGTAATAAAAACTCATTATTCGCTACATCCCGATAAATATCTCTTGCTTTTTTATATTGGATTCTAGGACTGTTTTGATAAAAATAATTGCAGATATCATAGGCTTTAATACAAAGAGATGCAGCGACGCTTGTTATCACTACTGCTTTTAAGTCTGTCTTTAGTGAGGCGAGCTCTGGTGCAAATTCTTGTGAAAAATTAAAACTCTTTGATTGTGTAAAACAAAATAGAGAAACAAAGATCAGAAGATATTTTTTTGTTTTAAAATTTATATTCATATTATAACTCCATTTATTTTAAAATTGCTAAGGGAGCGTTGCCACTCCCTTAACGGTTTGTGTTCTTTAGTTATCTATGAAAATAACTAAGAGGGGTTTGTCTTTAATTAATAATTAAACTTTGTGTAATTATTAAGCTTTGTGCGTTTTTTTTCTAATTCTTTCTTTGATCCCCAGGCGTGTATTGTTCTTGTTCCAGCAAAATGATGTACCTCAGGAGGATAAAGACTGGTTTTGTTTCCATGCAGATGGCCATTGTAATTGTAGGAATCATTTTTTGATAATAGGAATATGCTTGTTCCGGTTCCTAAAAATGCTGACATTGCTGCGATCACACTTTGGGTTGTATTTGGATTTTTCCAGGTTTCTAATTTAAAAAAATTAGAATTTAGAGGTATTGAAAATTCTTCTTTAAGATTTACAAATTTATTTGCAGACCATCCTGAGAAGGCTATAACTGTTGCAAGAACACCTGTAATAACAGCAATAGGTACTGCCGTCTCCGATATGAAATCCTTTATTCTTTCTTTAAGTGATTCTTGATAAGGGTTTCTGGCAGTAAGGTCTAAATTCTTAAAAATATTTTTTTCATCGAAGTATATAGTTTTATCTGTTTTGTTTGTCAGTTTGACTTCAACAGGTATTTTACAAAAAGATCCTTTGGCATCTTTGTCATAAGAAATTACACAAGAGACATTGCCATCTCCGGTTTCTTTCTTAAGTTCTACTTGTTCTGAAAACAAGCTTGGTGCTATTGTGCAGGTTGCTGCAATAAATAATAAAATATGCTTTTTCATATTATAACTCCATTATAATTTTAAAATTAATCTAATTTAAAGCGTTTTGAACGTTGCTTCTCTAAAGCTTTTTTGGATGCATGAACATCAAGTCTGATTTTATCATTAATGCCTTTTGACGGTATGTAGCAGTTTGTATCCATGTTTTTGCAGTACTCCAAATATTCAGGCTGGCCACAATATTTGTTATAAAGGTAGGCGCCAATTACAGTTATGCCTGCAAGAGCTGTTGCAATTGTAGGCATTTTTGCATCTTTCCAGTTTTGAAGATTCCAAAATTTGTAGTTTTGTGAGTTTGTAAATACAGCTTTAGGATCTTGAAGATTTTCTAGGGTCCATTTCATAAAAGCAATGAAGACTGTTATTCCTGCTGTGGTACCTAGTTGGATTGTTTTGGAAAAAGGCTTTGCATATGCCTCATACTCTGGTCTAGGGTCATAAGCTTTAACTTTTAAATCTTTAAAAAGATTGTCAGGCTTGAAAGATATTTCTTTAACGCTTTTGTTTGTTACTGTTATCTCGGCTGGAATTTTATCCCGACTTAAGAACTTACCTGTGTCTTCAGTGTAATATTTAATAACAGCAGAGAGATCATCATTCTCTATTTTAAGTTCGGCTAGTTTTGTGAATGCGCTTGTTGTGATTGAGCAAGCTGCAATAAGAAATAGTAAAATGTTTTTTTTCATCTTATAACTCCATTTATTTTAGTTTAGTTGTAAACGCATTTTTTCTAATGCTTTTTTGGATACATAAGCTTGGAAGCTTGTGATGGTATGATAGGGGTTTACATCGGATTGATTAATATCATGATTGATATATTTTCTTGCAATGTATGTACCAACTATAGCAATTGCTCCGGTTGCTAAGGCGATTGTGGTGAGATTTGGTTTTTGTAGGGTGTTTAATGATAATTTGGGCTTCGCGAATTCGGGTTGTTTATTTATATTTTCTGAGAGCCATTTTGCAAATGCAGCAAATACTGTTGATACTGCTGTTATGCTGGTAATAGGTAATGCATATTGCATAAGAAAGTCTGTTGTTCTATTTCCGTGGGAGGACCAGAAGTCTACGGGTGTAATTTTTAAATTTTTAAAAAGTTCTTGTTTATTAAAGTCTCTATTATCTTCGGTCTTGGTTGTTACTGTGACGTTAACAATAATATCACCAAAGTTTGCGAGTGAGCCTTTAGCCTCTGAGTCATAAGAAATGACACAAGCACGCTTATCATTCTCTGTTTTAAGTTCGACTGGTTCAGAGAATGCGTTTGTTGAGATGGCACTGATTGCCAAAAGAAATACGATAACACCATTTTTCATCTTATAACTCCATTTATTTGAATTATTAAAGTAGGGCTTGCGCCCCACTTTAATTGTTTGTGTTTGTTTAGTTATTTTACGAAAATAACTAAGAGGGGTTCGCTTTTTTAAATAGCTAGTTTTAAGCGTTTTTTATCTAACTCTTTCTTGGATGCATAAGCTCTAAAGTTGGTTTGGTTATTGTTCCAGTAGTAATCGTTATCATGTTTACCTAGAACGGTTCTTTTGTTTTCTAAATTAAGATAATATCGTATTGCAAAATAAACAACGGGTGTAAGCATTGCTGATGTTACTACAAATGCACCTGCAAGGTTTGGGCTTTTAAAATTTTCTTTGGTCCAAAAATTTTTAAGACTAAATTCTTCTTGCCATGTGCCCAAGTTGTTTCCTCTTAATTGAAGCTTTTTAGCAAGAGCTCGCGCACCTATAGCTTCTAATCCGTAACCTGCTCCAGCTAATATTGGTAGTAAGTACCTTATTGCAAAGTTTTGAAAAACATTTGCGTGTTCCCTTGGCACAAGTTTTAAACCTTGAAGAAGCTTTTTCTGGTCAAATATTTTGCTATAGTCTGTTTTGTTTTCTAAGGTCACATTAACAGGCACTTTATAGCCGTTAACTATTGAACCCTTGTCCTTTGAGTTGTAATCAATTAAACAAGAGTATTTTCTGTTATCTGCAGATATCTCTACACATCTTGTGAATGCGCTTGTTGTAATTGAAAATGTTAGCGCGATACATGCTAAAACATGTTTTTTCATAGTAAGTGTCCTCCATTATTAGAATTAATAAAAATTTGTCCCCTGGTTGTTCAGATGTCCCTAAATGAACAATATACATATAACTATTTTAAAGAAGTTTTTGTGCAGTGCAAACGGGTAGGCCCTTTTAGTAAGGGTTTTTGGAGGTTTGTAAAAATAAAATATATGGGGACTTTTGTAATTACGTATAGTAATTTTTTGGTTGGAAGGGGGTGCTTATAGCACGGGTGCATACGCACTGTGCTATATATGATGGCCTGTCACGCCATAGCCTGGCGACGGCGGAAACGGGCCAACTTACTGTAGCCCAGTGCGGGAGCACCTTAGGCTCTATTCCCCATTTTTAAAAGCCTAAATACCTGGTATAATAAGCATTATGAACGAAATATTTTTCTTTTTACAAATTATAACCGTAATAAGCTTTGTACTAGCCTCTCTTTATTTAGGTAAAGAAACACTAGTTGCATGCATATGCATACAGGCAGTTCTAGCCAATCTATTTGTAATAAAACAGATTACGCTGTTTGGGTTAAATGTAACCAGCAGTGATGTCTTTGTGATAGGAAGTGTGTTAGCGCTAAATCTATTGCAAGAATACTTTGGAAAGAGTGTGACCAAAAAGGCAATCTGGGCCAGTTTCTTAATGGCATTCTTTTATCTAGTAATGTCACAATTACACCTGCTTTATGTACCAAATATGTATGATAATACCCACAATTTCTTTGTTGGTATCCTGAAATTTATGCCTAGAATCACCATAGCTTCTTTAATTGCATACTTTATAGTACAAAGATTAGATTGCTGGTTTTATGGCTTATTAAAGAAAGCTTTTGAAAGTAAGTATTTAATTACAAGAAATATAGTATCTATACTTGTTACACAATTTGTAGACACATTTTTATTTGCCTTTATGGGGCTTTATGGAATCATAGCTTCTATATGGAGTGTGATTTTAATAAGTTTTGTAATAAAGACGATTATCATTTTAGTCTCTACGCCGTTTGTAGGTTTGTCTAAGAGAGTTATCAGAAAAAATTATAAAGAAGTATGAGCATGAATCAGTTTAAATTTGAAGTTTTATACAAATCAAAGAAATCTAGAGCAAGAGTAGGGCGTATTTATACTCCTCATGGCATTATTGATACACCCAGCTTTGTGGCTGTTGGGACAAACGGTACAATAAAGGCTCTTGATAATAAACTTGTTGATGAATTAAATTTACAACTCATGTTTTGTAATACTTATCACTTAATGGTACAACCAGGCGCCCAGCATATAAAGAATGCTGGTGGTATTCACAAATTTGTAAATCGCAAAAATCCAATTATTACAGATTCAGGTGGGTTTCAGGTTTTTAGTCTTGCATATGGCAGTGTGCATGAGGAGCTTAAGGGTAAGGGTGCCAAAAAGCATGATAATAGTGTATTAAAGATAAATGAAGAGGGTGTGCTTTTTAGGTCTTACAGGGATGGTTCAAAGATTTTGTTAACCCCAGAAACTTCTATTCAGGCACAAAAAGATATAGGTGCAGATATTATTGTAAGTTTTGATGAGCTTCCTGGTTATCATACAGATAAACAAAAATTATTAAAATCATTACATCGTACACACAGATGGGAAAAGCGTTCTATAGAACAGCACCAGAAAAATAAAAATGGGCAGGCTCTTTATGCTGTGATTCATGGTGGTGTAGATAAAGATTTGCGTAAACAAAGTTGTGATTATCTCTCGACTTTGCCATTTGACGGTTATGCCATTGGTGGTAGCGTAGGCAAAAATAGAATTGAGATGTTAGAGATGCTTGTTTTTTTGATGCCACATTTGCCTGAAGACAAGCCTAACCATTTATTAGGAATAGGTGACTTGGCCTCAATAGAAGGTATTGTGCCTTTGGGTGTAGACACTTTTGATAGCTCGCATCCAACTCGATGTGCACGACACGGGCTTTTGTTTACTAAAAAGGGCTTGTTAAGAATTGCAAAAAGTGGTAACGCTCAGGTTTTTGGTCCAATTGAAGATGGGTGCCAGTGTCCTGTTTGTCAGCAGTTCACTTTGTCTTATTTAAATCATTTGTTTAAAGCCAAAGAGATCACGGCTCTAGCTTTGGCTTCAATTCATAATCTTTATTTTATGATTCAGTTGATGGTTGATTATCGTCAAAAAATTCTTGATGATCTTATTTAATACAAACGCGTTAAGTAGACTTCTTATAAGCATGTATTAGAAAAGGTGATGTTGAGTCTTTACTAAAAGGTGTTTTTATTGGAGAATCTATCTCATATTTATAATTATTATCTTCAAGTGCTTTGATAATTTTTGATAGTTCATTATTTTTAATTTGTGGATGGTATTCCATTATTATTTCTTCTATATAGTTCAATTTTTTATTATTTACTAAATCTTCTATTACTAGACCTTCAGAGCCTTCAACGTCTATTTTTAATAGATCAACTGTTTGGTTTATATGTTTCGATAGTAGAGTAGTTTTTACATTTTCGAATTTGTCATTTTGATTTATAAAAGATACTGAACTTGTGGCAGAGCCAGGATTATATATTCTTATGCTATCTTTTATATTTGAAAGAGCTTTTTGTCGGGTTTTTACGTTTTCTATTTGATTATTTTTTAGGTTTAGGTTTAATAGATTAAAATTATTTTTGCATGGTTCAAATGCTATTATATTGGCCTCAGGGTATATCTTCTTAAAAAAAAGAATAGAAATTCCAATATTGCTTCCTGCATCAATAATAAAAGGATTTGGTTTTTTTGTATTGAAAAAGTAGCATTTTCTTATGAAGATTTCATTAAAAAGATCTTGAATTGCGCTGTAATTTGTGAATGACATTTGAAGACCAGCTAGGTTTTCTATGTAATGTAACTTATTAGAATCTGACTTAAATAAAATTTTCATGTGATCAAATAGAAGCTGTGTTTTGCTAGGGTAGTTTTTTATTTGAACATTTTCTTTTGATAAAAACCTTTTAAGATTAGTTCCTATGCAAGATAATTTATATCTAAAAGAATCTTCTTTTAGGAGGAATGTAGTACCTATTCCGATAGTAAGTATTATTAATAGCACAGTTATTAGTTTGAGCTTTTTTAAAAGATAAGAAATCATTACTTTTCCTTTTATTTATTTATAATAATTATGGGTAATGATAATATTTTTACTAATAAAACGCAAACTCGATAATTAAAAGATTCTTGAAGGTATTATTTAGGCTTTACAAATTCGAATGTAAAATCTTTAGAATCTGCAGTAATTATAACATCTTGTTTTGTTGTTTCTAGTCGTTTGGAAATCATAACAAGCGCATTCATTATATATTCAATATTGTTTTTAGCCCTAACGTATTGGTAGATTCCCGAAATTGTTTCTTCTGGCAACTTTGCTGAAAAGTGACAAAACTTTTCAAATTTATCATTTTCTTCATCTATCTCAAGATCAGCTTTATCTCGTGTAATTTTACTTATTGTGAGTTTTTCAGCCATATCTAATAATTCTTTAAAAGGGTCTGGTTGATTTGATGTGCGAATAGCAAACAAGTTTTCAGAAATTAAAAGTATAAATAAAAAAGTTTTAAAAATATTTCTCATAGATTGTCTCCTATGACTTGGCATTCAGGTTGTGGTAAAATTCCAAACTTATCAAAAACTAATCGTTGCATCTCTTTTGCTAAATTAATTACATCGTTACTTGTTGCGCCTTCATGTGTGACTATCATATTTGCATGTTGGTTAGAAACAACAGCATTGCCTACACGAAGTTGGCCTTTGATTCCAATTTTATCTAAATAATATGCAACAGCTGTTATCTTTTTTCCATTAACATTAAAGTTAATATCTTCTTGAGCAAAATTTTTAAAAAAGCTACCACAAGTATTAGAATTTGGATACCTATATTTTCTGTGTCTTATAATTTCATCACGTCTACCTTTAGCATAAGCAGCCTGTATTACATCTACTTGTTTTAATTTAAATAAGGCATCGATTAAAAAGTATTCTTTTTTTTGTAACTTAGATTTATCGTATCCAAAGTTAAACCACTCTTTATTTACTGTGATTATCTCACCTGTGATTTTGTTTATAACGTGTGCTGAAATTAAAAAATCACTTAAGAAGTATTGGATGTAGTGGATATTGATATAGACTGAGCCACCTACTGTTCCTGGGATATTACTAAACTCTTCTAGCCCAATTATATTATTATCAAGTGTGTAATCTATTAAGTCTTGTATATTTACGCCTGCTTGAGCAGTAACTAGATCATTATTTATTTTTATATCTTTTAATTTGGGATTTATTACTAAGCCATCAAATCCCGAATCACTAATTAAAATATTTGCACCATCGCCTAAAATAAAAATATTTAAGCCATTTTTATCAGCAAACTCTAATGCTTGCTTAAATTCAGGGTTACTTGTTGGTTGGCAGAAATATTTAGCGTTGCCACCTGTTTTGAACCAATTTTTATCTTTTAAGGATATGTTTTCCTGGATTTGCATTTTGTGCTCCTGTCCGTTTGCGTTGCCTGTCCGCCGTAGCCACCTGGGCGAAGGCTGGATGCTCCTGATTATACTTTTTAATTTTTGATTAAGTTTAGCTTTGTTTTTTGAGTTTAACAAGCCCCATAAATACCCTTTGTAATAAATTAAATTAACTAAAAATCTAAATAATTGACAATTTGAAATCATTTTTATTATATTTAGATTGATATAGGGGAGACGAATTATTAAGAGGGGGAGTTAATCATGAAGAAGGTTTTTTTATTTATATTATTATGTTTTCTTATAATAATGTCTGCTTTAAGTGCCAAAGATGTAAGTATAAACAGCCTCAGTGGTGTTGAGGTAAGTTCTGAGTTAGTGCCTCAAATAACATTGCTATTTTCACAGCCTCTTTATTTTGAGCGTGCTTTAGATAAAGAAAAAATGTCTTTGGATCTTTCATTTCCGGGTATGACTTTAAGAGATTTTGAAAAGAGTGGTGTGGTTGCCAAGCTTAAAGGGCTGAAGGGCATAATCAAAGATGTTTCGATTGTTGGTAGTAAGGTTCCTTCGCCAAGAGTGATTTTAAAGATTGTTTTTGCTCAAAAAGATCTTTTAATTAGATGGAGCAAGCTGGATGATCCAATTAGGCTTATATTTTCTATACATTCAAAAAGTGATCTTAGGAAAATCAAAAACCAAGTTTCAGGCGTCTTGTACGCACAAAATGATAGTATGAATGGACAGCCGGTTTTACCGGGTAAAAAAAAAACTCTTAACCAGATACGTATAGTGATTGATGCGGGCCATGGCGGAAAAGATCCTGGTGCAAAAGGCCTTCTAGGCATTAATGAAAAAAATATAAATCTTGATGTTGCTCGTAAAGCCAAAAATATTTTAACACGAGAAGGCTATAGGGTTTTTTTGACCAGAAATTCAGATCAAGATCTATCTTTATTAGAGAGGTCAGAGCTTGCAGCACAGTTGAAAGCTGATCTATTTGTTTCTGTTCATGCAAACTCTGCTAGAGGTGTTCAAAGTTTGGAAGGTCTTGAGACTTATTATCTTAGAAGTAACGATCTATTTTCTACAAGAAGTAGTGGTTTTTTATTTTTATCTGATAAACAAGATAGTCAGCTTGCAAAATTAGCAGATAATTTGTTATTAAAAAATATAGATCTATCAAAAAGAATGGCTAACAATATACAAAACGGAGTCATCAATTCTTTAAAAAAAAGAAACGTTACTATAAATAATAGAGGGGTAAAGCAAAGTGACTTTAGAGTTTTACTAAGAAGCGGGATTCCTGCAACACTTGTGGAAGTTGGGTTTGTAACTAATAAAAAAGAGGCCACAAGGCTTTCAAACCCTGGTTATAGACAGATATTAGCAGAAGGAATTAGTGTTGGGATTAAAGACTTTGTGAGAAATAACTTTTAATCAAAGGAGTTTATGATGTTTGGATTTTTATATTTTATTCCGATTCCAATTATCTTTGGTGGCGGTGGTGGCGCTATAAAAAAGATGGCAGAAGGTGCTTTTACTCAGCTTAGCTATTTAACGGGTGTTGTAAATGCTGTTTTTATTATAGTTGTTGCCAGCGTTATAGCCCTTTTTATACTCAAGGTTTACAATTATTTTTTTGTTAGAACCAGATTTAAAAAAGCAAAAATCTTGCTTCATCAATTTCATACAGAGCTTGTGCTCCTAAACTCTTTAAGCAAATTTGATGATAATAAGAAGTTAGATATTAAGCTTACAAAAGAGGAAACCGTTAAAAAATTAATTATATTTTTTAAACGTCCAGTTATCATTAAAAAAATTGGTTTGCATTATTCACAAAGAGTTTTAGATGGTTTAGACTTAGTTGATAATAAAAATTTAAAATTGGAAGACCAACTTTGTTTGGTTAATAACTGGATTAAATTACTTACAATATATTTATGAAAATAGGCATTTTAGGTTTTGGAATCGTTGGAAAATCGGCTTTAAAGTTTTTATCACAAAATGGTTTTGAACCTGGAGTGTTGGATAAAATAGAATTATCTGAAAAAGCCAGTCTTACTGGCTTTTTCGATTTGTATGATAAAGTTCTTGTAAGTCCTGGTATAGATCTTAAAAAGTTTTTTGATACAAAAGATCTTGAAAAATACCAAAAAAAAACAACCTGCGAGCTAGATTTTTTTTCTGACTTTTTCAAAAAAAAAACAATAGCAATAACAGGAACGTTAGGTAAAACTTCAATAACTTCTTTGTTGAGCTCCGTTTTGCCAAACTCTTGCGCTGCTGGTAATATTGGCGTTGGCATGTTAGATATGGTGGCTCTTCAAGAGGAGTTAGATTCTGTTGTGTTAGAGCTCTCTAGTTTTCAGTTAGAGCTAAGTAAAAAGTTTGCTCCTGATGTTGCTATCTTTAATAACTTTTATCCCAATCATTTAGACAGGCATACAGATTTGCAAGAATATTTTGATGCTAAATGTAAAATCTTTGAGTATCAAAAAGCGGGACAAAGCCTTTTAATATCTGCTGATATTTTACAAACTAATTTACGGGATAATCTTCTTGATAAGTTGAAACGGGTTAAATCTAATATTTATTTTATAAGTTCTAAAGAAAAAATAAACAAAATCGATCTTGAAAAGTATTCTGTTTTTTATGAGCAGGATAATTTTTTATTTTTAAACGAAAAGAAAATCTTTGACCTTAGCTTTTTACCTGATGTTAGCTTTAAACAGAATTGGGTTTTTATTTTGGCTGGGTATTATCTTATGGGTTTAGATTTTACAAAAAACATTTTATTAAAAAATAAATTTAATAATAAAAATAACACACAAGAACACAGGCTAGAACTATTTCATACAAACAATAATATAAATTTTTATAATGATTCAAAAGCGACAGTAATACAGTCTACGCAAGCTGCAATAAAAAAAATAGAACAAAACAATAAACCAATAATCTTGATATTGGGAGGTACAAGCAAGGGCGTTGATAGATCTGGGTTTTTAGAAGATTTATATAAAATAAAGAATTTAAAGAGTATTATTTGTTTTGGAGATATTGTTCAAGAGCTTGAGCCTCAAAATACAATTGTATGTTTTGATCTAGAATCTGTAGTAAAAAAAATTAAAAAGCTTGCACAACCAGGAGACCAAGTTCTATTTTCTCCAAGTGGTGCAAGCTTTGATTTATTCAAAAATTATCAAGAACGTGGGCAAAAATTTAAGAAACTTATTCTTTGCAGATTTATAGATAAAAAGAGGTAGTATAAATGGATAAAAGTTTAAAGAGAGATTTTAGGGTTTTATTTAGTATAGCTGCTGTTCTTACCTTGATAGGTCTGGTCTTTATATATTCATCGAGCTCTGTATTTGCATTAGAGAAATTCAAAGTAGCTTCATATTTTTTAAAAAAACAGCTATTTTTCTTGATTCCCGCTATCTTGGGATTTATTTTTTTTGCTATTATTCCAATAAAGTTTTTAAAGAAATATATATTATTGTTCTTTGTATTATCTTTGCTTTTAACGATTTTAACCTTTATTCCTATGTTTAGTATAAAGGTACACGGTTCAAACCGTTGGATCAGTTTATTTGGCTTTAGCCTTCAGCCAAGTGAGTTTTTAAAATTTTTTCTGCTTATTTATATGGGTTCATTTCTTGAAAGAAAAGAAAAAAGAATTAAGTCTTTCTTTAATAGTTATTTACCTTTTTTGATAATACTTGGTACAACGTTTGGAATATTACTTAAACAACCTGATTTTGGTTCAGTTGTAACAATTTTGATTACAGCGTTAATATTGTTCTTTGTTGCCGAGTTTAGGTTTTTCTATTTGATTATTACTATGCTATTTGCACTTCCTGCAGGAATCTTCTTAATTTTAACAAAATCATATCGCTTAAATAGAATTTTGATATTTTTGAATCCTTGGTCAGATCCTCGTGGGCGAGGGTTTCAGATTATTCAATCTTTAATTGCTATTGGATCAGGTCATTTTTGGGGTGTTGGGATTTCTAATTCAAAACAAAAATTCTTTTATTTACCTATGCAGCACACGGATTTCATCTTTTCTATAATTGCAGAAGAGACTGGTTTTGTGGGTTGTAGCTTATTAATATTACTATATTTTATGTTTTGTTTGTTTGGTCTAAAGATTATTTTAAAACTAAAAATGCCTTTTGAAATTTTTACAACGCTTGGTTTTATAGTACTTATCAGTTTGCAGGCTGTTATTAATTTAATGGTTGTCTCTGGGTTGCTTCCTACAAAGGGTTTAGGTTTGCCGTTTGTTAGTTATGGCGGAACAGCTCTTGTTAGCTTTTGGTGCATGATTGGTTTAATTGGTAATTTTGTGCGTCAAAGCGCTCGTAAATAGTTTGACAAAATAGCGTAAAATCTACATAATTGTCCATTAATGACTAATGGGTTTGTATATAATTTGGGGACTTTCATGAACAAGAGATTTACAGCGCTATTTCTTTTTTTAACAATATTTATTAATAATTCTTTCTGTGACGATGATATAAGAAGAGTTGATCTTGTTGATGATCAATACGTTGAGCATACAGATGAGATAGCACAAGCCTTTAACGATTTTTTACAGAAACAAGAAGAAGTTTATCCTGGGCAAGACATAATGGGTGGCTATCAAGACGCCATGCTAAAAGTTATTGAACATCAAATTAAAATGCTTGAAACTTTGCCTGAAGTTTGCAGGCAAGATGTAATTAACACATGGGAAACTTGGGTTGCTTTGGTGGACAAGTTAAAACAACCAACAGACTTTTTTGCAGAGCTTTGTTATTCGATATCCCAAAAAGTTGGACAAGATCAAAGATTAGAAAATTTCACTCAAGTTTTAGATAAAATTACAGACTTTTTAAATTCTAGAGACCTTGCTTTAGCATTACAATTTGGTTTCTTTGATGAACCAACCAAAGAGATTGTAAATTCTTTGGTTGATCAGCTTGATATGGTGTTTGATGATACTTATAAATTGTTACCAAATTTATCTGATGACTTAGATTTTTTATATGAGTGTTTATTGTCTTTAAAGAACCAAGACTTGAGAACATTTTCTTTACACAAACTAGAGATTTTAAAGCCTGAAGTTGATGAGGCTATTAATAAACTAAAAAGTGCACAAACTCAATTAGAAGAACTCAATAAAAAATTACAAGATTCAGATAAAGATTTAAAAGAAGCTGTAGATTTTTGGCAACAAAGCCTAAAGCAGTTTGATGAATTAAAAGATGGATATCAGAATGGCTCTATTTTAGGAAAAGAAGCTAGTTCGGGTAAATGGTTGTCTATTCTTACAAAATTAGCTCCGTATATTAAAAACGGTTACCATTTATATAATAACTTTTTTCAGTTATTTAAGTATGACAACAAAGGTAAAAGCCTTTATAAATTTGAATTTTCAAAATTACTCAAGTTCCAGTTTGCAGATGCTTTTAAAGTGAATTTAGATAACAATTTAAGCAAGCCTGCTGTTCTGGGAGCCTTTATGGTAGATAAAGCTTGGAGCAGCTTATTAGTTCCTATTAATTTATTGGAAACAATAAAAGGCAAAGCTAGTAGTTCTTCTTACAATAGTATGGTTGTTAAGCAACTTATGTGGCAGTTTATTGCAACCTGCCAAGTTCTTATTTATTACAACACAATGCATAAGCACTTTTTGAAAGATGGTCAAAAGATTGATGGTTTTCGTATGCCTAATGAATATAAGCCTTTTCAGAAAATGCTTTGGTATACTGGTAAGGGTACTGCAGACTTGGGCGCCTATTATATTGAAAATAGGATAAAAAATAATGTTGATTCTGATACTTTAGAAAAGATAGATGATTATAGTTTGGGTATTATAAGACCAGAGTTAATAAAGTTTTCTGTAGATACAGCTTTACCGATAATGGCTCACAGATATTTTCCAAAAGATATTGCTAATCTAAAAAAAGAGCGGGTCTTTAAGCCAGATCCTTGGGATTGGCATTATGTTGGAAGAACTGATTTTGCTAACATGAGTGATGCTGAGTTTATAGAAAATAGAGTCTTGGGATACTTGGCTGTAAGTATGGGATATCATTTTGGTAAATCTATTGCTTACCGTAACAGAGATTTACTGAAATCCGGCTTAGGCAAAGTTGGTAAGTTCTTGTTGGTTAAGATGGGTATTTTAGAAAAGGAGATTGTAGATAGACTTCCTGAGTATAAAGATCTTATTTTAGATGAAATCAAGTTTCTTATTTCAGAAAAAGAAGATGCTATGTTTGTTAGCGCAAGACAGATATTCTTTGCTTTCCTCGTACAGTTTGGTGTAGTTAAAAAAGTTGATATTGATAATCTTGAACTTGCAATAGAGAAAGACAGGCTCGATGAAGTTATGCTTTCAGAGTTTGCAGATAAAATTATATCTAACATAGCAGATAGCATCGTTAAGCAAGTTGGTGGTGGACTTGGTGCTTGGGGCAGCTGGCATGCTGCTAACTTGGCAACAAGGTCTTATGGTCCCTTCTTTGCCGGGCGTGTAGCAGCTTAAAAAACTTGTTTATTTTTTACATCATAACGCGAAAAGATTCAGAAATGTTATCAGTTTTATTTATTAATTTTATTTCAAAATTATCCCTAATATCTTCTTTTTTCAAAAATAAAACTGTACGCACCTTCTCTTGAGCTGGAACTAAAATTCCGTGTAATAGATCAAAAGATTTATTAGAAATGTTATTTTTTAAATTACTATTATTTTGATTTACATTAAATAAACTGCTAGCTGTTGTTCCGCCTGCGATTGCAGCAATAGTACTTGGAACATAAGCAAAGCCAAAGTAAAAAATAAAGCTGGTACTTATTAGGCCTGAGGCTAACATTGGAACAATAGTATCACTTACTTTTAGATTCTTTTTGATTTTTTCAGGTCTAATTAAATTTAAATCTATACCATTTTTATAAAGAATATATTCTTTGTCACCTTTGTTTTCTATATCCAACAAAAGTGCTTTGTATTTGTTTCTTGTATCTCTATTTTGAAAATAGTTTAGACCTTTAAAGTTTTGTGTAAACTCTGCATTTGTCAGAATCTTTGAGTTTAGAACTAAATTATTTTTATTTAGTTCTATTTTTTGTAGATTTTTCTGTTGCTTAAAGAACATGTAACAGACAATGCTAAATACTAAAACTAAAGAACTTATTATAATTTTTTTATTCATCTTCATAATCCAAACCTATAAATAAAGTTACTACTATCGTTTGTTAACAGCGGGCTGAACCCTAAATTCTCTTTATTACTTGTGTTTATGAGTTTTAAATCAAATTTAGGACAATATTCATCTTTTTCTATAAATACTAACTTGCAAAAAGTTGTATGTGCCTTAATCTCAGCTTCTTGTTTTGCACAAAAAGCAATTTGATCTAACTGTCGCTTTGTGCTTTTATTTTGCATTTCACCCGTGACTCCACCAAGAACAGCACTTGCAGCAGCCAATGGTAAACAAACTTGCCACCAAAAAGCAGCACCTACAAGAAGTGCCCCTGTTGGAACAAAAGAGCTCAAGATTACTTTAGGAACTTTCTTTTTTAATTGTTCTAAGGTTGCGATATTTAAGCTTATATTGTCAGCTTTTAATATATAAGAATCGTTACTCTTGTTTTTGATTTGAATTTGTAATGGTACAAAGCTTGAGAAATAGCTTTTACTATCTGAGTTATCTATATATTTGATATTAAGATCAACGTTCTCTTTGTTCTCGTTGTAAGAGATCTTAACATCATTTTCTAAAAAGATTTTTTTTGTTTGATAAGCACATGAAGGAAGTAATAAAATTATTAGCGCAAAAGATAATAATTTTTTAAAATTTAAACCATCCATTATAACCACCATTTGTTTTAACGTAAATAATAAAATATATTAATATTATACTAACAGTATAAAATGTATGATTTTTATTGTAAAAGGCCATAAATGGAGGGACAAATTATGGTTAAAAACAACAAATTTTTGATTTTATCTTTAATATTTAGCTGTTTTTCAAGTTTTGAATTACAGTCTAAATCGATATTTTCTCATTTAAACGATTTCAATAAAAGAAACCTTAATAGTGTAAAAGATGTTTTTAATAACTTTTATACAGTAGATGAGGGTAAACTTTATAGATCTAAACAGCTTACTGCTGATAGATTCAGGTATTATATTGATAAGCATAATATCAAAACTATTGTAAATTTACGTGGTGAAAACAAAGATAGAGAATGGTGGCAAAATGAGAATCGTGTTGCCAGAGAAAAGGGTGTAAAGCTCATTAATATTTCTATGAGTGCCATGTGGTTACCAAGTAGAGAGAATCTTAGAAAACTTTTAGATATTTATGCAGATAAGAGCTTATATCCAATTCTTATTCACTGCCAAGGTGGTGCTGATAGAACCGGTGAAGCTGCAGCTATATATTTATTGGATCAAAAAGGTAAAAGCACAAGCGAGGCCTTGAAGCAACTTTCTATCACTTATGGACATAGATCATATGCCGATGGTGTTAAATCCAAAGATTTATTTATACGTTTATGGCAAGGGCGCGAGTGGGCCTTATATGAATATGACCCACGTGATTATCCTAAATATTGCCGTTCAGATGAATATCATAAGCAGGATCTCAAAAAGGTTTTTGTAGCGTGACCCCGGCATACGCAGGGGTCTAACACAATATCGCAGCACCGAAAAGGTGCAGCTTATATGAAAATTTTACAAATAAGCCATATCCTTGCGGTATGGCGTAACTATGTTAGGCCCCTGCGTATGCTGGGGCTGATTAATTTCCCAAATAAGCAAGTGTAGCGCCACCGCCGGTAGACAAGAAATCGAATTTGTCTTGTAATCCAAACTTATAGATAGCAGCAACACAGTCGCCACCTCCGGCAACTGTATAGGCATCACTGGCACATATTGCTTTTAATATAGCCTTTGTTCCCTCGGCCGATTCTGGTTTCTCATAAATTCCCATAGAACCATTAACAAAAATGGTTTTTGCTGTTTTTATCACATTTTCGAAGGTTTTTATTGTTTTGGGGCCAATATCAACAGGAATCCCGTCTATTTTGATATAATCTTCAGGCAAAAAAATATTAATTTCTTCTTTTTTAGCAAATTCTAAAAAATCTTTTACAAAACTTTCATCAACTTTGCCGCCAATTAATATTGTTTGTATACGATTAGCTTTTGGTTGTTTTAAGAAATTATCCAAGATCTTTATTTTATCTTCTATCTTATTTCCGCCTAAAATTAACAAAAAGGGCTGTTTTGCTTCTTCTTTTAGTTTATTCAGTGCTTTTATCTCTTTTTCTATTAATAATCCAAACCCTTGCTTGCTTGGTTCAAATAGTTTGGGCAGGTCTGTTACTGAGCAGTCTTTGCGATGGGTTAGCCCAAATGCGTCGTTTATGTGAATATCTGCGGTATTATAGAGTAGCTGAGCTAGGCGACTTCTTTCTTTTACGTCCCCTTTTTCCCCATTAAAGAACCTTAAGTTCTCAAGCATTAGTATCTGATCAAAATCTTTATGACTTTCAGCTTCTGCATCAATTAGGTCACGTTCAAGTTTTATTTTGAAATTATTTTTTTCAAACCATGGTATTAGTATCTGTGTTGAAAGCTTTTTATCAAAGTAGTTAGTCTCTTTTGCTGCTTCTGGACGGCCTATATGGGTTGCCAGGATTACTTTGCCACCATGCTCTTGGATATACTTTATTGTTGGTAATATCCCTTTTAGCCTATAATCCTGCATAATTTCTTTATTATCAATAGGTACGTTTAGATCAGCTCTTAAAAATACTCTCTTGTTTTTTAGATCTAGATCCTTTAGATAATGTATTTTTTCCATAATTTTCTCCCTTAATATTTCATAATGATTTTAAAAGCTTACTTTTATATCATTATACTTACTAACAGTATTAATAGGTCCAGTTTTTTGACCAAAATACCCATTTTTATTTTTTATTTATTTATAGTACATTGTTTTTAGGACTTGGGAAATGTGAGGTTTTCCGACGACTGCGCTGTAATCTGGAGGGTTGGTTTTTTTCAGTTTACGCGAAATTCGATTTTTAGAATTTGAAGGTTTAAAACGCTTTATATAGAGTTTTAAAAGATTCAAAAAAGCTCATGATAACCTTCTATTATAGTCCCCGGGGTCTTCTGATTCCGGGGACTTTTTTTATAGGGGGGCCTTTTACTTTCAATACGGTCTCTAGTAAAATACATATAGAGGTTTAAAAATTATTTAATTAAATGGAGGTTTAATATGAAAGTTTTTAACAAACTTTTTATTTTCTTATTTTTAATATTTTCATCTATAGGTAGTACTTATTCTTTATCATCTTTAACTGATTCCGAACAAAATGTTTTGGGAGTTAGTGCTAAAGCTTTTGCAGATAAATCAGTGAAATTCTTAAAAGCTGATATTGCAAAAGATAACAAAGAGTTAGGTTCTTTTATAGATTCAAATTCTGATGAACTGTTTCAGACTTGTGCCGAGACATTCTTTTATCGTTTCAATAAATATCGTCTTGATGAGTTTAAAGCTGATTCTGATAAAATTGAGAGTAATGCAAAGAAATTAAAAGAATCTGTTTATAAAAATTTAATAGTTATTGCTGATACTAATAGTAAAGCTTTAAAGCCTGTTATTGAGAAACAAAAAAAAGAGATTCAAGAAGGCTTTGGAAAAGCTGCTACAAAAACTTTAGCTTATTTGTTTAATTCTACAAAATCTTGGCTTACCAAAAAATATGTTATAAAAAACGAAGAACCTATCAAGCCTGTAGAGCCTGTAGATTTAAATGTAGAACCGGTTCCAGATACAGCTGTTCTTAATGATAACACTGATGATAGTGTTAAAACTCAAGAAATAAAAAAGCCTGTGAAACCTGTGAAGACTCCTGTTTCTAATAATTTAGACAATTTAAAATCTACTATAGAAAGAACTTTGCAAGAATTAAATACAGATCTTTTAGATAGTAATGGTTCTGGAGTTAAGCTCGATGAGTTTAGATCTGTTCATAAGGCTGTGAAAAATAATTTAAAAGATTCTAATTGGAAGTTTGAAACAGATGTGTTAGACCAGATGGAATCATTAAATAAACAGATTTTAGAGCATTTAGAAAAAGATAAAGATAATAAACTTGTACCATTAAAAAAAGATAAATTAGATTCTTTAAAATCTTTGGTTGAAGCTTATAAAGAAGAACGAGATAATTTGTGGGAACAAAGATCCGTTGTTGGTAAAGTTTGGAATAAAGGTGGAGAGTTTGTTAAATGGAGACTTTGGAATGGTCCTAAGGATACTTTTACTTGGAAGAATACAGAAAAGCTTTTAGGTAAAACTGTTACTGGTACCGCTAGGTTTGGCTGGAATACTGGTAAGAGCTTATTGAGTTCTTCTTTTGCTAAAACAAAGCATTTCTTTTTGAAGACAAAAATCGGTAGATTAGCTTTAGCTTATGCTTTATTAAATATTGCTGAGATTGGTTTTAGCTATAAACATAATCATGGTTTAAGATTTAGCGATATTAATTTGGGTACACCATTCAAGCTTACAGGTAAAGCGGCATCAAGTTTGTTGAATGGTTCTTATAAGGACTATTTAGCTAGAGGTATGAGTAGGTTACGAAGTCAATTTTCTCATCCTAGTTTTGATGAGCTAGGTAAAGGGATTTCTCCTTATACTGTAAATTTATATGATAATGTTTCTAGATTGTTAAGCTTTGCTCAGGGTAAAAATCCTGATGGCGATCAGCCTGAATGTACTAAGCCATATTGTATAGAACGTAGGCGCTTAGAAAAAGAAAAGCTTACTACACAAAACAAGATGTCTGGAGATACATCGCTTTTGAATAAAATGTTGATTTTTTTGGTGGCAAAGACGTTTATATGGGGATAAATATAAACTAATATTTTAGCCTTTAATTTTTGGCCAGGAACTTATTTATAAGTTCCTGGCCTTTTCTTTTTTTATGAGATAAATTTTCTTAAAACTATCTTTTTAATTGTAATATTTGCTTATTTATATTTTATAGATAAAATCCAGTTTTTTAGTATCAATTATTTTATATAGAGGGTTTGTTTGAAATGATAAAGTCTAAAAAACTTTTAGTTATTTTTTTTCTATCTTTTTTATTTGTAAAATTTCATTCTTTATCTCCAAATTTGCTTACGTCTAAAGTAAGTTTTTCTAAAGGGTTTACTGATAAAACGTTTGAGTTTCTCTGTGGTATTTTTAAAAAAAAGTTGTATGTAATTGAAGTTGAACCGGAATTAAATGGTGCTCAATTAATTCAAAAAATGCCATATGGTTTAGCGGCTGCGCATGTGCCCACAGGATATGGAACAAATTTTCGAGATCTATGTTGTTTTTCACAGGGCTTGCTAAATGGCAAACTTTGGCAGGTCAAGCTGGCTCATGCTGCAATCTTTCGGCTCATTGAGCTTAGTACGCATAAAGAGGTACCTTTTTATGCGATTTTATGTGCTGCTACAGATTGTCTTCAAAGTAAGCGGGGCCCTTGGTTTTGGCAATCAACGGAATTTAGAAGAAACTATAAAAAAGAGTTATGCTTTGAGCGAAAAAACCATAAATGCTTGTTTTGCCACCTTTTAAAGCGTTTTCAGCAATGTCAGCCAGATTTAGCTTCTTATGAAGCAATAATTAATAAAATCTTTATTGATGCAGGTAGAAACGGTAATACTAGCCTAATTCAAATGCTTTTATTGCATGGAATGGATCCCAATGTACAGGATGAAAATGGCGATACGGCTCTACATCATGCCACTAGAGGTAAGCATCTTGAAGCTATTAAGATATTGCTACAAAATAGAGCTTTTGTTAATGTTAGAAGCCAGAATCGTGAGACTTCTTTAATATTAGCTTGCGATAGTAATAATCATGATATATGTAAGCTTTTCAATAAATTCGGGCATAATCGTTAGTTTTTTACAGATTAAGTTGATAAAAACGACTTTTTGTATTTAATTTAGGCCTTTTACAAGGGTATTATTTTATGTTATAAATAAATTAATGGAAGTTATTTAATAAATCAATATATCGGAGGTTATGATATGAAAGGTTATCTAAAAAAAAGATTAGCTATTTTTGGTGTTATTTTTTTTCTATTATTTTTTAGTTTATCAAATATTTATTCTATGGCTGTTACAGAATTATCCTGTGATGAAAAAAGGGTAGTCATTGCTGTTGCTCGAAACTTTGGCAAAGAAAGTACAATGTCTTTAGCGAAAAGCAGGGGATTGCCAATGGATAAAGGTCACAAGAATCTTTGTGTTAGTCTTTTTTATAATTATTTTGGGAATAATAGAGATGTTTTTTGGGGGCTTTCTGCCAAAGACAAAACTAGAAGAGTTACATTTATTAGTAGGGCAGCTGATGGTGTAAGAGAGATTTTTGAAACAAATGGAGATCTTGGTTTGTCTATAACTGAAAAACCCGTTATAAGTAAATTAATTTCTAAGTATGTTCATAAGCTTGAAAAACCAGGCATTGCTTCTAGATTATGGAACGGTGTTTTTAGTAAAAAAGATAAAGGTGAAGCTTTCATTGATAATTTAACCGAAAGTATTACTAATGAGTTAATTAGTAATGCCAAGGGTTATGTTGATGTAAATAATATATCGCTAGAATCTTTGTATGATTGGTTGCAACAAAAAAACAATAAAATTTTTCTTAAAAAGGCTATAAAATCTATTATAAGTGAAGATTGTTTAAAAGGTGTTCCTCTTGGACACTATCAAGATAAACCTGAGTTTGTAACTTGTACTGAGTATATGAAAAGAACATGTAATGAGACTTTAGCCGGTTCTTTTAGTAACACTCTTTATACTAAATTATTCGGGTGTGTAGATTCTGCTGATCCCGGAGTATACCATGTTGATTTAAAGGGTTTTTTAGAAACTAACCATGGACCAATAACTAGAAAAAGTAATGAAATTTATATAGAACAGCTTCAAGGGTTTCTTCATTCATTAAGCAAACGAGAAAAAATAGTTAAGTATGCTCCCCTTGCTATCTGGGCTACTTATGTTTTGTTAGTTTATTCTAGAAAATTTATTGTTGCCCCTTTAAAAGAAGGTAAATATGGCGATGCGTTGTTTTTCTTAAATGCCATGATGCCATGGGGACAGAAAAAGATGGTCTCATATACAGGTGGACTAGCAGCTTGTTGGGCCTGGGTAATGTCAAAAAAGAAATTTATTACAACAGTTAATGATGGGATAAAATCAGTATTGCCAAATCCAGTTTTAAGATGGGGTACTTTAGCTGCTGGAACAGCAGCGGCTGCTTATTCTTTCTGGCGTTGTTAGCTTTTACTCCTGGCGTAAGACTTGTGCAATGTTGATCTTTTTAGTCCGTTGCGCAGGAATCCAAGTAGCAAAAAAACCAAGTAGCATGGTAACTACGAAAACGATAACAAAGATTTCAAGTTCCATTCTAGCTGGTAAATAAGAAATATAATAAACATCTGGCAGCTGTATAAACGGATATCTCTCTAAACAGAATCCGATTGCAGCTGCCAAAAATAATCCACAAGATGTACCCCAAAAGGTGATCTTCAAACCAATTCTTAAAAATATCGATCTAATCTTTTTATTAGCAAGTCCCATTGACTGTAAAATTGCAATATCCCTACGTTTTTGTTGAATATACATAAAGAGCAAAGAGACCATTGTCATGCATGCAACGAGCGTAATTAACGCGAGAATAAAGAACATGACATATTTCTCTAGTTTTAATGATGAAACAAGAGCAGGGTATAAATCTTTCCAAGAATTGACAGTGAGTAGTGGAAGCTTAGATCTAAGTTTTTCTAGTACGAGAGCCTCGTGATCCTGTTTCATAAAAGAGAACCTAGATGTAGGGTCTTTTAGATTAATACAAATTTGGTCGATCCCTTCTTTTTCTTTAAAAAGATTCTGTAAAAGATCTATGTTACAAAAAGCAAAGTTGCTATCATATTCTTCCAAGCCTACCTTAAAAATGCCAGAGACTATGGCGTTCTTTTTCCTTAACATAATCTTATTCTGTGCCGTAGGTTCAGGTATAAGCAGCTCAATAGAATCACCAACTTTAAGTCCGTACTGCTGTGCAGTTTTGTGACCAATAATTATTTTGTTATCTGTAAGCAAATTTGTTAGATGTTCAGTATAAGCTTGCGGGGTTTTTCCAGTAGATAATGGAAGGGTGATTTTCTGTGCAATATTTGTGACATCATTTTCTCTTTCTGGGTCTATACCTTTAAGAAAAAGAATAGTTTGGCTTTTGTTTTTGTTAATCAAAAGCTGTCTTATGCTATTGCCGCTAATACCCTTAATGTCATCACCAAATTCTTTTAGGATATAATCTTTTATTTCTTGGTATGCAAGTTTGTTGCCGGGACTGTAAATTAAAATTTGTGAGTTGATCCCTTGCATCTTTTCATGAATAGCTTTTTCAAAACCGTTTGTAATAATAAGTGTGAGCATCAATGAGAATGTGCCGATAAATATGCCAAGAAAACATATTTTTATCATTAACGATATGTTTCTATCTTTCTTTTTGAACTTAAGATATTTGTGCGCTAAAAAAGATGATATTCTTTTCATGATTTTCTTCTTTCTTTTACAAAGTTACTCTTTATAACTCCCCCAGGCTTTGTTTTAGCATACGCTTTAAGCTCTGCTGCAATCTGGCTTACCATTGCAACACTGCTTAAAGGTTTTGTTGTATTGCTTATTATAGCAATCGATAATGTCATGATAGGATATTCTATTTTATTATTTTTTCTATCTAGAGTTACAATCTTTTTGTTTTTTAGATCTTCAGGATTATAAAATTTGGGGATTTTTGCGTCAAATTCTGTACAGATATTTTGAGCTAAGCTTTCAGATCTCTCTGGGGTAGTGATTATTATAAAGTCGTCACCGCCAATATGCCCAACAAAATCAGGCTCTATTATATTATCTTTTAGAATTTGTGCTGTGAATTTAAGAACTTCGTCCCCCTTTATAAAACCATATTTGTCGTTATAAGCTTTAAAATTATCAAGATCGATATATAAAATAGCGGTGGGGTGTTTTAAGCGATCTTCTATAGTTTTTATTATAGTCAGGTTGCCTGCAAGATTTGTTAGGGGGTTGAGATCCCGTTCACTTAATATTTTTTTTAGAGTCTTGATGTCTATAAGGATAGATGACATTTCAGGATTATTTTTTATATGTTCTATTATTTCAATTTTATTTTGTAGCCTGGTTGCAATTAAAATTTTGTGTTTCATTGCGTTCTTTCTTTTTAATTTTATCAACTTTGGATAAAGTATAAAAACTAGTATACTAGTTTTTATAGAAAGTGTGAGTGGCGCTAACCCTACTTTAGGAGTAGATAGGATGCTTAATAGAAAATTAACGCTTAGTTATTTAGTCTTGGTTTCTTTGTTGGTAGTATTACCTTCTTGTGTTAAATACTATGATTTCTCTAAAGAAGAATTCCCTCAAGGTAAAGAACTTGATGATCATAAAAAAGCAGTTGCAGAAAATATGAAGCGAGTTGCTGTTTATGATCAGTTTCATACTGATGCTATCTTTGATGCATTATGGCTTTCAGATCCTGTTAGAAAAGCTTATGTAGATATAAACTTCCAAAAGAGAGGGAAGGATGAACAGGCAAAGCAGGCATTGCTTGCAAGACAGCTTGAAGAGAATAAGCATTGGATAACTTTTTATGTTCTGGCTGATGTTCGACACAAAACGCATGTTTCTTTAACCGACAAAAATTCTTATTGGTCTTTATTCTTAAAACTTTCTGACGGCCAGAAGGTAATGCCGATTAGTGTTAAAGAAGTAGACTTAGAACCTGAATATCAAGCATTATTTAGTTATAGGTTTAATGGATTCAAACGATCTTATGCTGTAAGGTTCCCAACTTCAGATCTCTCTGGTAAGCAATATTTGAATGAGGATAATAAGTTTGAATTAGTATTTAGTTCACCAAAAAGAGAGAGTTTTGCTACATGGCAAGATGAAGAGAACGATACTTCCGCTAAAAAAGAGAAAGTATTAAAGGATGAAGATTACTATTGGCTCTGATCATAGAGGCTATGATTTAAAAACTAAAATTATACAGAAGTTTCAGGACATTGAGTTTCTTGATGTTGGTACAAACTCTAAAGGGCGTGTTGACTATCCTGTTTATGCGGATAAAGTTTGCCAGAATATTTTACAAAAAGAAGCTGAACTTGGAATCTTAATCTGTGGCTCCGGTGTTGGTGTGAGCATTGCTGCTAATAGATTCAAAAAGATATATGCAGGTCTTTGTTGGAATTCTGAAGTTGCACAGTCTGCAAGAGAGCATGACAATATTAATGTTTTAGTTTTGCCTGCAGACTTTGTAGATTCTGAAAATGCTTTTTCTATAATACAAACTTGGCTTGATGCTAAATTTAAAGGCGGAGTTTATCAAGATCGTCTTAATATGATTGATTAGCTAGAAGTGGTTGTTATTGTAGATTCTTCTTTTTGCTCGGTGCTACTGGAACTCCCTTGCTCCTGTTTTCTTCGTTTATATTGTTTTATGTAGCGTTGTATTTTTGGTGTAATGACCCTTATTGCTTTATAAAATTCTGCGGCCTCTTTTTGTGACTCCATTACATTTTGTGTGAATCTTTTTTCTTCTGGCGTTAGCGTATCCATGTTGCCAAGCTGTATGATTTTTCCATTGTTTGCAAGGTAGTTTGAGAAAAGCTCTGCGTGACGTAGGGGATCTCTTGTGATTAAGATTATTCCGGCAGTGTCTTTAATTCCCATGCTATTAATTCCAGAAATACTTATCGGTTCGTTTTTTTTCAGGGCGACTGCTGCCTTCGTGCGTGAGTGAAAATATTCTCCCTTTTCAAGTGTTGAGGCTAAGGGGGCTAGTGGTGCTATAAAAAATAGATTATTACATTGGTGTTGGAAGTAAGCTTTTTTGTCGATAAAAATACTGTATCCTGAAGCTCGATTGGAGATTGTTCCCTGCTCATTCTTTGTTCTTAAGCCCGTTAAAAAATAATAGGTGCAGGCTGAATAATCTGCTAAAGAACCGCTAAAGAGTGAATTATTAAAGGAGATAGAGTATGGGGTATTTTTTTTATCTGCGTAGGCTTTCTCAAGAGTCC
The DNA here is from genome assembly GCA_964453985.1 of uncultured Pseudomonadota bacterium. Taxonomy (GTDB): domain Bacteria; phylum Babelota; class Babeliae; order Babelales; family UASB340; genus CAYVQB01. Next base: position 37,575 of record CAYVQB010000004.1, read on the forward strand.
TTTCTATACTGCCAGTTATGTAGTTAGACTCAATTTCTTTTTGTCGTAAAGTAGTTCCGGCTAATTGTTTTTTTGGAGGCTCTCTGCCAATACCCACCTGGAATTCTTCGAATGAAGTTCCTCGTAAAAGTAGTGCTTTGTTTAGGTATCGTGCCTCGTATTCTAAGTGCATAATTTTCGGAAGAATTTGATAATCATTTAATTCTTTTTTAAGTTCTTGAATAAGTTTTTCAATGCTTTCTAACATTGGATTTCTGCTTTTTGGTATTCGTTCGTTGTAAACTGCGCTTTTTTGGATATTTAAGGCGATAATGGTTTGAATTAAAGAGTTTGCAAGTGTTATATATATATATATTGTTGTTTGATCATTTCTGATATTTGGAATGAATCAAGATTCTTTTTTAAATCGGGGTAATTGTCAAACAAATATTTTGCGAGATTATTGTTAATAGTAAGGAATATGAAGTTTGGCTCACTAAAAAAAAGGCTATTAACTCTTTTGTAGATATTATAAACTTTTTCGCGTATTTGATTGCTTTTTACTTCTTGACTGAGTGTGCTTTCAATATTAATCCTTCCTGTGTAGTTATAAAAAGCGAGCGCTTTTTGTTTGATTATTTTTTGGAGAGCATCGCTTGTAGTTATTTCTTCTTTTAGAGCTTGTGGAATACTGAATAGTTCATATAAGGCTGTTGGAATAAAGATTACGCGAAAATGATCGAGTTCGCCGTTATTTGCCGTTCGGAGCTTGTTTTCTATGAATCTTTCTTCAGCGTATGGAAGATTGGGGCTTAGTAACTCATCTTGTTCTTTTTGGGTCAATTGCGACATAATACACATTGGCCACTGGTATTTAAGTAATATATCAGAGATTATTTTACCACTTCGGGCTACGTCTTCATTATCTAAAGGGGCGAGTTGTGCAGGGCCGTTTGGTTCGGAACTTTCTATTTTTTTAACAATTAATAACTCCGGACGTGCTGTGAAGTTTATTGTACATAGAGTTATTGTTATTAATACTAATCGAGCCAACGTTTTCATAGAATTCCCCCTCAAATATTATTGACAGCTTTTATATATCGTTATTATATTGATTTATCGTCTATAAAGGCAATAAATCAGGAAATTCTTTATCTGATTAAAACTTATTCCCGAAAGTTCTATTGGGTTTGTTGGATGAAAAAATTGATTTTATGTTTATTCGCGGTTTGTTTTTTTGCTTTTTTTAATGTGGGCGCAATGGAGAGAGAGCAAAGACTTTATTTGCAGGATTACTATTTAAAGTTACAGAAATAGTATTTCAAAAACTATTAGAAGAAGGGCAAGATTTATTCGGGGATTTAGTTGAAATTGTGAAAACCAAGGGTTGGTGCTGTTGTCCTCATAAATAATATTAAATAATTTTTCGGGAAATGGTACTCTAAATTACTTCGTTAACACGCTTAGCGTTCAAGTTTAAAATAAAATTATTTTTGTCGTTATATTTTTCTGTAAACTTTATAATCAATGGCACATAGACTAAAACAGGATCAGGATGTATAGGAAAAGTTCTTCTATACAAAAAATTGCCAGGTTCACCCGCAAACCAGAGCTCTGTATGTAATGGCTTTTTAACTCCAACCCTAATCTCTATTTGTTTTACTTTATCAGGAACAGTAAATCCAGTCTTAGGGTCAGGCTTAAATGTTCTATGAGAAATAGAATCTTTTGTTGATATTATGTCAGCTATCTGGACCACATCACCGGTTGAATAAATATTATATAAATTCTTAAATATTGGAGAGTTGATTAAAACTTTGGTCTCACTTTGAACTGGTGTGCCCAAAAGTACAAGCTCTTCTATTTCAAGATTTTGTTTAAACTCTTCTTCAGCTTTTGCCAGATTCAAACAAACATTGCCTCCATGGCTGTGGGCAATAAGTTTTACTCTAATCTTTTTATTGCCAAGTTCTTTTTCTAGAACAGCTTTTTCTTTTATAATTTTTTTATATAACTTTTTAGCCCACAAAAGTCTATTCTTTTGTTCTAGCTTTCCTGTCCACCCGAACGTGTAAAAAGATTGAGAATCTTTATTATAAGTCTTTTTATTGGTGAGTTTATCTATATTTCTGTAAGAGCTTATTATTTTCTTAGTTGTTTTAAGGTATACGTTATCTTGAGGATCTTCTTTTTCATCTATTTTAACTAATCCAAGTTTATTTATAGGTTGATATCTATGAAAGCCCTCAAGTCTAAGATTATTTAGATATTTTTCATCAAAGCTAAACTTTTTGTTTTTAGGATCAGATTTGTTCCCTTTTAGTGTTTTGCCAATTGCTAAAAAAGATGGTATTGGCAAAATTGTACCATGTGGCAAGATTATTATATCGTGATATCCCACACATTTTTGTTTCTCCAGGTCTCTTGTTCTCCCTAAAGAAAAAAGAAGCATGCTTAGGCTAATTGTTAGGTTAATTATCTTATTTTTGTAAGTTTTCTTCATATTTTTATGATAACAGGTTTTCCATCTTTTTCGAGGGGGTAAAAACCTTGGTTTTTAAGTTTTTTTGTTACTTTTAAGTAGAATATTTACAATTTGCACATATAACGTACAATTATATGTATTAATTAGTGGTTTTAATAGGAGGTTATATGAGCAAAATAAGTAAGAAAGTTTTTTCTTTTATAGGTTTATTTCTTTTCTTGTTAATCAGGGATGTAGGCGCCATGACTTATAGGCAGTCTATTAATCCAATGTCTTTGAAAGGCGTAAAGTTATACTTGAATGAAGATTTTTGTCCTAACAATGATCCTTTACGTCCGGTTCTAGTATGTTGCAATACTGGTCTTTGTCCTTTGGGTTCATGTTCTTCAGAAGGCATGGCAAGAAGACAATTTCTGGTTGATCAAATAAAAAACGATTTTGTATTAAATCCTGAAAGTTTTCTTATTTTTGATCCTTGTGATAATTCTGTAAAATTAGAATATATTGCTTTTGCTTGTGGTGGGCTTTTGCAAGATTCTAATATTCTAAATGCTCTTATTGAGCAGATCAAACAAATATACCCTGGCAAACAAATAAAACTAAAATTTGTTTTAATTGATAGTAGCAATCTATATAGATCGTATAAATTCAAAAGCCAGGGACTTTTGCGGGACTTTACTCCTATAATTGCAAAAAGAATAAACGGTGATTTTATAGAACAATTTTTTGGTTGGTTTAGTAGCTTTCAGGATATTAAAACAGATCTTTTTGTTTACGCTAGCGCCAGAGATTATATTCATGACTGCAAAATTTTGCCCGATCATAAAGGTAATTTATTAGTTTGTGCGGACTTTAGGTTAGAAAGAAGCTTGATTCAAGAAGGATTAAAAGATGGGGCATATATTTATGAGTTGGGTAAATATAGAGAAGATGATATCGATAGTTTTGGTTGTAAGCATTATACGCCCGTTGAAGGGTGCTTAATAGACATGGTGGCTCTAATTACGGCAAGAGTTTGTTATAAAGAGAAAAATATAATTCTTGATGGGTTAAGGGTTTTTGATTTTCAATCAAATCAATGGTGCCACTCTTCAGTTTATGCCTTTGAGCACTTGGATTTAATAGGAGATAGATATGAATAAGTTTTTAAAATTATGCTTGTTGTTCTTATTAGGTATGCATACAAGTGGAGCGATGGTTGATGTTCCTGAATTAAAGTATCAAAAACTTGATCAGGTTTATTCGCCATATGTGTCTTCTGAAGATATTGACAGGGTTAAAAGTGATTTTTTGACTAAAATAACAAGTAGCTCTGATCTTGGAGATACTCTATTAAATCTTTTAAGGAAATTCCCTTCAATTTCACGTTTATTGGGTTGCCATAGCACACGAAATGCTTATGGGGGAGTGTGTCCTTTAAGTTTTGACTTGCCTGGTGGTAGAGAAAAAAGAGCTTTCTTACTGGAACAAATCAGAGGAGATATTCGTAAGAATAGTGATTCTTTTTTTGATTACGATAAATCAAGTAATACTGTTTCTTTTAATTATATTGGTTTTGCCTCAGGAAGGCTTCTGCAAGATTTTATTATTTTAAACATGATTGTGGATGAAGTTAAGGAAAAATATGATGAGGCATATATAAAATTTAAGGTAATATTTATTGATACTGCTTATACAGAGGATTCTGTATGTACTCATTTTGATCAGTTTAAGGTTTGGTTTGATAGTTTAGAAAAGGTTCAAATAGAACTTATCTTTTATGATGATTTTAATAAGTATATTGATGATTGTCGTTTAGAGCCTAGTTTAAAAGCTGATATATTAGTTTGTGCTGACTTTGATATTAGTGAAGAATTAGTTGGTTTTACATTAAAAGAGCAAGCACGTTTTTATGATCTGATAAAGTATGATCTGAATGCTGAATATAGCACTACAGGTACTTTTTTATCAGGAAATAAACATCATAATATTAATAAAATTAATATTGATAAAATTTATGATTTTAAGACGCAAAAATGGTTAGGCGAGGAATCATTTTTGTAGTTTAATGAGGAGCATGTTGAGGTCTTCTTTATGTTTGATTTCGTCTTTAAGAATCTTTGATAATATGTTTTGTGTAGTAGAATCTTTTTTGTCTACCTCGTTTATCGCTTTTTTATAAGCTTCAATAGCACACTCTTCGCTTTTAATATTTTGTTTTAAAATCTTTATGGCTCTTGGGTCTGAGGGTTCAAGGTATTTGCATCCTGCAAGCTTTGACCAAGTATTGGGATTTAAAATAGGTGTTCCACCAAGTTGAATTATTCTTTTTACAAGCATTTGAGCATGTTCAAGTTCTTCAGTTGCATGTTCGTCTAATTCAGCAATAACTTCCTTTTTTATTGGGCTTTGTACTACTTTTGCTCCAATCCAATACTGATAATATGCCAACCATTCATCTGCCAATAAACCATTTAAGCGTTTTACTATTTTTATAGAATCTTCTTGGGTGTGAGCTTTTGCGGAGATGTTTGTTGCAAAGAAGCCTAATATAAATATCATGCTTATTAATGTTTTCTTATAGTTTTTCATTTCACTTCCCTCTTTATTTATAGAAATTACTTCCCCTTTTTTTAATTATACCATTTTGCATGTTTCAAATAGAAATAAATAATAAAAAAGATCGAGAACTTAATGGGTGATTTTGCTAAGAGACTTTTTTTCAGCTTTATGATAGTATCAAAACATTGTTAGACTCTAAAAACACAGTGTTTTCGAAAGAAATCATATTTTTTTGTATACTAAAAAGAGTTAAATATTTATAACTATTAAGGTTTTTTATAAAAATACGAGGTTAAATGCTATGGGTAAGCAACTAAAAGTAATATTATCGACCGGTTTTGCAATGTTTTCTATGTTTTTTGGGGCAGGAAACGTAGTTTTTCCGTTAGATCTAGGTAGAACCGCTGGGCACATGAATTTTTATGCTATTGCTGGATTATTAATAACAGCAGTTGGAGTGCCATTTACAGGTTTGTTAACTATGTTTTTATTTGAAGGTAATTATACAAAGTTTTTTGAAAGAATCGGAAAGGTTCCCGGATTTGTTCTTGCTGCATTTATTATGGCTTTAATCGGGCCGTTTTATGCAATGCCAAGATGTATAACTCTATCTTTTTCAACATTACAAATGTATTTACCTGGTATGAATTTATTTGTTTTTACTTTGGTTTCTTGTATCATTTTGTACTTATTTACAGTTAAGCGTCGAAAGATTCTAGATTTATTAGGTACAGTGTTAAGTCCAATTCTTTTGATTGCTTTAGTTGTCCTTATTATAAAAGGTTTGATGTCCCATCCAGGAGCACCAATATTTGATTATACAAAGTCAGCGCTTTTCGTGTATGGCCTCAAAGAAGGCTATCTCACGATGGATTTGATGGGTGCATTTTTCTTCTCAATTGTTATTTTGTTAGGGTTACAAAGAGGCCTTGGTAGTCAAATTGATACAGCTACAAAAAAAGGACGCAAAAAGTTCTTTTCTATAACTTTAATTTCTAGTGCAATGGCTGCATTTCTTATTGCCATTGTTTATACCGGTTTTAGTTATGTTACATCTTTTCATGCCGTAGATCTAAACCAAGTATTGGCACAGAAAGATACTATCTTAAGTATTCTTTCGTTTAGATTATTGGGGCTTTATGGTGGTATTTTAGCAAACGTTGCAGTTTCCCTTGCTTGTTTAACAACAGCTATTACGCTTGCTGCAGTATTTGCTGAATTTATACAAAACGAAATCTTTAGAAATAAATTTAATTACCGTACCTGTTTGATTATTACTCTTATTTTAACTATGGCATTATCAAATTTAGGTTTTATGGGAATTATTAAAATGGGCATGCCAATATTGTTAATTTGTTATCCTGTTTTAATTTTGATTACTTTTCTAAACTTAGCGTATAAACTTTTTGGTTTTAAACCAATTAAAATTCCTGTATTAATTGCGTTTATTATTTCTTTGATCTTTTATTTAAGGTAGATAAATTAGGCCCCCGCATATGCAGGGGCCTAACTCAATGTCGCTGCACTGCAGGCATGCAGCTTTGTGGTTGTGATATGAAATTATTTAGGGGTGGGATATAATGTCACAAAGGACATATGCAAGTTTGTTTTATCACTTGGTATGGGGAACAAAGAATAGAGTGCCGTATATTTTTACGGATATTAAAAAGCCGTTATATGAATATATTGGAAGAGTTGTAGACAGAAAGGGTTGGTGCTTGTTGGCGATTGGTGGGGTTAGTGACCACGTTCATATTTTGGTTCAGACTAATTGCCATACTTACCCTGTTTCAGAGCTTGTTTGTAGAATAAAATCAAATACTTCAAAGTTTATGCGTGATAATTTTGATTCCAATTTTACTTGGCAGCGAGGTTATAGTGTGTTTTCTTCAGATATTAAGGCTTGTACTGCTATTAAAAATTATATTTTAAAACAGGAAGAACACCACAAAGATATATCGTTTGAAAAAGAGTTTGAGTTGTTGTTAAAACGTTATAATATTAAGTATGACGAAAAAGATAAAAAAAGTTTTTTTGAATAAATATTAAATATTACAAACATGTAGGGGAAAAATGTTTAAAGTCCTTGAAAGCTGCACCCTTGCGGTGCCGCGAAATTACGTTAGCCCCCTGCGTATGCTGGGGTCATTATGAAGAATCCGTATCAAGATACATTAAATTTAAAGAAAACAGAGTTTCCAATCCGAGCTAATGCTGCAACAAAAGAGCCAGAGTTGTTAGAAGCTTGGAAAGAACAAAAATTAGATGCTAAAACTTGGACAGAAAATAGTGATAAAAAGAAATTCGTTTTGCATGATGGGCCTCCATATGCAAACGGAAATATTCACTTAGGTCACGTTTTAAACAAAACATTAAAAGATATTATTGCAAAATTTAAGCGTATGTCAGGTTTTCATGTACCGGTAAAACCCGGTTGGGATTGCCATGGCTTACCTATTGAACTCAAGGTTGCTGCAGAATTAAAAGCTGCAGGCAAGGATGAAGTAAGCAAAAGAGAATTTAAGAAACACTGCAGAGAGTATGCTGATAAATGGATAAAGACTCAAAAAAAAGAGTTTGAAGATCTAGGTGTTTTTATGGATTGGCAACATCCATATATAACGATGGCTCCAGAATATGAAGGTTCTATTTTAAAAGCTTTTGCAAAGTTTGTGCAGGGTGGTTACATTGAACGCAAAGGTAAAACCGTACCTTGGTGTGCCTCATGCCAAACAGTATTAGCATCTGCAGAGATAGAGCATAAAGATCGTAAAGATCCTTCAATCTATGTTAACTTTCCTATTGGTAAAGATTTAGCCAAAGAGAAATTTACTAAACTATTAGAACAAAATCCAAATTTAGATATTAGCTTTCTTGTCTGGACAACAACTCCTTGGACTTTGCCTTTGAACAGGGCTGTGGTTCTAAATCCAAAAGCAAAATATGTTTTGTTGCAGGGTACAGATGCAAATAAAGCGTTTATTGTAGCAAAAGATTTGGCTGACAAAATTTGTGGCATCTTAAAGATAGATAAAAAAGTTTTAGCTGAATTTGATTCAAAAGAATTTGAAAATAAAAAAATAGAGCATCCGTTTATAGAAAATATAACTATTCCTGTTTTGCTTGATAACATGGTTTTATTGCAAGAGGGTACTGCTTGTTTACACTCAGCTCCTGGGTGTGGGCCTGAAGATTATATTTTAGGGATAAAAAATAAATTAGAAATATTTTCGCCATTATCATCTGATGGAAAATATACAAAAGGTATACAACCAGAAGAATTAGAAGATATGCCTATTATTGAGGGCCAAATCTGGGTCTTAAGGAAGCTTATAGAATTGGGGCGCCTGCAACATAAGGTTTCTATTAGACACTCATACCCGCATTGCTGGCGTTGTCATAATGGGTTGATGTTTAGAGCAACAGACCAGTGGTTTTGTGATTTGAATAAGAATGATTTGGTAGAAAAAACTTTAAAAGAGATAGAAAAATTAAAATTTATTCCTGATTGGGGTAAAGAGAGATTGCATGCATTTGTAAGCAATAGAAGTGAATGGTGCATTTCACGACAAAGAGCTTGGGGTGTGCCTATTCCTGCCTTGCTTTGTAAAAAATGTGATAATGCATATCTTGATGCAAGCTTTGTTGAAAAGATTGCAGACTGTGTGACAAAAGATGGCATAGAGTTTTGGGATGATTTAACATTTGAACAGATGCAAGAATTAAGCTTTTTACCAAAAGATTTTTCATGCAAGTCTTGTGGTAATAAAGACTTTAAAGAATTTCGTAAAGAAACAGATATTCTTGATGTTTGGTTTGATTCCGGTGTTTCTCATTATGCAGTTTTAGATAAAGACCCAAAGAATTTAGGTGTTCCTGCCGATTTATACCTTGAAGGTTCAGATCAACATAGAGGGTGGTTCCAGAGCTCTTTATTAAGTTCGATGATTATTAATCATAAATCGCCTACGAAAGCTTTTTTAACACATGGTTTTATTGTGGATGAAAAAGGCCATAAGATGTCAAAGTCTGTGGGTAACGTGATTGCTCCTGATAAAATTATTAAAAAATATAGCAGAGATATCTTGAGACTCTGGGTTGCGGCTTCTGATTATCAAAATGATATTTCGCTTTCAGAGAATATCTTGAAGAATGTTTCTGAAGTTTATAGAAAAATCAGAAACACAAGTAGGTTTATGGTATCTAGTTTATATGATTTTGATATAAAAAAAGATGCTGTAAGTTTTGATAAACTTTTAAAAATTGATCAATATGCACTTGCAAATTTAGATCAAATAAATAAAAAAGTTTTAGATTGTTATGGAAATTATAATTTTGTAGGTGTTGTACAAACAATTAATAATTATTGTACAAATGATCTTAGTGCTGTTTATCTTGATATTGCAAAAGATAGGCTTTATATAGAAAAAGCTGATGGTAATTTAAGGCGTTCTGCTCAAACTGTTATTTATAATATATTAGATACGTTAACTAGATTGATTGCACCGGTTTTATCTTTCTTGGCAGAAGAAATTTCTGACTTTTATCAAAAGGATAAAAAAGATTCTATACATTTACAGCATTTTGCACAAGTTATAGATGTATGGGAAGTTTTGGGCAAGAATTCTCTTATGTTTCATGAAGTTGCAATGCAAGATGGCTTAAAATTTCCCACGGCACAAAGTTCTACTTATGCAATGGGAATGCAAAACGTTTGGAATATATTGCAAGAGTTACGTGATGCTGTTTTGAAATCTATAGAACAAAAACGTGTTTCAGGTCTTGTGAAACACTCACTTGAAGCTAAAGTTAAGCTTTATTTAGATCCTAAAAACGAACAAGTAAAAGTTCTTCAAGATTTTATTAATAATTTAAAAACTAGTGAAGATCTGACAAGATTCTTTAAAGACTGGTTTATTGTTTCTCAATTTGAGTTTGCAAATTCTATTGATGATCTTGATAAAACAGAGCTGCCTTGGGCCTTTGTTAGTGTTGATCATGCTGACGGTGTTAAGTGCCCACGTTGTTGGCAATGGAGCGTCACTGAAGATCCTACTGAGCTTTGTGACCGTTGCAAAAAAGTCTTGAAATAAAATTGGGCCCCTCTCTGGGGCCTTTTCTTTTAAGAACTATTAATTTTTTTCAAAATTTGTGTAGAATGATTGTTCTCCTGTTTAATTAATCTTAATTTTTATTTTTTATAGAAGGTGTTTTCATGAGCAAAAGTATAAAACTTTTTTTATTTCTTTTTTTATCTGTAGTTTCACTAAAAGATCTTTCTTCCATGCCGCAACGACGCAGAAAGCCTGCGCCTGCTCCTATGGCTGGTGTTTTGCCATATTGTAAAGGCCCTAATGGTCAGGTATGGTTTTTATTTGGGCAAGATATAAGTGCAAGAAGTAATACTTGGGGAGATTTTGGTGGTGAATGGGTAAAAGATGATGGCATGGTTCTTGAAGGTTGTGTTTACACTGCTAATTTAGCTGATACTGCTGCAAGATGCGTACACCATGCAACAATGGGTCTTTTTGCAGGGTCTAATGAGGAAAATAGGATAAATCCAGCAAGGGGCATAAGCTTTTTTTATGATAAGATTTTATCTGATAGAAAAGAACTGATGAATTGTAAAACAGGTTACAGCTTGTTTTTTACTGAAGTTGGGTGCAAGCTTTTGGATTCACTTAAGCCTTTGTATTCACATTTTTACAATCCAGAGTATGCCTCATACGTGGGATTTGCGTGGGTTAACGCGAGCGATCTTCTACAGGGCCTGATGAGAAGACGCAATAAAATTGAAGTGCCTGTAGCTAATGGTTGGCTTATTAATGCTGATAATTACTTCCAGGATTTTGGAAATGAAGAAATAGTTATTAATGGTTATCTTGCTAGAGAGCTTAGTAGCCAGGCTGGCTATGAGTTTATTAATAGAATAATACAAGAAAATAATCAGGCTTAAAAAAAAAGGGTAATAATGAAACTGGAAAATAAAAGTATTTGTTGTTTTGCATTAGCATCTATTATTATTTTTCAAAATTTAAATAAGCTTCAAGCGAAAGAGATTCTGTATCAAGCAGAATCTCACGTTAAGCAGGTTAAAATTAAAGTAAGGGGTGGAGAGGCGATCTTTACCGAAAAGTATCAGGACATGAATGGTGTGGTCACTCACGTTTGGAACATGAATGGTAATGAACATCCAAAAGAAGACTACTTAAAGTTTATGCTTCAGGCTGAAAAAGAAGAAGAAGCACTCTTGAAAGAAGAGCAGGAGCTTAAGTTAAAAGAGGACGAGCAAAAACGTAAAGAGTTGCTTGCTCAACAAGAAAGAGAAAAACAAGAGTTTTTAACCAAGACAAGAGTGCAGACCCTCAAAAGATTAGTTAGTCTTGAGCTAGAAAAAGTAGAAGAATCTTTTGTAAAGTTAGATAAATATGATCTTCAAGATTACTTTGTGTATCAAGCAGGTACTTTTGAAGGGCCTCAGCATTTCTTTGATATCAAAAATAATTTAATAAATCAGGCAAAACAAGTTTCTATAAAAACTCTTGATGAACTTCAAGAAGACCAACTAAAAGATATTCTGTCTAAGTTAGAAGTTGTTCCTGATAAAGTGGAACAATTTTTCAGACAATCTGTTAAGTATGCGGTAGATAGGTGCAACGATACTAAAAGACTTAAAGAATTACTCGCTTTAATATAAACTATATAGAGTTTATAAATTTTATTATTTAGGGGGATGCTTATTATGTTTCATAAAAAGATAGCTTTATTAAGCCTATTATTTTTATTTTCTTATTCTTATCTTTGTACCAGTGATTTGGGGCGACATGTCCAATGTTTTTTACGTTTACAGACTTTAAGGCCTAGGCCTATTGGTCGTCTTGGTGCAGAAGCTCGCCTGATTCTCAGCAGGGTTGATAAGCTTGAGCATAAAGGTTGCCACACCTTTATAACTAATGATGGAGAAATCACGTTTATTACTTACGAACAAAAAGACATGCTAGAAAACTATATAAACGATATTACGAGATATCGCAAGCTGGATCTTGGTGATGATATTAAAATTCCTGTTTATATTTTTTATAAAAAACTAGCTTTTTTAGAGCGACTAATTAATGAGCTTGAGCCTATTGGCGACGAGCAGGATTCATGTTACGATTTACCTGTTGTGCAATATTTGCCGGAGCAAGGGTATCCCTTTGAAGAGGATAGTCTGGCGGGCTATGGGCAAAACCCCGGTTGTATAATTAGTTAAATTAATTTCTGAGGAGTTTGGGTGAGAAATAAAGTCGTCTTTGGCTTGGTTTTAGTATTGTTTTCTGGGTGTGGTTTTTTTGTAAAAAGCGAAAAAGAGATTGATATGAAAGATTTTGCAAGAATTACAGAAGGTAAGTTTGAAAGTTTGTCTGACTTTACAAATCTTTTTCCTAAAAGCGTTGAAGATGTTCAAAACAGATCCGAGTATATGACTTCTAAAGCAAAAGAAGATCTTGCAAAGTTTTTAGCAATAAAAACAGAAGATCGTAATTTTGAAAATACAGTAAGAGGCTTTGATCAACTTGAAGCAAGGTTTGATAGAGCTATTTCTCCTATACATGTTTTAGAGATGGTTTCCCCTGACGAAAAAGTAAGGGTGGCTTGCAATAAGTCTATACAAACAATACAAGAGTTTGCTGTTGATGCTTTTTGTAATAAAGATATTTATTTGGCATTCAAGGGTTATGTTGAGGGTAATAAAAAACAAGAGAAACTAAACCCTGAGCAAGGATATGCTATCAATGAAGCTATGCAAGGTTTTACGCGTCAGGGCTTTGATTTACCTGAAGAAAAGTTTTTACAGGTAAAAGAATTAAGAAAAGAACTCGCGAAACTTTCTTTGGAATTTAGTACAAATATTAACTTAGATAAAAGTAAAATTGTAGTAAAAAAAGAAGAGCTTGAGGGGATGGATTCTCACTTCATTAATAGTTTAGATAAAGATAATGAAGGTAATTATATTTTACTTTGTAATGGTCCAACTTATATGGATACAAAAGAACATTGTAAAGTTGGTGATACTCGTAAAAAAATGTATTTTGCTTATCAAAATAGAGCTTATCCTAAGAATATGGACTTACTAAAAGAGATTATAAATAAAAGAGATGAGCTTGCCAAACTATTAGGCTTTAAAAATTATGCAGAGTTGGATCTTGATTCCGAAATGATAAAAACTCCTGAAAGAGCAAAAAGTTTTTTGTTAGAATTAGGTGATAATGCATTAAGTAAGCTTGATAAAGAGTATTTTGAGCTTATAAAAGATTTGCCTGAAGGGGTGAATCTTGACAATGGTAAGTTTTGTGCTTGGGATTTTGATTATACAAAAGAATGGTATAAGAAAAAGCATTTTGATATTGATGAACGCAAAATAGCAGAGTATTTTCCTGTACAGAACACACTGGATAAAATTTTTGAAATTTATCAAAAATTCTTAGGCTTAACATTTAAATTTGCGGACTCTAAAAATATTTGGCATGAAGATGTAAAGGTTGTTCAGATTTACGATAAAGATGGACAAAAGCTTTTAGGAGTACTGTTTTTAGATCTTTATCCTAGAGAGAATAAATATTCCCATGCATGCATGTGTCCTATGGTTGCTACATTAGAATATAAAGACTGTTCTGGTAACTTGTACCAAGTACCTGCTGTGACAACTGTTATCGCAAATTTTCCAAAGGCAACAGGAGATAGGCCTGCATTATTAAAGCATGATGATGTGAAGACATTTTTTCATGAGTTTGGACATGCAATGCATGGCTTATTAGGAAAAACAGAGCTTGAATCAACTTCTGGTACAAGTGTTAAGACAGATTTTGTTGAAGTGCCTTCTCAAATGTTTGAAGAGTGGTTATGGGATAAAGATATTCTTAAGATGATTAGTTGTCACTATAAGACTGGTGAATCTTTACCAGGTGAGTTAATTGACAAAATGCTTAAACTCAAAACTTTTGATTCTGGATATTTTTTAACAAGACAATGTTTCTTGAGTTTGTTTGCTTTAGATTATTTTATGGATGGTAAAAATAAAGATACGGGTAAAATAAGACAAGGTTGGCATGATAAGTATATAAAATATATTAAATTTGAACCAAATGATAATATGCCGGCTAGTTTTGGGCACTTAACTGGTTATGGTGCAAAGTATTATAGTTATATGTGGTCAAAGGTGTTTTCTTTAGATTTATTTAATGAAATTAAAAAACATGGTTTGCTTAATCCTGAAATTGGCCAAAAGATAATAGAGACTGTTTTAGGTCGTGGTGGCAGTAATGATCCTGAGATTTTGGTGAAGAATTTCTTAGGAAGAGATGCTAACCAAAAGGCAATGCTAAAAGATTTGGGTATAAACTAAAAAAACAAGGGCGCGTGATACGCGCCCTTAAACTTTAATCTATTCTTTGCAATCGTTACAATCGCAATCATCTTTGTGTTCGTCATTACAAGAGCAGTCATCTTGACCACAATCACACTTTGTTAATGCTTGTTCATCTTTACAATCTTTGCATTCGCAAAACTCTTTTATTGCATCAATCACTTTCTTAATAGCCATGATAAATTCTCCTTTTTTTATAGATTTTGTTGGGTTTCATAATATTTATAACTATCGAAATTTGTTATTTTTGTTGAATTGTCTTTGATGTAAAAAAAAGATAAAACCAATACGCTTATAATGGCTGGTCCAATCAAAATGATCCGTATCTTTCTCTCCGATATCATGGGTTTTCTCCCTTTTTTGGATATAATGTACCTGTTTTTAACTGTTTTGTATTATTTTAGTTAATTTTTGGCCAAAATTACTACTATTTTGTCTAAAAATATGTTTTTTATTGTTATTTTTCAGTTGTAAATTAATTTTGACTGATTTAGGGTACTAAAGTCAAGAATATGTTGATTTCTATATGCAAAAGTCGCTCTGGGCACTTGACTTTTATTGTAAATATTTTACAATTAGAAATATAGTATTGTTTAATGAAATTTTCATAAATAGAGGTTATTTATGAAAATGAATAAAAGATTTATATTTTTAGCACTTTTTAGTGTTTTGAGTTTACAAACGGTTTGTTACGGTATGTTTCCTTCTTTTCCTGATAGTCAACCCAATTGCTTCCAAAAAACAACGCTAGAGGTGCTTTTAGAGGATAAAAAGTTTGAATGGTCGACTCGTTGGGATTCACTTAGACGTAGGTTAGAAGAAGCGAAGAATGAAGAGTCTTTGTGTATTATAGCTC
>CAYVQB010000005.1:0-43427 GCA_964453985.1 uncultured Pseudomonadota bacterium
GTTTGTACAAGAAAATGAGCATCTTGAAAAAGATCTTTTTCGTAAAAAGCTTAATGATCATATGCATACACATATGGCATGTAAAGCTGCAATCAAGGCTGGTGATAAATTAACTTTAGAACAAATGAACCAGGTTATAAAGGATCTACTAAATACAAATAATCGATTTATTTGTGCTCATGGCAGACCTACAACTTGGAACATAGATCAGTTGGAACTTGAGAAGAAGTTCCGACGTAAATAAGATGTCGTAGCTTTTCCCATTTTAAAGTCTCCCTAACCATATAAGACAAAACTTCATTACAACCTAGGAAAGCTTGCAGGGTAATAAAAACTAACCGACCTAAAGATCTAAACTTTATACTGTACGCATTTTGTGTATAAACTATCGCTAAAGAATCCCAATTAATTCTTATCTGCTCTTCTAATTCTCGCTTGAACAAATTTTTAAAGTGACCCTTTTCGTCATTTTTTATTAAAGCAAAAAGATTAACCCAACCAAAACGTTCTGAAGTATCATAAACAGAAGTCTGCAAAGCGATTGAATTATTAAAATCTGAACCAAAGAAGTATACTAGCTTATCAGCTAAAAAAGATTCTTTTGATTCATTGAAATCCTTAAATTTATCACTAATACATAGTGACATTGAATTAGCAGAACCAAAACAAAAAAATATAAATAACAAAATAAAAGTTTTCAACTTATACATAAATTACTATCGTACTGTAATAGGACAAAATCCACATCCAATATTACGAATAGTACCCGATAGTCTAGACATTCTAACACTCTGAGGAGAAGCGCAGCTTGTAATTAACGTATCTATATTATTGCCGATAGATAACTTTTCTAAAGTAGCAATAAGCCAGCTCTCTAAAACTTGATTACTTATATCGAAAGAAACAAAGCATTTTTTTTCATTCTTATCATATAACAAGTTACCTTTGATACTAGAAGCGTCTAAAGTCTCGCACAAAGCCGTACGAAAGCTGCTTTCAAACTCTTTATTTCTAAAACTAGATGGTAACAATGTCCAAGACACTATTTCTTCATGTCTATCATGTATGGGTTGAGAAGTAATGGTTCTAATCATTTTAAAATCTTTTAAATAAGTAATCAATTTTTCTGTTAATTCTTTGTTATATGAATTCATAGAATTTGACTCGATTCTAACAGTCATTGGATTAGCAAAAACAAAACCTAAGAATGTGAAAAGAAAAGCAAGCATTTTTATCTTGTGCATTAAAGAACCTTCTATCTATATAACATGAATTGTACGAACATTTAGCTACTACTAGGAGAGAATTATTTTATACTAAGATTTGTTTTTGTAAACTCTTTTTAATAAAAAAAAACTCCCAATCCCAGGCGCTTTTTAAGATATTATCAAGGTCAGAATATTTAGGCTTCCAATTCAAAACTTTTTTAGCTTTTTTAGAGTCTGCAACTAGAACCTCGGCATCACCAGGCCGGCGGTCACAATACTCAAGAATCATCTTATTATTACAAACTTTTTCAGCAGCTTGCACCATCTGTTTAACAGAATAACCATGCCCCGTTCCTAAATTAAAAAAACCGGATCTATTATTCTGTTCTAAATAATTTAAAGCCAATATATGTGCTTGTGCAATATCTAAAACATGAACATAGTCCCGTATACATGTTCCATCAGAAGTATTGTAATCCGTTCCAAAAACTTTGAATGGCTTTTTATTTTTAATAGCTCTTAACATTAATGGAATTATATGTGTCTCAGGATTGTGCTGTTCACCTAAACTTTGTTCAGGCAAAGCACCTGCAGCATTAAAGTATCTCAAAGAAACATATTGCAAACCATATGCTTGCGCATAATCTTGCAATGCAAATTCTACTGCTAATTTATTCTTTCCATAAGGACTCACAGGATCTTTTATGTGCGTTTCATCAAGAAGTGGTTTTATAGGATTGCCATAGATAGCACATGTTGAAGAAAAAACCATTTTTTTTACATTATGTTTTAACATTGCATCAAGAAGTTTTAATGTTTTTATTACATTATTTTCATAAAAGTCTCTTGGTCTTTTTACAGATTCACCAACTTCTATGAATGCTGCAAAGTGCATAACTGCATCTATCTTATAACTTGTAAATATTTGGTCTAAGATTTTTGGATCAGCAAAATCAGCTTTTATTATGGTCGCCCAAGATGGGTAAAAGATTTGGTTATGAAGAAATTTATCCAAAATAATAACTTTGTAACCTAAGTTATGCATTAGGTATGCAGTGTGAGACCCAATATAACCAGCTCCACCAGGAATTAATATAGTTTTAGACATACAAATCTCCTAAAACAGATACAGTTTCTTAGACAAAGTGACATACAAAATCAGTTATAGTATTATACTGCTATATTAAAGCTTATACAAAAAGGGATATTTATTATGATTTCAAAAGTTCGTGGGACTCAAGACTTATTAGACCTAAAATTAGGTAATTTTATTATAGATCAAGCAAAAAAGCTTTTGCAAAATTACAATTTTAAGCAAATTCAAACTCCTATTCTTGAGCATACAAAACTTTTCATAAGATCTCTGGGACAAGAAACAGACGTAGTATCAAAAGAGATGTACATATTCCCTTCAGAACAAAAAGAAGACAGTACCTGCCTACGCCCAGAAGCAACAGCATCTACAATGCGAGCATTCTTAGAAAATAATGTTCAGGAAAAACCATGGCAGGTTTTCAGTTACGGTTCAATGTTCAGACATGAACGCCCACAAAAAGGTCGTTGGAGAGAATTCACTCAAATTAGCATAGAAAAAATAAACGCAAATTCCATAGCACAAGATGCTTATTTTATAACAATGATCGATAACTTTTTTAGCAAAAGTTTAAGGTTAGAAAATTATGTCTTAAAGATTAACTTCTTGGGCGACATGGATGACAGGCAAAATCACAAAAAAGAGTTGGACTCTTACCTTGAAACAATAAAAGATGAAATCTGTGAAACGTGTAAAGTAAGAAGAGAAAAGAATATCCTTAGAGTCTTTGATTGTAAAAATAAAACTTGCCAAGAATTCTACAAAAAGGCACCCAAACTAACAGATTGCTTATCTCAAGAATCTAATCAAGAATGGAAAGAGCTGCAAGAAACATTACAAATATTAAGCGTAAATTTTATACATGATTCATATTTGGTACGCGGCCTTGATTACTACAATAAAACAGTTTTTGAATTCTGTTCAGCAGAACTGGGCGCACAAAACGCATTTGCTGGCGGAGGCAGATATAATCTCAGCAAAGCCTTAGAATCTAAAAATGATTATCCCGCAGTAGGCGCAGCAATAGGTCTTGGACGATTAGAAATCTTGGTACAAAACATTCAAGATAAGCTTAACCTTCCACAAGAACCAAGTTTGAATTTAATTTTACCTATGGAAAAAGAGCAACAAACTCTTGCCTTACTACTAGCCAATGAGTTACAAACAAATAATCTTTGTGCTGATGTTTTATTAGATGAAAAAAATTTAAAAAACATGATGCGTAAAGCTAATAAACTTGGCGCTAAGTATGTTTTGATTTTGGGACAGGAAGAACAAGAGAGCAATACTGTCTCTATTAAAAACATGCAAACAAGAGAGAGTCAAAGCATAAAACAATCAGAAGCAATAAAGTTTCTTAAAAATAAATAATACTATTTTGTTTTTAGAAACTCTATTACTTGCAAAACAGAACTAAAAATAAAACCTTTTTGTTTAAGTAAGTTAAATTCATTACTGTTTTCTAATAACTTTTCATTCAGTTGATTAATTCCACTTATAAAAACTCTCTTACCTCTGGAATGAACAATATTTATAATGTTACTAAATGCATCAACCCCATCAAGATCAATAAAATATACATCTTTAAGATCTAATAGCACATTATGATATTTTGCTGGACGATTCTCAAACCTAGCAATATAAGATTGAACATTTATATAAGCAAGTTGCCCCTTGAAATGATAGACAAGAAGGTCTGAATCCTTTATATCTGTTTCTGTGCTTTTTAGCTTTATATGACCTTCTTGATCCTTTACAACTAACTTAAATTGCGCTTCAGATAGCTTAAACATAAAAAGTAACATCGCAATAGTTGCCCCTAATAGAAGACCTATTATCGGATCTTCATATACGCTAACAGCCGCAATCAACAAAACTAATAAGAAGTTTTTCTTATCAACTTTATAAATACGAATAATACGTTTTTTTTCTATCATATTTATCGCAACAAATGTCAAAATTGCCGCGATTGCCGGCATAGGTAAATATTTAAAACAATCTATAAAAATAAAAACTATTAAAGTTATAAATATACTACATAAACCAGCAGATATCTTATTCGTAGCTCCAGCCCTTATATTTAAATCTGTTCTTGCTAAAGCTGCAGTGGCCGGCATACCTCCAGCTAACCCAGAAATTATATTGGCTAAACCTAAGCCTAAAATTTCTCGTTTTTTATTATGCTTTGTTTTGGTTATACCATCTGCAATTCTAGCAGAAATCATCGTCTCTATTATTGCTATCAATGCAATAACACAAGAAGGAACAAGAAGCCTAGAATTAAAAGCTAAAGACGTATTCAAAAAGAATGTAATATGAAAGTCCGGATATTTTGATCCAATAGTCTGAACCATAAACGGTACAATTTTATTAGCTGAAAGGTACCCTATCAAGATAGAAACAGGAGCAACAATTATTATCGCTGGAATAGAAACCATTATTTTTGCAAACAAAAACAATAAAAATAGTACAACAATAAATAATACTGTAGAAGCAATAGACAAGTTACCTATATTATAAAAAGATTCTAAGGTATTTCCTAATAAACTATTGTGAACTACTGAATTGGTAATACCTAAAGCTAGATTAATCTGATTTAAAATTATTATTACAGATACACCTAAAATGAACCCCTGAAACGTGCAAGAAGGGAATAAAACTAAGTATTTATCTAACTTCAAAAAATAAGCAATACATATAAATATACCTGCAAAGATTGCTAATGTTGCAAGAGCTTCAGGCCCAAAAGTTATTGCATATAAGGCAAGTATGCCAGTAAGCGCCCCTGTGGGACCAACAACATTATAGTTACTTCCTCCAAAAATAGAAGCCGCTAAACCTGCCCAAACAGCAGTGATAATTCCAACAATAGGAACAGTATTAGAAGCAACAGCCAATGATATCGCCAAAGGAATTGAAACTAAAGAAACAGCTAATCCAGCCTTAACGTTTTCCTTAAAAAGACTAAAAATTTGTTTAAATTTTACAACAATCATATCACCTCCCTAACTTACTTGTTTCCCTAAATAGATAGATGTATATAAATATATTTATAATAGAATTTTATATGTTTACATGAATTACTTCAAGAAAACCTATGTGGCTATTAAATTTACTATATTTCTTTTTTATTTTCTTTACAAGTAATATTAAGTAAAAATAACATTGATAGACACTTAGAAGTTAAAAAATATTATTAATTATATTCTTATAAACAAGGGAGAAAGTATGAAAAAGTGTATTATAGCACTTCTTGCAATGTGTTCACTTTATGGGGCCACATCAGCTGTTTTGCCTCCAAAGTTTCTAGAAGAAAAAGAAATAGCTCCACAAAAAGTTTCTGAAAAAGAAACTGTAAAAGCCTTATCTCAACTCACTAACGGGTCAATGATAGCAATAAGATCTATAGAAACTGGTGGGTATCTATTTGCAGATGATAAATATTTTGACGAACAAATTCTATCATCACTAATTCAAAGATCTGGTGGCTGGTATTTAGCTTACAGCTATACAACACCAGACCCAACACGATTTATTATAGAACGTACAGGTAATGTTATCAGGATAAAATCTTTATACTTTGAAGGTCATTATCTAACAGAAGAAGATGGCGTAACAAAATTTACAGACAAGAAAGATATGGCTTGCACATGGTCAATTCAAAGTGCTCAAGGACTTGATCAAGTTAGTTTTAAAAACAATAAGTCTGGTAAATATTTAAGTATGCGTGATATCACTAAAATGGAATCTGATAAAAAAGATGATAAACGTCCTCCTGTTGGAGCACCTGTAAAAATCAATCATGAAGTTGTGACTAAAAAAGGTCCTGCAAAAAAAACAGACCTCTTTAAAATACGTTTATTAATTAAAGCGTAAACAAATTCATCCGGGAGCTCTTGGCTCCCGGCCTCAATATAAAATCTTTGAGCCAATAATCAATAATAAAATAACAATAGAAACTAATAACACAGCATCAAAGCGATCTAAAAGTCCGCCATGACCGGGCAACAAAATCCCTGTATCTTTTAGTTTATTTTTTCTTTTAAGATAAGAGATAGAAACATCTCCAAGAAAGCCAACAATCGTTAGCAAGAAAGAAAATATAACAATTGGAACAATTCCATTTAAGTAAAGAACAAATGGAAACACTTTTATTCCAGGCAAGTATAAAACATTAAAAACAAGAACACCCAAAAAGCCTCCAAATAAACCTTCCCATGATTTACCAGGACTAATGTGTGGACAAACTTTGTGCTTACCAAATAATTTTCCAACCATATAAGCAGAACTATCTCCCACCCAAGAAACAATAAATGGATAAAGAGGAAATAAAATATCACTACCTCTATAAGCATGATTCAAATAAATCAAAGTTAAAATAGGCAAGGTCGGATAAAACAAAGATATTGCCCAATACTTTATGCCTTTAAATGGCACTAAATATGGCCACTCAAAGAATAAAATTATTAATAGTATCGCAGAAAGAATAATAGAGAATAAAGCCTCAGAATGCAAATATGCCCCAAAGAAACAAAAACCCAAAATTATACCAGAGGCGAACCGTTGAAAGTTTTCACCTTTTATGAAATCAAACATCTTTATAATCTATCTTTCGTAAAGTTAAACCACACCCTTCAGCTTTTAACAATTTTTGTTGAGAGCAAGGTTTATCCAAAACATCTTTTAGATAATTTACAGACAAATCATCACGCCTTGCAACA
This sequence comes from uncultured Pseudomonadota bacterium, assembly GCA_964453985.1. Taxonomy (GTDB): domain Bacteria; phylum Babelota; class Babeliae; order Babelales; family UASB340; genus CAYVQB01. Next base: position 7,023 of record CAYVQB010000005.1, read on the forward strand.
TCTAAAGCATATCCAATCATGCGACGGATCTGAAATCGCAAGAACCCCTTACCTTTGATAATCACTTGTAATCTATTGTTATCAATATCTTTTATTAGCTCAATAGAATCAATTGTACGTATAGGATCTTTATCTTCCCCTGGCTCAATCTTGCAAAAAGAGGTGAAATCATGCTTGCCAACGTAAAGCTTTAAACATTGTTCAAATTGGTTAATATCAACTTTATCTATATATCTACAAAACCAGCCATAACGAGAATCTAAAGGCAAAGGTCGCGTTAGAAAGAGATTATATTCATACGTTTTTTGTAAAACATTTTTACATGGATGAAAATCATTACTAATCTTTTTTATTTCTTTTATTAATATACTTCTAGGAAGAATTGAATTCCAGGCATTCAATATAACCTGGCTATCAATATTTAAGTCAGTTTGAAATTTTACAACCTGACCAAGAGCATGCACTCCAGCATCTGTGCGGGAAGCACCAACTAAAGAAACTTTCTTTTTAAACGCCTTATAGAAAGCCTTTTGCATACAAAGAGATACAGTTATAATACCATTCGGTTGAGTTTGCCAACCATGAAAATCGGTGCCATCATAGGCAATTACTATCTTGAAATATTGCATTTATAAAAATACTCCTAATAAAAAAATACCCCCATCCAGACTTACGTCTAGGACAGGGGAAATGGAGGTTATCGATCAAGTTGATGTTGTAATAATACCTTAGTTTATAATAAAAATCAAACCTTTTTTTCAAAAACCAAATATAAACGATACACTGAAAACATCTATTCATTCAGTATATACAGCAATAAGACTTACTAGAGGCATTACGATTTAAAAATCAAATCTTTATATTTTTTTTGATATAAATCAACGATTCTATTTATCTCAAATTTAGATTTAACTAAATCTAAATTATTATTCTTCATTCCCAGACTTAATGTCGGATTGTAATAAATATCTCCAATAGCCTTGGCCAGTTTATGCTCATTATTCACTGGTACTAAAAAGCCATTTTTATTATTAACTAACAAATCATGTTTTTGATAACGGTGCGTACTAACTATTGGCAAACCAAAACATAAAGCCTCTAATAAAGAAATAGAAAGGCCTTCGCTTTGTGATGATAATACAAAACAATTAAAAAGCGGGTAAAAGCAATAAGCATCCGTTCTTTGCCCCACAAATAAGACATCTTTTGCTACCCCTAGTTTTCCTGCAAGCTCTTTTAACTCTTCCATTTGCGACCCATCACCAACCAAACATAATTTTATGTTTTTTTTATCTTCTAATAAAAGCGCAAACGCTTTTATTAACAAATCATAAGACTTTATAGGCTCAAGCCTGCCAACAGCTCCAACAACAAAGGTGTCATCATTAAAGCCTAAATCTTTTTTTGTGAGTTTATTTTCTAAAGCTTTTTGTTTTATTTCATCAACATCTATACCGTTTTGAATCACAGATAAATTAGATCTTATTAAATTTCGCTTAGTTTTATTTTTTTCAAGAGAAATAACAGCTTTATCAAAACCATCTTTTGTTATGTTTGATACCGCAATATACTTTGCAGGATATTTTATGAAAAATTTTTCTAACTTAATTCGTAACTTGCCGTCGTACAAAAAATTACTGTGTAAATCACAAAGCACAGGGATATTTAATTTTTTACCCAATACTCGAGCAAAAATATTTGCTGACCATAAGGCAGAGTGAATAATATCTGGTTTTAATTTTTTGATAAGTTTTTTAAGTTTAAAATAGAAAAAGGGATCATACATACAAAACAGGCTATCTATTTTGTATGTATCGATCCCTAAGTTTTTTATCTTTGTAACATTTGGCCCATCATAGAAATAGGCCACGTGATGTTTTGAGCTCTCATCTTCTTTTAGCTTAGATAAAAGATTATAAAGAGCAGATTCTGCGCCCCCAACTTTTAAACTAGTTATAAGGTGCAAAATCTTCATATTATTTCAAATATTATTCAATTGTATCTGTTGCAACAATATCAAACTCTTTATCAAAAAAAGTTTGTAGTCGTTTACTTCTTGATGGATGCCTTAACTTACGTAAAGCCTTAACTTCAATCTGTCTAATACGTTCACGGGTAACAGAAAAGTCTTTTCCAACCTCTTCAAGAGTATGCTCGGATGCAACGTCAATACCAAAACGCATCTTCAACACTTTCTCTTCTCGGGGTGTAAGAGATTTCAATACTTCACGAACTTTTTCTTTAAGATCATCATTTACAACAGCATCAACCGGTGTATATTCGTTTTCATCTTCGATAAAGTCTTTAAGATAGGTATCATCACTATCACCAACAGGAGTCTCTAATGAGACAGGCTCTTTAGAAATCTTAACAATATTCTTTATCTTCTTTTCATCTAAATTAAGCTCTTTTGCCAATTGAGCAAAAGAAGGCTCTTTTCCCGTATCCTGAACATACAGACGAGTAAGTTTATTGATTTTACTTAAAGTTTCCACCATGTGAACAGGAACACGAATTGTTCTAGATTGATCAGCTATAGCCCTTGTAATGGCTTGACGAATCCACCATGTTGCATAAGTTGAAAATTTAAATCCACGTTCAAATTCAAACTTTTCAACAGCCTTTAACAAACCAATATTACCTTCTTGAATAAGATCAAGAAAATGTAAACCTCTGTTAATATACTTTTTAGCAATATTAACAACAAGTCTTAAGTTTGCTCTTGCAAGATCATCTTTTGCTATCTTATCTTTTCTTTGAGCAATAACAAATTGTTTATAAAGTCTCATCGTTTTATCTTTGGCAAGACCTGCTTCAGATTCAACTTTTTTAATTAGCTTATTTGCTGTGCGAACATCTTTTTCAAAAAGCTCTACTTGCTGCAAATCAGCATCTGACTTCTTTTTGATACCTTGATAAAATTTTAATTTTTCACCAATTGCCCTAATCTCTGTTTCTCTTTCATTAATTTTGGCAACAATCTTTTCAATTTTTTTACCAAATTTACGAATCAGCTTATTGGAAATCTTGATACCTTTAATAAGATTAATCTTATCTAGTCTATTACTTTCTACCTTGGCAAGCATCTCTTTCTTTTTTGATTCTTGATCCAACACGCCACGATAAGACTTAAAGATCTTATCTTCGTTTGCAACAATATCTTTTATCTCTCTAATTGTCTTTAAAAAGCTTGCTCGCTCTTCTTCAAACTTAGGAGAATTGTCTTCATCAAAATCTGAAAATTGAATTAAATCTTTTAAGATCAGAGGATCTTTTGCCAATCTTTCATCAAGACCCATTAAATCTTTGGTAACAAAAGGAAACTGAGCTATCGTATCAATACAGTCTTTCTTACTTGCAGCTATCTTATTTGAAATTACTTTTTCTGTCTCTTTATTTAAAAGAGGAATTTTACCTATCTCTTTAAGATAAAGCTTAACAGGATCATTCAGCTGCCCTGGCTCAACAAAACTCTTTATCTTTACATCTTTTTCATCATCATCACTATCAGCTTCCGTTGATAGCTCTGCTCTTTCAAGGGAATGTTTAATATCACCCTTACCCCCAAAGGCGCCTTCTTCTTCTTTTAGTCTGGTATCAAAATCCTGCACACCAGCAGTTAACTCTTCCTGAGAAACTAAATCTATATTTTCTTTTTCTAAAACCTGTAAAAGATCATTGCCATCTTCTTCTGCTAATCTATGCTTACGATAAAAAGCAAGCAATTCCTCGTAAGTTAAAACACCATCATTACGGCCTTTTTGCAATAAATCTTCTACCTGTTTTTCTATATCTTTTAAACTTTGTGGCGCTAATTTTTCTTCTTTTTTTGTTTTTTTTGCAACCACACCCTTAACGGCTTTAGTTGCAACCTTCAAGGGCTTACTGGCCACAACAACACTTTTAGCTACTTTTTTCAGTACCAGCTTGCTTGGAGCAGCTTTCTTTATAACCGGAACTTTACTTGGAGCTACTTTCTTAAGCACAGCCTTTTTAGTTACATCTTTTTTAATTACTTTTTTTTGTGACGCAACCTTTTTAACCGTTTTAGCTTTTTTTGGAATCTCTTTATCAGATTTACCAAGAGCCTTTGATACAGTTTTGGAAACAACACTAGCAACTTTACTCATAATACTGCTTTTTGACTTAGAAGTGCTTTTTATTTTATTAGATACTTTGTTTGATTGTACTATCTTTTTTTTAATTTTTGTCATATCAACCCCCTGATTTGAATACCTTGTTTCAATTTTGAAAATAAACTCAACAATCTTTGAAGCTCCAGCTCATCCGCCTGGTGATTTGCCTTAAATAACTTTAATTTCATATCTTGAACAATCTTCTTCCAGTTCTGCTTACAAAAATGAAATATTAATTGTGCAAATAAGTCTTGTGATTCAACTGATTCAAATTTTAAACTGCAACTTGTTACCCAGTCTTTATCAGACCCATCTAAACCATCAAGAAAACTATTAAAATCTTTAGAACCTTTAACTTTACTCAACAAAAATTGGACATATTCTGCGAAATAGGAGATTAAATCGTCCTCAATAAAAAACTTTTCAGCCCTGTCCATACTGTTAATTATAGCAGAAAAAATTCTTTCTTCTAGCAATGATACGCCTTTTTGCTGCCCATTCGCATCCACATCGACAGTATCTGTTTTACCATCAAATGAACCATCTTTATGTAAATTTAAATCTCGCCCCCTAAGGCTAACCATCTGCTGCTGTAACGTCTGCATAGGAATCTGCATAACCTGACTAGCTCTTTGCAATAAAAGCTCCTGCTTAAAAGCATCATCAATCTTTGCTATTACCAAGAGGACTTTCTGACTTAGCTCCATCTTTTCAGACAATGAGCAACAGGCGAACTGTCCTCCCGTACTATCAATAAAAAATGAAAATATATCCTCAGACTGCTTTATCAATAGATCTAGGTCACCATTTCTGGCTAAAAACGAGGCCGGATCATCCTTTGCAGGCAATTTTACAATTTGCAGATCAAGGTTTACATCCCAACATAGTTGCGTAAGCCTTAATATGGCTTTTTGACCGGCAGAATCACCATCATATAGAACATATAAAGTATTTATATATCGGGCCAAAAGCTTTAGATGATCTTGAGTGCAAGCTGTACCAAGAGTTGCAATTGTATTCAAATGACCATATTTTGTCATAGCAACACAATCAGTATAACCTTCAACCAAAAAGGCAAAATTCTTTGTTTGCATCTCTTTTTTTGCCAAGTCTAACCCAAACAGAAGCTTACCCTTTGAAAACCAGGCAGACTCCTTACTATTATAATATTTAGCTCGCTGGTCGGAATCGTTAAAAATTCTGCCCCCAAAACCACAAAATCTTCCTACTGAGTCTTTTATGGGAAAAAGTATACGCTCTTCAAAGGGTGAGTATAATACTGAGCGACCCTCCATTAAAACTCCAACCTCAAGCAAATCTTTTACCAAGACGCCACGATCAGCCATCTTCTTAACAAAACTATTTATAAAACGAGGACCACTACTAAAATAACCGACATTAAAATGCTTTATCTCTTTTTCACTTATATCTCGGTCATTTAGATATTTTAATGCGACACCATTTAATAACAAATTCTTGTTTGCATACTCAGCAACAGCACTACATAATTCAAAAAAATTTCTCTTATTTTCTTTGCTCTGACCACTAAGCTGCTTACTCGCTGTTTTTTTTATATGTTCAGGAACCTCTAAATTGTACCGGTCTATTAAAAAATTAAGAGCCTCAAGCTGGGTTAAGCTTTCTATTTTTGCAATAAATGCAATCAAATCTCCACCAGAGTGGCACCCGAAACAATAAAAAATCTGTTTGTCTGGGCTAACTGTAAACGATGCATCTTTTTCTGAGTGAAAAGGACAAGCACCCTTCCAATAACTACCAGCAGGTTTAAGTCTTACGTATTCACTTATTACATCCAAAACAGAAAGATTGGATTTTACAAAATCAAAAAGAGGCATATATTCTTATTCTTTCGAAGGGTTTTTGCAAAAGCTTACCCACAAAAAACCTATAGATGCAAAAACAAATATTCCAATTGCTACTAATTGGGAAAAAGATAATATATCAGAAAAAGAATTTAATAAAGAAAAACCATGAACATAATCCCTATTCCCTCGCCAAAAATCTACAAAAAAGCGCGCTATACTTTCTAACACCAGGTACAAGAAAAGAAGCTGTCCTGTTTTATATTTAAATTTAGAGCTGAACAAAACAATTAAAAATATTAAAAAAGATACCAACGTTGAATACAGCTGAGCCGGATGCAAAGAAACATTTAAGGGAGCAAGGCTATCCGGACTTGTAAATACAACAGCCCATGGCAAGCGCGAACAAGCAGAACAACCGTAACAACATCCAGCTAAAAAGCATCCTATTCGTGAAATAGACTGCATTAATGGAGCATAGATCGAAATAAGATCTAGAAAAGGCAAAACTCTTGTTTTTTTTATACGCAGATATACGGGTACCGTCATTAAAACACCTATAACCGAACCCAACAACCCATATCCACCAACCCATGGGTAGAACATCTCTAACCAGTTGTCTGAATAAGAATTAAACTCTTCTATAACAAAAAATATTCTTCCGCCAACAATAGCAGCAAGAAGACCTATGAAAATAGTATTAAAAAATAGATCAGAAGAAATAATCTTAGATCTTTTGGGATTTTTATATGATAAATAAAGAAAAAGAAGAAAACCTAATGCGATCATCAGGCCGTAACCATTTATCGATAAAGAACCATAAATATGTAATAGTTTTGGATACATAATAACAACTTTATCTAAATTTGGTTGCGGGGGCTGGATTTGAACCAGCGACCTTTGGGTTATGAGCCCAACGAGCTACCAGGCTGCTCTACCCCGCGATGAATTTCAAGAAATTGATATATCAAACTTTATGTATAGATTATAGGGCTTAAGAAACAATTGTCAAACTAAAAAACAAAGTTTTTACTTAAAAACCAACACAAACTAAGTTTTTAATCAACGATCTCATTATTACTTATAAGTTTATTAAATTTACGCCCTACAAGTAACGCAGCAGCAACCCATACACCAACAAGCCCCAAAGCTACTATAGTTCCATAAAACATTAATAATGGTATTGCATCTTGAAATACATTATTAACCCCAGAACCAACCGCTTTTGCTGAACGGCTACCAAACATATCAATCCAACTCTTTGCTTTGAACTTAACGTCTTTGCTGGTTGGAATATACATCATCTCTTTAGATGGGTTATTTAAAGCATAGCTCAAGCTTTTTATAACTATCATAGCAACCAAGGCAGTCCATAAGCTTGGATGAAAATAAACATTAGTAACAACCAAACCTGTAGCCACAGGAAATGCTAATAAACAGAAAATTAATCCAAAACGGCGCATTAAATAACTAGTTCCTAAAAGTGCTAAAAGTAATGTAATAACATTTGTATATTGTCCAAATAGGCCCATAAAAGCAGTAAAACTCTCTGGAGTCAAAAATGTACGCTCAGCAAGCACCTTCATTTGATAATCCATTATAGTACCAATAACTTCATAAAAAGTTGCTATAGCAAAAATCCCTAACAAATAGGAACGCGTAAGTAAAAGTTTTAAGCCCTCAAGAATGCCGGTCGTACCTACTGATTTCTCATCATGAAACACTTCTGAATAATCAGCACTCTGACCAAACATCATGTATAATTTTATTGCTATTGGCACAATTAAAATTCCAACGGCTGAGATCCAAAAAAGCACTGGCAAACCTAATTCCTGTGAATACCGGGCAAGCGTTGGTCCAAAAATACCACCTATCTGAGCCCCCGAAACTATTAAAGCAAAACCTCTTTTTGCAGAATCGGGCTCAGTAGAGCTTGCAACAAATGACCAAAAAAGCGCAATAAGAATTGAGCCCATGCTCTCGATAGAAACATAACAAACCCAACCTAATATTCTATCAGGAGACTTTACGGTATTTGCAAGACCAATTGTAGGATTTAGCAGTAAAAAGCCAACAACCAAAAATAATAGTCCATAAAAAGAACACATTATATAAAACAGCTTATCTTTTCTATACATGTCCACTAATTTTGAATAGATCAAAATCAAAGGAATCATAACAATAAGAGTAAGAAGTTTTGCTTTAGGCTGATACGCCATACCAATAAAACTTTTAAAGATACCATCTTTTAAAGTACGCAGTAGCCAGTAGGAACCTACTGTAAAAAATAGAGCTAAAGATAGAAGACCAAATTTTTTAACCTCTTGGATGCTCAAATCACCCCATAAAAAACGCAGTGGCCTAGGCAACATAATGATAAACCTTCTATTAAAAACTATAAGATTATAAAACCTAAATAGCCGACCCAAAAGCATCGGTCGGCTATTTTTTCATGATTATAAACTAAAAGAATAAATATTGTTATAAAAAAAATAATTATTCTATAACGATCTTCTCTTTTGTTAGTTTGTTGAATGTCTTACCTACGAACATGGCAGCCACAATCCAAACACCAACTAACCCAAGGGCAATCATTGTTCCATAAAGCATTAATTCTGTAGCATTGGCTTTAAATACATTGTTTACGCCAGAACCTGCAGCTTTAGCAGAACGGCTACCAAACATATCAATCCAACTCTTTGCTTTAAATTTAACATCTTTACTTGTTGGAATATACATCATTTCTTTAGATGGGTTATTTAATGCATAGCTTAAACCTTTAACTGCAATCATTGCAGCAAAAACAGTCCAAAGCATTGGATTAACATAAACATAACTTACAACTAAACCAACAGTTATAGGGAACATTAAAAGACAGAAAGTTAATCCAAATCTTCTCATCAAGTAACTGGTTCCCAATAGGGCCATTACCAATGCTAAGAAGTTTGCGCTCTGACCAAATAAACCCATAAAAGCTGTAAAAGCTTCTGGTGTCTTATATTGCGCAGCAGCCAAAACTTTCATCTGATAATCCATGATTGTACCAACAACTTCATAGAAAGTTGCGATAGCAAAAACACCTAACAAGTAAGGCCTTGTAAGTAAAAGTTTTAAACCTTCAAGCACACCTGTTTTGGGTTTAGCTTTTTGTGCAGCTTTTTCTTGAAATTCAGGCTCTTTTGCAATAATAACTTTCATGTAAATTTTAATCATCAAAGGAACAACCAAAATTCCAAATGAAGCGATAACCATCAATAATGGTAACCCAATCACGTGAGATTTTGTTGCAATCGTGGGCCCGAGAATAGAACCAAACTGTGCGCCTGAAATAATTAAAGCAAAACCTCTTTTAGCTGATGTTGGATCAACTGTACTTGCAACAAAAGACCAAAAGAGCGCAACAATAATTGAACCCATGCTTTCTATTGCAAAGTAAGAAAACCAACCCAAGTATCTATCTGATGCTGCAACTGTATTTGCTATGCCAATTGTAGGATGGGCTAGAAAATAAGCAATCACCAAAAAAAGAACTGTATAAAAAGAACAGATAATATAAAATAATTTCTGTTTTTCTACCAAGTCAACGAGTTTTGAATATAACAAAACTAAAGGTACTATAATTAAAAGAGACATCATTTTTGCCATAGGCTGGTAAGACATACCAACTAAAGCATTAAATATTCCATCTTTTAACGGTCTAAGTAACCAATAAGAACCAATAATAAAAAAGAATGTTGCGGCTAAAATGCCAAACTTTTTGACCTCTTCTCCAGTCAAATCACCCCATAAAAAGCGCAATGGCTTTGGTAACATAAGAAAGACTCCTTAAGATTATATAAATAAAAAAAATAAAAATTAAAACGACTATGCAAAAAAAAGCTACCCAAAACATGAGCTAAAAAGACCCTCACCCAAATTATATTAAGCTTCTTTGATGAAATATAAATTTATCATAAAACAAAAAATTAGCAATAGCACGTACAGCTCATATATCCAAAACAACGGTAGCCCGAGAATCAACTAACGAAAAGATACCCCCATAAATATCAACAACCTGCTCTTCTACCCCAACCTCTTTATATGTCAACTTGCCTCGATACTTCAGAACAGAAACAATAGGTGAATGATCGGGGCCAACCACAAAGTTACCATTAGGGCTTTGAACCTCAACCCACTCAATTTTTATAAGTTCTGTTTTTGTAGGACGAACAATTTCTAATTCAAAACAGTTTTGCATATTTATCTACCCATAGACTTTGCTTTTTCTATGGCTTCTTGCAAATTACCTACCATATAAAAAGCCTGCTCTGGCATATCATCACACTGACCAGAAACTATTTTTTCAAAATCATCTACTGTTTGTTCTCTAGGAACAAATCTACCAGGAATATTTGTATGTTGCGCCGCAACAAATAAAGGCTGAGTCAAAAACTTTTGGATCCTTTTTGCTCTACTCACAACAAGCTTATCTGTATCAGAAAGCTCATCCATGCCTAATATTGCAATAATATCTTGTAGCTCCTTATATTTTTGCAAAACTTTCTGTACAGCACGTGCTACATCATAATGTTTTTGGCCAACTATTTCTGGTTTTAAACCATTAGATACAGACTCTAAGGGATCAACGGCAGGATATAAACCAGCTTGGGCAATCTTTCTTGATAACACTGTACTGGCATCTAAGTGTTGGAATGTTGTAGCAGGAGCAGGATCGGTATAGTCATCAGCTGGGACATAAACAGCCTGTATAGAAGTTATAGAACCACTTTGCGTACTTGTAATACGTTCTTGAAGCATACCCATTTCAGAAGCCAAAGTTGGCTGATAACCAACAGCAGAAGGCATACGCCCTAGCAATGCAGAAACCTCTGAACCAGCCTGCACGTATCTAAAAATATTATCTATAAATAAAAGAGTATCTTTATTTTCTTCATCTCTAAAATACTCGGCCATTGTAAGACCTGTAAGTCCTACACGAAGCCTTGCTCCGGGCATTTCTCCCATTTGTCCAAAAACTAATGCTGTTTTATCTATAACTCCAGAGGCTTTCATTTCCATCCAAAGTTCGTTACCTTCTCTGGTTCGTTCGCCAATACCAACAAAAACGGAATAACCGCCATGCTCTATTGCAACGTTACGAATCAGTTCTTGTACAACAATAGTTTTGCCAACACCGGCTCCACCAAACAGACCAATTTTTGAACCTTTAATATATGGACAAAGAAGATCGAGAACCTTCACTCCTGTCTCAAGAATTTCTTCACTAATCTTTTGTTCTACTAAACTTGGGGCTTGCCGGTATATTGGCCAATGATGCTCACATTTAAAATCTTTTGTACCATCAATTGTTTCACCCAAAACATTAAATATGTGGCCCAGGACCGGGCGGCCTACAGGAACTGTTATAGGTTCTCCTGTATCTTGAACTTCTAACCCCCTTGTAATACCCTCCAAGGGTTCTAAGGCTATGCAGCGCACAACTCCATCGCCCAAATGCTGTGCTACCTCTAAGCTTATAACCTGCTCTTTTGCAGCCAAAGCCTCGCATCTATCCTGACAGGTAATGATTAACCTATTATTAATAGCAGGAACATTGTTTTTCTTAAACTTAACATCAACAACCGTTCCACTGATTCTTAATACTTTCCCAAAAAGATCTTTTGTCTGCATTTTTTTGCCTTTAAAGTTTATATTTCAAAACTTAGTAATTTGGACAGCACTGTATCGTCAAACTTATGCCAAGAGATTCTTTTTGTAAAGAATATGAATAAAAAAGCAACCTAAAAAGCACCCAATGGAATTACCTAATAAGCTTACCCAAATAGAAGTCAGCATTAACAAAATATAACCAAATCACAATGAACTTTAGGCTATGAGACATAAATGGAATTTCTTACATAGGAAAAAGCTTGTAACATATCCACGTCCCGTTGTTATATTTACTCCAATTATTATAGATTACATAGAGAAAAACATTCCGAAAAAAAAGAATTTACTCTTCGACTTGAATAAACAGAATAAAAACATCGTTGTCGATTTTTCTTATAAAAATTAACAAGATTGTCCCTAAACAAGTCTTTATGCTAATATATAAAGCATAATAAAAATTTAGTTATTTAAAGGGATAATCATGATGATAACCAAAGTTCTTGCAAAATTCCTTGGTACAAAAAATGAGCGCGAGCTCAAAAGAATGCAACCAATCGTACAAAAGATCAACTTACTAGAAGAAGAGATGCAAAATCTCAAAGATTGTGAGTTAACAGAAAAAACAAATTTTTTCAGGGAACGAATCGCAAAAGGTGAATCGCTGGATAGCATCCTACCAGAAGCCTTTGCTGTAGTTCGTGAAACAAGTAAAAGAAAATTAGGCGAACGTCATTACGACGTACAGCTAATCGGTGGAATAGTTCTTCATGAAGGCAAAATAGCTGAAATGAGAACCGGTGAAGGTAAAACCCTCACATCAACCCTAGCAATTTATCTAAATGCACTGGCCGGCAAAGGCGTACACATCATAACAGTAAACGATTACCTAGCAAAACGTGACGCTGAATGGATGAGCCCAGTGTTCCATCACTTAAACATGGAAGTTGGCATCATACAAAATATGATGAATGACGAAGAACGTAAAAAAGCATATAACGCCGACATTACATACGGTACAAATAACGAATTTGGTTTTGACTACTTACGTGACAATATGAAATTTGATCTCAAAGATTACGTACAAAGAGATCAACATTATGCAATTGTCGATGAAGTAGACTCAATCTTAATTGACGAAGCAAGAACGCCTCTTATTATCTCTGGGCCAAGTGAAAAAGGCAGTGATCTTTATCATGTAGCAAACAGAGCAGTTTTAGGCTTGAAAAAAGAAGACGATTTTGAAGTAGACGAAAAAGCAAAATCTGTACAATTAACAGAATCAGGTATAGACAAAATTGAACATGCAATGAGCGTAAACAACTTGTACGCACCAGAAAATATTCTACACTTGCACCATGCACAACAAGCATTAAAAGCTAACGCTTTATTCTCTAAAGACGTTGACTACGTTGTAAAAGATGGTGAAGTTCTAATTGTTGATGAATTCACCGGAAGAATTCTAGCTGGAAGAAGATATAGTGATGGCCTGCACCAAGCTTTAGAATCTAAAGAAGGCGTGAAGGTTGAAAAAGAAAACCAAACTCTTGCAACCATTACATTGCAAAATTACTTCAGAATGTATGATAAACTTGCAGGTATGACAGGTACAGCAGAAACAGAGGTAGCCGAGTTTCATAATATCTACAAACTGGGCGTAACAGTTATACCAACACATAGACCAATGGTCCGTGACGATCAAGCTGATATTATTTTCTTAACAAGAGATGACAAATTTCAAGCAGTGGCTGAAGATATAAAAAGATGTTACGCAAGCAAACAACCTGTACTTGTAGGTACAGTTGCAATCGAAACATCAGAATATTTGAGTCATATCTTATACAATGAAGGTGTACCCCATAATATCTTGAACGCAAAGCAACATGAACGTGAAGCTGAGATTGTTAAAGAAGCTGGTGAGCAAGGTAAAATTACTATTGCTACGAATATGGCTGGTCGTGGTACCGATATTAAACTAGGCGAGGGCGTTATAGAGCTTGGCGGCTTACGTATTATTGGTACAGAACGTCATGAAAGCAGACGTATTGATAACCAGTTACGAGGTCGAGCTGGTCGTCAAGGTGATCCCGGTTCATCAAAGTTCTATTTATCCTTAGAAGATGATCTCATAAGAGTCTTTGGTGGAGAAAAGCTTAAAAATACTATGATGCGTATTGGTATGAAACCTGGAGAGAGCATTGAGCATAATATGGTTTCCCGTAGCATAGAAAAAGCGCAAGAAAAAGTCGAAAAACACAACTTTGAAATTAGAAAACATCTTTTAGAATATGATGATGTATTGAACCAACAAAGAACTGTAATCTATGATTATCGTCGAGATATTCTTGAAGGGTCACAACAGCTACTAGACCTTGTAAAGAGTATTATAAGGGATATCATAAGCAATCTGTTTGGTATTTATTGTCCTAAAACCAGATGTGATCAACAAGCTGAAGCTGAGATTCTTAATTCTTTAGAAAAGTTAACTAATATTCCAAAAGCAACTTTTGATAAAGCTGATCTTAATAAATCAGACTCTATAAATTTTGAAAACAAAATTACAGATCTTTTAGCTTATGAATACGAACAATACAGAAACTTAATACCTGAAGAAATAGTTAACGATGCTGAAAAATGGCTACTATTAGAAACTGTTGATCAAGCATGGAAAAATCATTTACAAAATATCGATCACTTAAAAGAAGGTATTGGCTTACGTGGTTACGGCCAAAAGAACCCGTTGGTTGAATATAAAAAAGAAGCTTTTGAACTCTTTCAGGATATGATGCGCCAAATCAAATGGGATATTGTACAAAGAATATTCAGAATGCGACCAGAGAACTTTGATTCTGCAGCTATACATTCTATAGAACAAGAAAAAGAAAAAGAACTTGCCAACTTGCAAATAGGTGGTGACGATAGTAGCAAAGAAAGCAGAACTGTACATAGAGATGAACCTAAGGTAAAAAGAAATGATCCTTGCCCTTGTGGTTCTGGTAAAAAGTTTAAAAAATGTTGTGGAAAATAATATGAAAAAATTTAATTTATTTGTTGGTTTAATATTACTAGTATCACTTACATCTTGCTGGAAAGGTGACACAATGCAAAAACAAAATAAAACAATCTTTTCTTTCTTTGGAGCTCCAGGGTCTGGAAAAGGTACGCTCGCAGAACAAGTAGTAGATCAATTAGATTATTTAACTCTTTCTACCGGTGATCTTTTAAGAGAAAATATCGCAAAAGGTACAGAGATTGGTAAAAAGGTTAAAGATTATTTAGATAAAGGGAAACTTGTTCCTGATCAATTGATCACAGATATGGTTAAAGACTGGCTTATTTCTAAAAAAGACAGTAATAAAAACATAATTCTTGATGGTTTTCCTAGAACTAAAGAACAGGCAGAAAGCTTATTAAAGATTATTAAAACAGATCTACCTGAACATAACTTGAGAATAATCGCTTTAGATATGCCAGAAAAAGAAATTGTTTCTCGTCTTTCAGGCAGAAGAGTTTGCCCTAATAAAGAATGTAAAGCTGTTTATAATATTGCAATGCCAGGAATTGAAGATGGCGGCAAATGTCCAAAATGTGGCACAAGAATAGTTACCAGAGAAGATGATAAACCTGAAGTCATTAAAGATCGCTTCACAGTTTATAAAAAACATGAAACTGATTTGATTGATTTTTATAAATCAGCTGGACAAAAAATTGAGACTATAAATATTTCTGAATTAAACAAAGAAAAGGTTTTTGATAAATTCAAAGCTATTGCTTAGTTTTTTTTAGAAAAAGTTTTAAGATTTGCCGTTCGAGTTTTTCGAACGGCTTTTTTATTAGGTTAAGTAGTGAAGAAAATCCTAATCTCGCTAGTTTTATTAATAAATTTAACAGAATCAAACCTTCTTTCAATGCAAAGGCACACACATCTCCATTACTCTCTATCTGATCAATTTGCTCACATAATAAACACTTATAACAACTCAAATTACTCCTGCGCATTCATTCTATTAATAAGCAGAACAAGTCCCGGATTACTACAACAAATCGCAAATGGTCTTAGAAAAATAGATCTGCACGATAAAAGATATATAAAATCTACAATTACACGAATACAAGACTTAATGGAAATTAATAAAAAATTCTTGTATAAGCAAAACTTATCTATTTATGCTCAAGAAAAACAAAACGCTCTACAATCTTTGATAGCTAGACTAAACTCATTGAAAAAATAATTATTATTCTTTACTTAAGGGAGATCATATGAAGAAAAGATTCTTTTTAACACAAATGGCATTGCTTGTAATCACTTTATCAGCGCAAAATCTATATGCAGCACAAACAAAATTAAACGCAACAAAAAAAGACCTCTTTAAACCTAAAGTCATCAAACCTAAAAAAGAAAATAAGCCAGTAATAACAACAGAATCAATCATAGAATCTCAAATAAATGCAGATTATGACACCTGCTCCAAACTTCTTAACCTATTAAAACCAGAAGCTAAGTTTAAAACAAAGAAAAATGTAACCTTAAATGCCACACTCTCTACAATAGTAGCAATATCAGCAGGGGCTTTATTAAAAAAGATATTAGGAAAAATAAACAAAGGGAGTTCTTTTAATACAGCATCTTATCTTATTGGAATACCTGTTTATCTAGTAGCCCACCATCTCTGTGAAAAACACTTAAGCAATCTGGTACAAGTTACTTATACAAATTTCGTAAAATCTATAATCAAAAACTGGGAGCTATATAAAATTTATATTCCAGAAGAATTTCATGATAAATTTCAACCATTATTAGAAAAATATAATCAAAATCAAAAAGTAGAAATCTCAGAGTCTGACGCATGCAACTTGTTAATAGATTTAATTAGTTGCTTAAAATTAAAAATGAAAAGTTTAGAGGAACTAAAGCACCTAAGTTTGAGATAAAGCTGGATGCATTAGATCGTAAATGATCATCTTCTGTGCAACGTTATTAAATAAGGGTGCTGTAACCTGGGACGCCCATAAACCAGCACCCTTAGGTTCCTGAATAAAGGTCACAACCACTCTTTTATAATCATCCTTTTCAATAATTCCACCAAAAGAATAAATATGATACTTCCTTGAATACTTACCATCTTTAACAGCACGTGCTGTACCAGTCTTACCCATCACACGGTAGCCCTGCAAACCTTGTGCATAATTCTTACCAATAGTTTGTAAAATATCTTTAGTCTGCTCTATAGCTTCAGTTTTATAAATTTTTTGATGCGCGGTATTACGATTTCTTGGAGGATTAGTTACTAAAATAGGATCAAAATCATAACCACCATTGGCTATAATACAAAACGCTTTACCTAATTGTAACAAGGAGGCCATTATCTCATATCCAAATGACATAACCATAACAGAAGGTCGCGACCAATTATTTGGAGGGTTTACAAAACCGGCACGTTCTCCAGGAAACCTTATATTAGTCTTGCTACCAAAACCCAGCCTTAAAAGTTGTGTATAAAGTTTAGGCCCCAAACGTTTTGCAACCTTAGCAGTACCAACATTACTTGAATATCTTATAACATCAGAGAAAGACAGAATCCCCAAAGGCTTCCAATTCTCTACCCTAAACTTATCTATATATGCAAATTTACCCTCACAATCAAAAAGTTCATCGGGAGTAACAACCTCTTCTTCTAAGGCAGCCAAAGCAGTAAAAGCTTTTACAACTGAGCCTAACTCATAAAGATCTGTAACAATTTTATTCTTACTATTTTCTATAAATTTTATATCTTTTTGATTTGGATCAAAATCAGGATAATTAGCCATAACAAGAATCTTGCCAGTATCAGGCTCCATGATCAACACTGAACCTGACTTTGCCTGAAAATTATCAACTGTCTTTTTTAATTCATCATAAACAAGATATTGCAACTTACTATCGATGGTTAAGCTTACAGTCTCGCCCTTTTCGCCTTCTTGTAAAATCTCTTTTTCAAAATAAAAATGCCCTGACCTTGCATCTTGTTCTACTTTGACTGTTGTTGGATAACCAGCAAGGCGTCGATCAAACTCCAACTCTGTGCCCGCAATACCAATATTATCTATGTCGGTAAATCCTACAATTGTTGACGTAGAAGAAAAAGGATAAAATCTTTGAGGCTCACTTACAAAATGAATATCTTTCAGATCAAAATTCTTAAACCACTCTAAGCGTGACTCCGTTAAACCCCGCTCAAGCCACGCAAATTTTTTATTTTTATCCAGCTTTATTTTTCTATATATATTCCTGAAATATCTATTCAGGAATTTTTCAGTATTTCTAGTTTCTGTAAACTGCTTGGGTAATATAAAAACAGAAGTAGTATCTTTGTTTAAAGCTAAAGGCTCTTTATTTTTATCATATATACGCGCCCTCAACGGACTTATTTTAAGTTCAACTTCATACTGCTGCTTTGCCAAGTTTTGGAAAAAATTTTGTCTATAAACTTGAACCAAAAAAAGTCTTGCAAAAATTACTATATAAAGAACAAAAAAGAAGGATAAAACTACAAATATGCGTGGTTTATAATTCTTTTTTAACATGACCTACCACCCCAATATATTTAAAGATTTTTTTCTGTAATGGTTACTATTTGCGACAACTTTAACGGCTTCATACCTAAGTCTTGGCAGGCAAACTGCTTAACTTTATCTTGATTTTTTAAGGTATAAAGCTGTACTAAAAGATTTTCCTTTTTTCCTTTAAGCTCACTTATATTCTTTTGAGCTCTCTGTTTTTCATAATTTAGTTTTATTAATTGGTTATGTTGATATATTTTTATAAATATAAAAACAAAAATCGAGATAAAAAGTAACGACAAAAATTTAGCTCTACTCATTTTCTAACCTTTCTCTGGCACTGAAAGTATAAAATTAATATTATATATACAACTCAAAATTTTCCAGATATTATATATTTTAAAAGGAAGAACATTTTTTACAATGTATAGGAGAGTAGTATGAATAAGGCTATTGCGTTATTTTTGATCTCGAGCTTGCCTCTAATTTCTGGCTGCAAATGGTCTGATGACAAAACAAAGGATCAAGAACCTAAAGATAGTAAAGTTGTTGTCATCGAAGACAAAGTTGTCAAAATCAATTCTGAAGCAGATCTCAAAAAGTTAATCCATTCTAAAAAGCCAGTGGTTCTAAAGTTTGAAACTGGCTGGTGTGGTGCCTGTAAAGTTATGGAACCTGTTTATAAAAAAGCAGCAACAAAATTTGAAGATGTAACTTTTGTTACTGTTGATGCTGACAAATTTGGTTCTGTTGCTAAAGAGTATGAAATTTTAGGTGTTCCTACCTTCATCTTTATTAAAGATGGCAAAGTTCTAGAAAAAACTGTCGGTGGACTACAGGAAGACAAGTTTTTTGAAACAATAGAAACTACTTTTAAATAGAAATTTTAATCTAAACTAAAAAAGAGCAGGGATTTATCCCTGCTCTTTTTTTTAATTTTATTCATGTAAATTTTATGATACTAAAACTGTCCTCTACGTCCAACAATTCTCACCGTCCAATAATACCTATCAGTTCTTTTATAACGTTTTATATCAAAACCATTCAAACCTGAAGCTTGTAAAAACTCAGAAGAAGGTTCTCCATTTTTAAAATTAAAATATATATAAGCATCTTCAACTTGGGTCATTTTACTAATACTTTCTACTATTACTGCAGGATTATATTTTCCAATAAAGCTGGACTCATCAATTTTTTTAAAATTAACATGAAAAGTAACAAAAATAGAATCAATCTTACTATCATCATCTATCTGAAGATTATCTTCCCGCAAAGCACTTAATTCGTAAATCCGACGACATAGAACTTTGCTCGGTTTACAAGAAGAAGCAATCTTATGAGAAGTTATACAATCACAAGACGCACCATCAAGACTTGCGCTTAAACCGTTAACCCCCAACAAGAATAAAAATGCTAATTTGATCATTTTGTTTTTCATAAGTTAAACCCTTTTCAATATTATCGTGCTGTTAATAAACTGATGCTTTTTAAGTGATTCAAAATCATAAAGTAAAAAGAATAAAAAACAAATTACAGAAAAAACTCTTATAAATTCAACGTTTTAGGCTTCCAACTTGGATCTTTATAAAAGATGACAAAGTTTTCGAAACAATAGAAACTACTTTTAAATAAAGACTTTAACCTAAACTAAAAAAGAGCAGGGATTTATCCCTGCTCTAACAAAACTTATCTATGAGGGGCTCTAAACTTTTTGTTTAAATACTTTTCATTTTGATAAGATTTTTCTTTGTTTCTATTTTTATTACTAATAAACAAAGACTCAAGATTGTCATTTACCTGCTTAATTTTCTTAAGAATAATTGCTTCTTCTTGAGAAAAAGGCCTTGACTGATAAAGGCGATCTTTAGCTTTTTTCATTTTAATCTCTTTATTAGTTAAGAACCGAATACATCCGTAATCAAATGAGCCTTCTGATGAAACAGAATGTCGACTATCAGAAAACAACCGGATAAACTCCGAACAAAATTCCTTATCAACATGAAATCTTATTTTCGTTTTCCAATCTCTTAATTGTTCTAAAAACTTTTTACCTCGAGGCGCGCTTAAAGCATTAATTACGCATTCTGGATTATCTTGCAAATCAAAATATAAATTAGACTCTGCACCTAATCCAAGAGCAATATAGACCGTTAATTCCTCTAAATCTCTAATACAAATAAACCACTCAGGCAAAGATGTAGATTGATCAGGTATCATTGTAAATGGCATGTGGTAAACGTCCAGAAATAAAGGTGGTTGATTTGGTATCGAAAATGGCAGGCAATACTCATCAAGCAATAAAGGCGTTTGATCTTGTTCCTGCATCAAATACAAATTATTAGAACTTAAAACCAATAAAATTAAAAAGATATAAATTCTACGAAACATCACCAACTCCTTTTTTTTGAAATTAGAAAAAACTTACAACAGCATCTAATAAATCAAAATTGCATTTGATCATTTAATAATCAACTTCTTTGCATGTAAAAGTATCCTTAAAAAATTTTTTTACATCAAAAGCATCTTTTCTAACGTTGTCATCAGGAAACGCACTGTTAAAACAATATGTAAGTATGTAATTATCTAAATCATACTCTAAAGTAGCCGCAGACTCACAATCATCCCACTTAATAACAACTTCTGAAGCATTACAATATAGAATGTCTTTTAATCTTTCAATAAAGTCACCAGGAACAAAATCTCTGAAATTAAACCCTATAAATTTTAGACACGGAAACTGCCTAATCAAACTCAACAGACTTTCTGTTGGAATATTCTCAAATGATTTTTTAGAAAAATCAAAGACTAACTTCCTAACCAACCGCTTAGGAATTTTATCAAATTGTTGTAGGTGCGCAATACCATAGAAAGGCAAAAAGCCACTAAGTGTTCCACTAGGATTATTAAGACCAAATGAATTATCAAGATCTCTATCGGGAACACTCAAAGTAACTGATACTCGTCCAAAAGGTATCTTCTCCTGTTCCATCGCACCAATACCACTAAAAACAAAAAATAATACTAATAAATATCTTATGATTTTGTTCATGAAAACCTTCTAAAATTACTTAATTAAAAAACTAGCAGCACCTAATAAGCCAGCATTGTAATCCATTACAACAAAAATAGGAACCTGTTTTAGAAAGCTTTCAAACTTAAAGCTATTAAGAAATTCATTAAAGAAAACATCTGTTTGAAAGATCTCAAGATTTTGTGCAGAAAGTTTGCCTACAATAAAAATACCGCCAGAAGCAAGATTATTTAAAGCCATATTTTTGGCTAACCTAGCATAAAACTTTGTAAAATATTTAAAAGTGTTCTTACTTAAAACATCTTTATGTTTTGTTTCAGATATTAATACAGAAGAATAATGCTCACCTATAATTTCTTTATGTTCAGGAGTAACTTCAAAGATCATATCTTCTTCTAAATACTTATAAATATTGGATATCCCAGAACCAGACACCAGCTCTTCGCATTCAAGATTCTTATCATTATCTTTAGCTCTATTTTGTTTTATAAACTCTGCTAACTCAAGCTCATCTTGATCTTGTATTGCAAAATCTGTGTGTCCAGCCTCAGATGCAACATTTAAGTAAGTTTTATTTTTATTATCCCAAACTAACACACTTGCACCAAGCCCTGTGCCAGCACCGATGATAACAGAGTTAGAATTTAAACTAGGTTTGATATTTTTAGTGACTTGAATTATAGATTCTGGTGGCAGAACTTTTAGACCATAAGATATTGCCTGAAAATCGTTTAACAAGTGGGCTTGCTGTAACTGAGTTTCTTTTAGAATTTGATCTAAGTCTAGAGTTATCCCAAGATTAGTAACACAAACAGATTTATTATCACCAGATATTTTACCAGCGACAGCAAAGACAGCTTTTATGAGTTTTATATTATATTTCTCTTTAAAATAATCCAAAACTTGATTTATAGGCTTTATAAAATCTTTTAAAGTTTTACTCTTAAAATATAATATCGATATTATTTCAGGGGTTTTGTTTGTGATATCAACAAGAGCAAGGCGGCTGTTTGTGCCGCCAATATCACACGATAAAACAAATTCGTTATTGGGATTACAATTTTCTTTTAAAATCTCTTCTTTGAATATTGGCATTCTGGGCTCCAGACAAAAACTCTTTATAAATTTTAACACACTTGCGCGCAGGCTCATCCCAAGTTAAACATTTAACCTCTTGTAAGCCATCTAAAGAAAGTTTTTTAAGCTCATCTCTACTCTCTAATAAGTTTATAATCTTCTTACTTACAGAATTTATATCTTTAAAATCAACTTTTAAACAATTCTTAATAACTTCACACGCACCTGCAACCTTTGTAATAACAACCGGCGTACCATTCTTCATAGATTCAAGAGGCGTAAGACCAAAAGGCTCGTTACGTGAAGGCATAATATAAAGATCTGAATCTTTATAAGCTTGGTCTATCTGTTTACCCTTTAAATATCCCACAAATTTAATCTTATCTTTAATTTTCAGCTTTAGAACTTGTTTTATAAGTTTAGTTTTTAAATCCCCATCACCTGCAATAATAAACTCTATATTAGAATTCTTTTTTAGAATTTTATTAGCTAATTTAATAAAAGACTCTGGGTTTTTTTGGAAAGTCAGGCGACCTAAGAATAAAACCTTGTAAACTCTACTCTTTTTCGCAAACTTTTTATCAAGATCTTTTTCTGTTACATACTCAGAATCAGGAGCGATCCCATTATGAACAATCTCTATTTTATGCTCTGGAATTTTATAATATTTTATTATTTTATCTTTAGTTACCTTACTTACGGTAAAAATTTTGTCTGCATTATAAAAGCCAAACTCTTCAATCTTACATGTCTTTTTATTTCTGCACTTATATAAAGATCTATCAAATTCTACTGAATGAACATGTAAAAAAAGAGGCTTACCTGTTATCTTTTTTACGGCTACGCCGGCCTGAAAAGTCATCCAATCATGTGCATGAATAACATCAAAAGTTTTTTTTAAGCATATTTTTTTACATGCCCTAGTGTAATGATTAATCTTTGATAATAGATTTTTGTACAAGTTATCATGAGTATTTTTTAAAGAAAATTTATTATCATTTGTAGATACTATCTTACAATTGCTTATTTCGCTTTTAAGATTACACGGCAAAACTAAATCTATTTGTGTATCTTGCTTAACAAGCGCACTCACAAGACCATGACAAGCCACACCAAGACCACCCCAACTGTTAGGTGGAAACTCCCACCCAAGCTTTAACACCCTAATCTTCATTTCTCCCCCAATATTATTTGTCCCCTTAGCTCCCATTATTTGTTTTTATTTTAGGCGGATTACACATCTTACAAATACCTAACCTATCTAGTTTGTCTAAATATTTATTTACCGCAATAATAAAACCTGCATGGCTCCATGTTAACGGTGCAACAGAAAGAGGCTCTCCTGTTTTAGGATTTAATTGTTCAGATAAAACTCCCGTTTCCATTTTATACTTGTTAACCCACCCAAAAATCTCTACGGCTGGTTTTAAATCTTCTAGATTTTTAGCTAAATCTATATAATACTCAGCCAACCATAAACTAGTTATAAACCATGGATTACCAGTCGTCTCGTTAGTAACCCTATAATAATTATCGTTTTCATATCTTGCGTAACCACCAATAGAACCCGAACATGTTAATTTAGACCTAAAGAATGCCATACTTGATTTTACTCGTTGATCATCTACAGGTAAAACTTTGTATTCAAATATACCGTAGCAGCTACTGCTATCAACTACACAATCTCTTTTAAGTTGACCATCTTTATAATAAAGTCCTTTTATGAAAAATTTTTCTTCTGGGTCATAAAGATGTTTTATAATATTTTCTTTTATAGTTTCTGCTGTATGCAAATATTTATCAGCCAAAGATATATCACCAAAAATCTTTGTAAAATTATATGCAGCTTTTAGACCAGCATAAACAGTTGCACAAGTGAAAGTGTGTATCCCTAATTTTTCTTCCCAAAGATCGTAACTCTCTTTAGGCAAACCTAAGTCTTCGTCCATAAAATCACACATAAAATTTGCACTAGGCTTAATAAAATAATCAAAAATTGTTTTTATATAATCATCGTTTTTGTATTGTGCATAATGTTTCCATAAAGCATCAAGAACCAATGCCCCCTGATCTTCCTGAATAGGTAACTGAAAATGTCCTTCATGAATCCATGCATGCCAAGAACTTCCTAGAGAGCCATTGGCATTATACTTGTGAAAAAGATATCCATCTTTAGTCATAGCCTTACAACAGAACCCAAAAAATTCTTGAGTTATATCTTGATATCCAGCACGATCTAAAGATCTGGCAATAAGTGCTCCATCACGAGGCCACATGTATGCATATGTATCTTTTTTTAAAAAGAGAGTGTCTGAGTCACCAGATGCTATAAAAGCACCATGCCTATCTACGTGCGTACTTACCAACAACAAAGACCGCTTGAATAAATCTACTATGTTTTCATTCAAATCAAAGAAATCAAATTTATACTTGTTTACCCATGCTTGCCAATATTTTCCGGTCTGATCAATTAGCTCTTCTGGCTTATTTTTAATTACAAATTCATTTAGCTCAGTTATTTCTGTATTTTTTTCACCAGCACATACCCAGTAATAAACAATCTTACTTTCCTTACTATCTAATACAAACTCGAAAGAGATCGTGGAATCAACAGAACCATGCTCTATCGGATTATTAGATAATTTGCCATCTTCAGCATCAATATAGGTGCCTTGCAAGCCCCTACTTTCAAAGGCACCTGTCGCATAATCTGTTATACCATGTATCTCGCTATTACAAATTAAGCCATTTATCAAAAAATAGTTTTTGTCTTTATAAAAAACTAGCGCTTTTAGTTGTGGATTATAATAAACAGTATTACCAATGCTTGAGCCGGCTATCTGAAAAACCTGATGTAAAAACAGTTTTATATCTTGTTTTTTATCTGAAAAGTTTTTTATTCTAATTTTTCTTAAGAAAATATTTTTTTGATAATGTACGGTATCATTTATTATTATCTCTAACTTGAGCTTATTATTAATGGCACAAACTTCAGTCACCAGGCTATCTTTTTTATAAGAAAGTTTTTTTTGCCAATCATCAGACTCAAACCAATCAAATTGGCCGTCTACCCATGTTCCAAACCTGTGCATTTTACCATGTACATGATTTTCTTGACCAACATACGGATAATAAAAATCTCTTATTTGAGCATCTTTATCTAGGCAAACTAAAATATTCCGGTTACCTAATGCAAAAGCTCTTGCCATAATAAATTTCCTATCAAGGTTAAATAACTAATTTTATATAACTAGATATTCCCCATGATAGTAAAACGAACGCCAAAATTGCTAGAGCTATTCCTAAAAGGAACTTAATTTTATTACCCCTGGCTGTAACAAAATAATATATACTTGCAATCATACATAAAACTGCATATATTTTCATGATTATAAAAGCTGGTAAAAATGGTTGAAGGAAATATCCGCACATTCCTAAAAGCACAAACCCAAAGAATTTCTTTATCTCCGTCATCCACAATCCAGCTCTTGGCAATAAAAAGAGGGTTGTAGAAAAAGTTCCTATAACAATCAATAATAAACCCATTCCAAATGCAAAGAAAAACAATGTGAAAAAGCCTAAAATAGGATTTGCCGCTTTTGCTACAGCACCTAACAATATTGCTAATGCAGGAGTAAGACATGGAGATGCAACAGTGCCTGAGACTGCTCCAAATAAGAAACCATAGAATAATGACCCACCAACTTTAACATCCCTTTGTTTTGTTAAAAAACGTGGCATGTAGATTTCATAAAATCCAAACATAGAGAATGCCATATAAATAAAAAATAGAATTATTAAGCCAACCACCCATGGGTTTATAAGCCATTGCCCAAAGATTACAGTGGTGGTTGCTGCAACATAGCCTAGAATGGCATACACTGTTGCTATACCTAGCACGTAACAAAAAGATAATAGGAAATTACGAAATAAAGTTTTTGAAGCTTGTGACTGCAAGATTCCTATCGTTATTGGAATCATTGGATAGATACATGGAGTGAAACTCGCAAGCACTCCTGAGACAAATGCAAATAATAATAGTTGATAACCTAACATACCCTTCCCCCTCGATTTGATTAATATAAAATTATATCTAACTAAAGTTAAACCAAAAGCACCAAAATATTCAAGAGTTTGTAATGATTATGCTAAAATAAGGCATAACCCAAAAAGCTTAGGGGAGTGCCTATATAGCTGAATTACGAGTATAGATCTACTTGCAAAATATTATATATTTTGATATTAATTAACACTCGTTATAAATTAATATTTAATTTAACTCCCTACATAAAATACAGTGAATTTACATATGAAAAAAATTTATAAAATAACTTTATTGTCTTGTTTCTGCACAGCTTTCTTTGGTTTAAATGCAGGTAATTCATTCATGTGCCATCGATTATTCATGGAACAACGTTGGGTTGAAAGACTTGAGACAAAAAGGAGACAACAACAAAGACAAAATAATAGAAATAGAAAAGACAACAAATCAAATCATCAACATAATAATAAAGGAAGGAAACAAGATTAATAAGCCTAACAAAAAAATCAACCTAATTTGTTTTGTATTTTTCTCAATATTTTATTCTGGTTATTCAGGAATCAGATCTAGTCGTATAAAAAATGATATCTACAAGATACCATCAATAAGACAAGAAAACCCTCTAAGCCCAGAAGTCAAAATACGAGTAAATCAAGCCTTAGCAAAATATGAAGGTGTCATCCTGGTTATAGATTTGAGAAAGATATATCTGGGAGAACCTGAAACACAGAAAAAAGTTCGTAAATTGATCAAAGAGTATCTAAAAGAAAGAACCATTAAATATCTTGACCTCCAAATTATACAAACACAATCTTGAATAACTTGCCTATTGTGACGGTTCTCTTATAGCCTATATAATCAAAAACAAAGGGTAGGAGAGTTTACCATGATAAACAAATTTTTCTTTGTATTTATATTATTCTCAAACATCTCAAGCATATACTCTGGACGATATACTTATAAAGATTGCAACAATAATGATGAATCATACGTATTCGTAAAAACTCCAAACGAATACAAAATCATAAAAACCAATAATATTAGAGTGTTACGTCCTGAAATAATTGAACGAGTAGAAATTGGATTAAACCATTATAATCCAACAATAAACCCCATACTCATTATCGACCTAATAGGGATAATATTTGAGGAAGAAACACGAGAAATAGACTTTCAATTAATAAGAAATTATGTAAATAAAATATCAACTATAAAAATAGAAGAAATAGGGTATGATCTCTATTGGGATAGAACAACTTGAGCTACTGGCTGCTCAGAAATTCTTGCATCCTTACGCTCTTTCTCTTTTATAGCCTCATGAAAAGGCACAGACTCTAAAGAGTATAATAAAGACTTATTAGCTTCTCTTTTAAGCTTTTGTTCATCAATATCATCCTTTAGAACAATTTTGGGAAGCTTAATAAAATTGCCAGCAAGATTTATATTCCAAACATCAACCTTATCAACATACTTTGGATTAATCTGAGCTATTATACACTTGCTCGGAACAATAAAATTCTTCTTTTCTAAAGATCCCTTATCTTTCTTTTTCCAAATATCTTCACCTTTTTCAGTTGTTCCTGTCATCTTAAAAGAAAAATATTTATAAGGCTTGTCAGAAGTAACACTTAGGTTTTCAATAGTATTAATTTTATCAAAATTCTGTTTAAAGTTTTTACATATAATTAATCTATATTTTTCAAGTTTCTTATCTTGATTAGGGAAAGTATATGAACCGCCCTGGTTGCTTGTAACCTGTTGGCCATCAAATAAAACCCTAAACCCTGGGGTATGCTTGCAATCTGGATTTACTTGAATTTGACCTTTTAGGGTATAAGAATCAAACCTTTGTGCAGGAGCTTGAGTCTCTGCTTCATCACCAACACAGGGTAACCCAACAAAGGTTATAAAGAGCGTAAATATTGTCAAAAATATTATTTTAAACTTATTTCTGTTATTATTCATGAATACAAATCTCCTAATAAATAACATAATATTTTTAGATTATTAGATTTTTAATACTATAACACGTATAAGGGATTGTAATGAATATTGTAAAAAAAACCAAAAATATCTTTAAAAAAGCCCTTACATCCAACATGTCACCAAACAAACTAGCATTATCTGTTACTCTAGGCATTTACATAGCATTTTCTCCTTTCCCAGGAGCCCACACAATTATGATGCTGCTATTTAAATGGTTATTCAGACTAAATTTACCAATACTATTCTTTGTATCATCATTCAACAATCCATGGACAATGATCCCATTCTTTACGCTAGATTATATATTTGGATATTGGTTTATGCATGATTTTTTACATATCACCCCTTCTTTAGTGATCCCTTTGGCAAAAGTCTTTGGCTCTGGTAAAATCTGCTTATGGTCGTTTTTGATTGGGGGTAATATCCTGGGCATAGTGGCGGCATTAATTTGTTACCCTATTGCTAGTTTTATGTTTAAAAAGTTTTCTATAAAGTTACAAATGGTAAAATGAAGATTATAACAACTAATAAAAAAGCATTTCACGATTACGAAATCAAAGACAAGTTTGAGACTGGTATAGTTCTGACCGGTGATGAAGTCAAAGCTATTCGTCAAAAGAATATATCTTTAAATGAGGCTTTTGCCACTTTGCATAAAGGCGAAGTCAATTTAATTAATTGTCATATTGCTGCATACTCTCATGCATACTCTAAAGAAGATAAAACACGAAGAACAAGAAAACTTTTGTTACATAAAAGAGAGATCCATAAATTAATCGGTGATATTTCTCGCAAAGGCCTAACGCTTGTACCATTAAAAATGTATTTTAACGAACGTGGTTATATCAAGGTTGAGATTGGTCTGGCTAAGCATAAAAAGGCTGCTGGTAAAAAGCGTGAGCTTCGTGACCAAGATATTAAGAGACAAGCTGAACGCGAAGTCCGTGGCAAGTTCAATATTAAATAAAAAATCATGATCATCGGTAACAAAACTTATCATAAAACAAAATGTTACAGTTCTATTGAATGGACAAAAAACAATATTGATACTGCACCTGACGGTGCTATATTTCTTTGTGATATCCATGAATATACTCATGGCAGACAGAATAGAATTTGGAAAAGTTATCCAGAACAAGTTATCGCTACTATTTTACTAAAACCTGAAATTGTAAAATCTTCAGATCTCGAACAAAAGCTAAATCAACTGAACATGGCGCTAACGCTAGGCATCTTCGATGCCCTAAAAAAATATAATGTAGAATTAAAATGGCCCAATGACTTTATGTATAAAAACAAAAAAGTTGGAGGGATCTTACTTGATCTTATTTGGCAAGGTAACACACCAAAAGCAATTATCGCTTCCTTTGCAATCAACAGTAATAATATAATCTCAGAGCAAGACAGTATTTATGATATCGCAATTAGCTTGAGACAAATTATAAATAAAGAAATAGATAACAAAGTTTTGTTTGATACAATAATTAAAAACTTAGATTCTTATTATCAAAAATGGCTTAATCTTGAATTTGATGAGATTTATAATCTCTGGAAAAATAATCAAAGTTATGTGGGCAAAAGCATCAAGGTACACAAAATGGATGGTACTTTTGTTTGGGGGAGATTTCATGATGTTTTGCCCAACGGAGATATGATTATTTTGAATCAACAAAATCAAAAAGAGATAATCTCTTTTTACGTTGTCGAACAAATATCATAATTTTCTATATTATCTTTTATGTAAGTCTTATAAGTTTTTACAGCTCTTTTAATAATCACAAATGATAGATAACCCCAAAGCCCCATACTTGCTAACTTAAATTCAGAACTAGAATTTCGACCAAGTATATGATTCCACACACGACTACCATCTGCATCATCACCACCAATAACAGTTGGTAAAAATGTATATATAAGCTCAAGCGTTCCAACAATCGATATCAAAGAAAAAAACATAAGTTCAGAAAAAAGTTCCGTTTTATTTAAACCTTTTGTTTTTAATAGATTTTCAAAAGGAGACAAAGAATTTTTAATAGCCCAAATTAAAGACTCTTTTACATTCTTGGTTTCTTTATATTTTTGTTTAAAAGCCTTAAATAAAAATACCGAATACCTAAACATTGAAGAATTAACTCCTCCAGCCAACGAAATAAAGACCTCTTCAGAGACAGTAGACTTCCTTGAGCACTTACACAGACTCCCATGTAAAAGAGGCAAACCATCGTGTATATAAATATTGCCAACTTTAAAAAGAGTTTTAAGGTCTTGCTTGCCAAATTTTAAACAATTAATATGAATTGTAGAATGACTATCTGGATCAACTAGTTTTTGAGCAATAGCATGTCCAGCTTCATGAAAAACACAACCTATCAAAGTTACTATAAAGGCATCAAAGAATGCTTTTGTTGGATAACCGACTTTTCTTAATAAACCAAACTCTTTCCTTATTGGCTCTTGGGCTTTCAAAAGATTAGTTATAGTATTTTCGGAAATACCTAATTGTTTTGACTTATCCAAAACTTTATCAACACGAAGATTGTTATCTTCTTCTTGAGCGCAAAAAGTCTGTGCAAAATTCGCCCCCAAAAACATTATACAAAAAACAAATACTAAAATAACGTTTGCTCTAAAATTAATCCCTCTAACTCGTGATGCCATAATCCACCCCAAAACCGTAAAAATAATTAAGCTATTGCCACACCCAATTCAGGCTCTAAACCTTCATACTCTTGCTCTTCAGCCTCCGGCACAATCAAGCCTTTTTCTTTTTGAATTTGTTTTAAAATCTTATCTTTGTAATGTTCTTTAAAATAAATAATGAAAGTTTGCATCGCCCTGAGAATAAAAACAGATTTAAAAAATTTATTAATGCTAACTCGAATATTGTTTCCAACGGCAGACGTTCTAGAAAAGTCTCCACCCGTTGTATTAACCCATAATCTTGTGCCATCCCCATTTACAGATGACGGAAAGAAAGCATATGTTAAACTACTCACCAACTTATCTAAAATAAAACAATTAAATATCAAATCTGTAATCAGCTCAAAAAGATTTAACTTATCATTCTCTAAAAGATTATCGAATACAAATAAAGCATTCACAGGACTATTTAATAACGATCCAGTAATGTCTTTTGTTTTATTATATTTCTGCCAACAATTTTTTAAAGCAAGAAATGTATAGAAAAAAGCAGCTTGATACTTGCCTCCAGCAAGAAATAATTCATTACCCTGGTCAGCACTTAGTTTAGAAAGATCTTTAGAAGAAATACAACAAGCGTTATCATTATTCCAATCCCAAAACCCTTTATGAAAATAAACATCACCAATTTTAAACGAAATATTAGTATAATTGCTAGACGAAGAGCCTAAGTGAATAGTTGGTTTAAAATTAGCATCTAGCTTCTTTAAAACAGAATAGTGACCAGACTCATGAGTTAGTACCCCTAACTTTTTTAGTACATAAGCTAAAGAACCAGCCTTTATCATAGGCAAATAACACTGCTTAAGAATCTCAAAGATTACTCTAAACTCAACACCAACCCCCTCAGATTCTTTTTCGAAAATCTTTTTTATATTTTTGTCATCAAAGCCTACAGTTTTTAATCTATCAAAAACCTTATAAATATCTTTTTCATATTCACGTTGTTCAACACAAAAAGTCTGTTGGAAATTCGATAATAAAAATAATATAGAAAATAAAAAAACTCTTTGATAACTCATGATGCCTTATAAAATTTAAGCTAAAATTTAAACCTTCTATTAAACAGAAGAAGCATCATAAAATATTTTCATAAAGAAGTAAACTTTTGTTTATAAAACCAATAAAAAAGCCCCTGAAAAATTTCAGGGGCCATCAAAAAACAAACAAAAATTATTCGTCGTCTACAACGTCATCATAGTCAACTTTATCTTCATTTTTGTCGACTTTATTTAGATACTCATCAACCTTAAGATTTTCATCGATCTTTTCAACATCTAATGATTCATCATCATAATCAATGGCATCATAATCGACATAGTCTTTATCTTCATCCATAAGCTCCCCCTTCTTTTATAAAAAACCCTAAATTAACTTAAAAGATCCTCTTTTCCTAATTTTGCCCAGTCAGCATCAAAAAGCTCTATTCCTTTTGATGTTAACGGATGATACATAACTTTTTCAAGCAATTGCGGAGGCACTGTCACAACTTCAGCCCCAAGTAAAATAGACTGGTGCCAATGCATAACATGACGAACAGAGGCTGCGATAACTTCAGATTTAAAGTTATAATTTTCTTTTGCAATCATAATCTTTTCTACAATCTCCATGCCATCAATATCAATATCATCCCAACGCCCAATAAATGGTGAAATATACTTAACACCCATTTTAGCAACAAGTGTTGCCTGAATTAAAGAAAAAATTAAAGTTATATTAAGTTTTACACCCTCTTGAGCTAATTTTTTTATAACAGGAAGATATTCTTGAGCAAATGGAATTTTGACTACAACATTTTTTGCAAGCTTAGAAATTTGTATTGCTTGGTCATAAACATCTTTAGGATCTTTTTTTACAACTTCAATACTAACGTCACCATCAACCATCTTACAAATGTCTGTCAAAACTTCCTTTGTATTTGGACCTTCTTTTGACAAAAGTGATGGATTTGTTGTAACCCCATCAATCACACCAGCATCTGACCATTTTTTAATTAAATCACGATTAGCTGTATCTAAAAATATTTTCATAAAAAACCTTCTTTGTTTAAATTTTATATTGTTCTTGTAAACTTTTCTTCCAAACACCTTTAAAATAATGGCAAGAAAACGTCTCCGTTCTTATTGGATAATCTTTGTTCTCTGCCATTGGATAGAAATATGTCGGTGGAAATATTATATCTTTATTTTGATTTTTGTCAGCCATATACCAAACAGCTTTAGAAAAAAGTATCGGTCCAGTTGCTACAAGCGTTGTTGCATACTCTTTTTCTACTTCTTCTGGATAGCCACAAAGGCCTTTCCAATAAGTTAAATCAATTTCTTTATCAGCATCTTCTTTTATAAACAATAAACATTGCCTTAGGATATCATGATTCTTTTTTGCACCAATTGTCGCATTACCAATAACAAGCCCATTATCCAAATGTTCAAGCCCTGCATAAAAATCATAACTAAAATTTAGAAGATCAAATTCTTTAAAACACTGACTATCGCAATCTGTGTATAATCCGCCAAATCTATACAAAATTTCATAACGTGCAATGTCTGATGCTTTTGCATAATTTTTGTTATTTATAGCTTGATCATAAAGTTTCTGATTATAAAAATTATTATTAAATTCTTTTGTAATTAAATCTTCTGTCCACAAGATATATTCCCAACCAGAGTGATTATCTTGCCAACTTTTTTTGTAATCATTATATTCTTGTGGATAATCAGAACCAAGCCAAATTTGGTGTATTATTTTTGGAATTTGAGACTTAGCTTTACTTTTCAAACTGCTATTTTTTTTGTATAAAATTTTTATGAAGTTTATAAAATTTATAGGCGTGCAACCAGAAGGCATTGAACGCAAGTACTTTGGAATTTCACCTTTTATACATTCGCAATACTCATAACTTGCAACATCTATTGAATCGTCAAAATTCACATACATCTACTACTCCCCGATTTATGTATGTTATCTTACAACAAAACTGATCAATCGATTTGGAACAAAAATAACTTTTATAATATTTTTACCCTCAAGCCATTTTTCTATAATTTCTTTCGCCTTAGGCTCAATTTCTTCTTGAGTCACACCCTTTGTGGCAGAAATAGTACCTCGCAACTTACCATTAACCTGAATAGCCAAATCTATTTCATTTACTTGTGCCAATTTAGGATCAAAAAAAGACCATGTAGAATCTT
Source organism: uncultured Pseudomonadota bacterium (assembly GCA_964453985.1). Classification (GTDB taxonomy): domain Bacteria; phylum Babelota; class Babeliae; order Babelales; family UASB340; genus CAYVQB01. Next base: position 41,195 of record CAYVQB010000005.1, read on the forward strand.
CTAGTTTTTTATTTAAAAGCTTTTCTAATAATTCACTAGCAAAGTGTGGAACCATAACTGAGAGTGCTACCAAGAATTTTTCTAGAATTTCATGATCTAGTTTTAGTTTGCCAGACATAAGATCATTCAAGTATTCCATAATAGAAGATACAGCTGTGTTTGTTTTAAATAGATCAATTCTTTCTTGATAATCTTTTAAAAACATATGAAAACGCCTTAAAGACTTTTCATCAGCTTTTTGGTCTTTTGGTAAAATATTTTCAGGATTATTTAAAAAGACCCAAAGTCTATTTAAAAAGTTTTTTACACCTTTAATAGAATCCATCTGCCATTCAACGTCAAGCTCAGGAGGTCCCATAAATAATATGTACATACGTAAGGTATCAGAACCGAACTCTTTAACAACATCGTCAGGATTTACAACATTACCCTTAGACTTTGACATCTTTTCCACTCGTCCAGAAATTTGCGATTTCATGCAAACCATACCCTGGTTAAACAGCTTTGTGAATGGTTCATCAAAAGATAAATATCCAAGATCATACAAAACTTTTACATAAAATCTAGCATATAATAAGTGTAAAATAGCATGTTCTATACCACCGACATACAAATCTACAGGCATCCAATAGTTCATATCTTCTTGAGAAAACGCTTCAGTTTTTAAATCTGGATTTGGATAACGCAAAAAATACCAGCAAGAGCCTGCCCACTGAGGCATTGTATTTGTTTCTCTTTTTGCAGCCTGCCCACACTTTGGACACGTGGTATTAACCCAATCTGTTATACCGGCCAAAGGCGATTCGCCAGTACCTGTTGGTTGATAATTTTCAACTTCAGGTAACAGGACAGGAAGCTGATCTTCTGGAATGGGGACAACCCCACACTTATCACAATGAACAAGAGGAATAGGCTCACCCCAATAACGCTGACGAGAAAACACCCAATCTCTTAACTTGTAACAAGTCTCAGGATAACCACTGTGATTCTTCTCCAAAAACTCAATTATCTTTTTTGTACCTTCTATTTTTGCATCAAGACCATTAAATTCTTCGGAGTTAATTAAAACACCATCTTCTAACATTGCACAAGTAAGCTGCCCATTATTGTGACAATCTTTCTTGGGTTCTATAGCCCTTATAACTTCAATTATTGGGATATCAAATTTTTTGGCAAATTCAAAGTCTCTTTGATCATGAGCAGGAACAGCCATAATAATTCCTGTTCCATAAGACTTTAAAACATAACTTGAAAGGTAAATAGGGATTTTCTTGTTGTTTACAGGGTTGATTGCATAAGCCCCTGAAAAAACCCCTGTTTTGTCTTTTGTCTCTATTGTTCTTTCAAGCTCAGATAAAAAGCTAACTTCATGTTGATATTTTTCTACAGATTCTTTTTGTTCTGATGTTACAATTTTTTCGAGTAAATCATGATCTGGCGCCATAACCATAAATGTTGTACCAAAAAGAGTATCTGGCCTTGTGGTAAAAACAGGTAATCCTATGCCGGATTCGGTCTTAAAAGTAACACTGGCGCCAAGGCTTTTACCTATCCAGTTCTTCTGCATCAATTTAACTTTCTCAGGCCAATCTATTTTATCAAGGCCATCGATAAGTTTTTCAGCATATTCAGTAATTTTTAAGACCCACTGACGAATATTTTTTTGAGATACCTTAGTACTACACCGTTCACACTTGCCATCAATAACTTCTTCATTGGCGAGACCGGTTTTACAATCGGGACACCAGTTTATAGGCTTGTTCGATTGATATGCCAGACCCTTTTTGTACATTTGCAAGAATATCCACTGGGTCCATTTATAATAATCAGGATCAGTAGTATTTACCTCTTTATCCCAATCATAAATAGCACCAATACTTTTCAATTGCACTTTAAAGTTATCAATGTTTTCTTTTGTGCTCTTTTTGGGGTGTACACCTTGTTTTATGGCATAATTCTCTGCGGGTAACCCAAAGGCATCCCAGCCCATAGGATGCAAAACATTGTATCCCTGCCAAAACTTAATTCTTGCATATACATCTGGCAACACATAACTTTTCCAATGACCAACGTGCATACCCGCACCTGATGGATATGGAAACATATTGAGACAGTAATATTTTTTTAATTTTTTATCGTTTTTTGTCTTAAAATATGGATTTTTTTCCCAGGAGTCCTGCCACTTTTTCTCTATTTCTTTAAAATCGTAATTCATGATTTTATCCTAATAAGC
>CAYVQB010000005.1:43527-45773 GCA_964453985.1 uncultured Pseudomonadota bacterium
TTTTTTTATAAACACAAAAACAGTTTTTATTAGAAATTATACCCAATACAACTATTTCCCGAATATAAATAGAAATAAGCATAATTTAATTTATATTTGAAATTGTTGATTTACCCTCCAACAATTTCTTAGAGTAAAAAGAGGAAGAAGGGATTAAAAATTTTATTAGGGGGATAGGAATCATGAAAATTTTAAAAATTATAACTGTTTTATTCGCGTTATTATTGTCTCAACCTGCCTTTTGTACCGATTGGACAATTCTTATCTTTGTTCAAGCAAAAAACAATCTGTGTAAATTTGCTGCACAAAATTTAAGTGACATGGCAAAAATCGGGTCTAATAATAATGTAAATATACTTGTTCAGTGGTATCAACCCGGCCAAAATGGCATATGGCGATATAAAATAGAAAAAAATAAAATTGAACTGGACATTCATCTTCCGCAAAATTCCGACGGTAGCAACTCTGTTGAGCTTGTAGACTCTATGAGATGGGCAGTTAACAAATATCCTGCAGACAATTACTTTTTAGTTCTATGGAACCATGGAGTAGGAATCTTAGATCCGGTTTGGGGTGGTTCTGGACGTATGGGTCTTAATCCATTCATAACCAATAATAATCCTAAAGCACAAATAACAGGCTTAACAAAGAATTTTGAGTCTGAATTTACAACGCCATCGCAAATGCATCAAAGAGGCATACTTTTTAATGAGCTTAATAGAACCTATATGAACAACCAAGAATTAGCGCAAGCCCTCAAAGAGATAAAAACAGATGTTCTTAAAAATAGAAAACTCGATATATTAGGCATGGACGCCTGCTTGATGGCAATGGTTGAAGTTGGATATCAAGTCAGAAATTATGCAAAATATATGGTAGCATCACAAGAAGTTGAATTAGCAAATGGCTGGAACTATTTAAGCTTACTAGAGGGCTTAACTTATGGAAAGATGAACTCAATTTCCCTAGCACAAAGTATCGTTTTAACGTATGAACAATATTATAAAAATAAAATACAATTCTATACTCAATCTGCTATAGATCTTGAAAATATTGATACAGTTAAAGACGGGCTCAATCAAGTTATTAAAGATATAAATGAATTCAAAAAATATGATAAAATGAAACTTCAGCAAATAATTAAGAGCTCAAGAGCCTCATCTGTTCAATTTAGCAACAGAAACTATGTAGATCTTTACTCTTTTTATTCACAACTTCATAAAAAAATAGACGCAACTTATAATCAGGCTTATTTAAATAAAATACGCATTCAAAAAACTAGAAATTCAATAACAAAAGCGGCTAAAGATCTAAAAGAATCTTTAACTTTAAGCATGAAACTTATTAATAACTCTGTTGTTGCAAAGACTGCAGGCAAAAACCTTGCTGGTGCACAAGGATTATCTATATACTTCCCATACGGCAAAATTGACAACTCTTACATTAAAACAGAATTCGCACAAGATAGCTTATGGGTAAAATTTTTACAAGAAACTTTCAGCCGATAAATAGTCGATAGATATATGCCCGGAGCAATAGATTTATTCCTCCGGGCATATATGTTATAATATATTTTCTTATAGATATTTTACTTAAACCCAATAAATTAAAGATTTATCTTATGCAAAAAGAAAATATAAAAGATCAAAAAGTTTTTATCAAAAAAGAAGACGAGAAGATATTAGTAGTCAAAAGAGATATTCTTTTCTCTGATGGCATACTAAATGGCATCCAAAAAATAGATTTTGAAAGCTATCAAAATTTAATAGAAAAAAACAAAGAATTTTTGTGGCGCTCAAAGCTAGAAACCGATATAAACTACAAACAAATTATTCCATATATAGTCTTTAAGCACGAAGATAAACTATTTCTAATGCAGCGTAAGGGCAGCGCTAGCGAAGTTCGTTTACAAAACAAACACTCTCTTGGTATTGGCGGACATATCAGGGAAAATGATATTGCTGGTCAATCTATTTTTGATTGGGCAAAGCGTGAATTTGCAGAAGAGATAAATTACTCTGGTAATCTTGATATAGAGCCAATTGGTTTATTAAATGACGAATCAAACTTTGTAGGCCAGGTTCATACAGGCTTTGTCTTCTTGATTACAGGTGATTCTAATAATATTAAAATTAGATCTGAATTAAAGTCTGGTAAACTCTTGAGCTTTCAAGAATGCCAAGAATTCTATGATCAAATGGAAAACTGGAGTAAAATCGTTTTCGATTTTATAAAATAGTACAGGT
>CAYVQB010000005.1:45873-51523 GCA_964453985.1 uncultured Pseudomonadota bacterium
ATTAGCAAAACTCTTTAAAACCTCTATAACATATCCAAGATCAACTAATAAATGCCAAACGGGGTGCAGTTTTTCACATACAAGCTTTAATCGTGCATCTAAAAGATCTATATCTTTTTTTTCAATTTCAAACCTACCTGAAAAATTCTCTTGATCGGGCAACAAAGCTTTAGCAATGGAAACAGATTCTTGTTCATTAAAAAGAGCTTTTAAACCTTTAATAAACTCTTTTAACTTATCAAAAGAATGTTTTGTTTTTTCTAAGCAAACAAGATTTTCAAAATGATCTTGTAAAAAATTTACGTCTTTCTCAAATTGCCCTTCGATTCCTCTTAATTCACCAAATAAGCTATTTAAATCTAAGTTTAAAGATTCTATTATAAAATTATATTTCATATCAAAACAAACTTTTTCATCAGGATTATCACTGGCTTTTAAAAAGTTAATAGAATCAAATAACTCTTTTATAAACAACATAAAACAAGAAAGTATTGGTCCACTTTTATCTGCAGGTTTTAGGTGAATCATTTGTGAATTTTCATACCTACCAGAAACTATCGAATACAAACTAAGATTTCTACCTTGAACATTTTGGGCAACCTGCCATGGAGCAATAGCCCAAAGAATATCAACTCTTTGATTTTGATTCTCTAGCTCATTCAAATATAAAAGAAATAATTTATTGAAATTTTTAACAGGATAAGAAGCATATGCTTTAGCATCATAAACTTCTTTTAATAAAACCAAATCATAATGATCAAGATTTATAAACTCAACGTCAGATAAATAAGAATTTAAACCTGTTACATTAAAACAAAGAAATATAAGAAATATTTTTATTAATTTTTTAGTTGAATAATTTCTTTCCATAATTTTAGCAAATCATCAAAGTTAAACTGTTGAGCTCTAAGTTTTTGCATTTCTTCTGGTATTCTAGCAAGTTCATAATGCGTGGTTCTTAGATTATTGTGTAGAGTTTTGCGAGGAGAAAGAAAACATAATTTTAAAAACTTCCAAAACTCTTGTTCTTTAGGAATTTCTACTTGATCAAACTTTGGCTTAAAATATAAAAGCCTAGAATCAACCTTTGGAGGTGGTATAAATGCACTCGGTTTAATTTTATCTAATAATTCAAATTCAAAGTTATATTGCAAAAATAATGATGTGGAACTATAGCCTTTACCCTTACGTGCTGTAATCTTTCTGGCAACCTCTTCTTGCACCATTACAACACCCTCTTGAAACAAATGTTTATTCTTTTGTAACAAGAACATAATAGGAAAAGTAATTTGGTATGGTAAATTTGCAAGCAAAACTAATGGCTGAAATTGCTCTATAGTTGTAAAATCAAGATCAAGAATATTTTCTAAAAAAACATCTAATCTTGGATCTCTTATTTCATTCTTAACAAAATCGGCCCATTCAGAATCAATCTCATATGCTCGCAATTGCTTACATTTAGTTTGATCTAAGATAGCAGATGTTAAAAAGCCATCACCACAACCAATTTCCATAACAGTTGTCTCTGGTGTAATTTTGACTTTATTGATCATATTATCAACAACAGACTGTAGTCGTAAAAAATGCTGACCAAACTGTTTCTTTCTTGCGGGGAAGCCCTGAGGCTCTATATAATTTCTATTTTCTTTAAATTTTGTATTCATAACTTAAGTATACATAATTTATAAGAAATTTGTGTTTTTGATGTAAAATATAGCTCTTTGTAGTGTTTTAAGGTTCGATTGACATATAGAAAATATAGTTTACATTAGAATTAAGATCTTTGAAAATTTCGGGGGCGTCACGGTTTCGACGTGATGTTTGATGTTTTAAGAGCATGTCGAGTTTTGTATGGTAGCTCGTAAAAAACATTCAAAAACAATAAGTGCAGAATCTCATTCTGTTGGCAATGCTGTTTACGCCTAATAAGCTACAGTGTTGTCCTTGTTAGCAAAATGTGTCTATTCATTGAACTAACTCGTATTACCCTTTGATAGAACCTGTCTGCCAGGGTTTTTGGTTTTGTAGCAGACATTGTATCACTAAACCGACTTTTACTCTAACCTCACGCTCCTGAAGGAGAGTAAAAGTATAAACAAGAGCTAAACATGTAGCGCTTAGATCAAAGAGTGTTGCGGACATGGGTTCGACTCCCATCGCCTCCACCAGCCTTCGCTCTACACCTAAACGGTTTGTAGCTACGGCTGGCAGGCCAGCTTTTTATGCCCTTCGTAGCTCCGCAGGAGCGTAGTAGGACAAGGCCAGCCATCATCATATTTAATAAAAAATTTGCAATAGCCTGTAGGTGTTTTAAAATACCTACAGGCTATTTTTGTTTTTATATTTAAAAATCTTTGGAGAAAAACATGACACACAAAGTTATTATAATTGGTTCAGGGCCTGCAGGACTAACAGCAGGGGTTTATACAGGAAGAAGCAAACTTAAACCATTATTAATTGCAGGCAACCAGCCAGGAGGTCAACTAACAACCACAACAACGGTTGAAAACTGGCCAGGAAACACAGAAATCATCGGACCACAGCTTATGATGAATATGCAAGAACACGCAAAAGCCTGTGGTTGTGAAATCATCTTTGATACAGTCACAAAGGTAGACTTCTCACAAAAACCTTACAAAATTACCACCCAAAATGGAACTGAGTACCTAACTGAATCTGTCATAATTTCTACAGGAGCATCCCATAAAAAATTAAATATTCCTGGCGAACAAGAATACTGGGCCAAAGGCGTTTCTGTTTGTGCAACATGTGATGCACCGTTCTTTATAGATAAACATGTTATAATTGTTGGCGGTGGCAACTCTGCAATACAAGAAGCAGATCATTTAGCAAAATTTGCAAAAAAAGTTACTCTAATACACATTTTAGAAACACTTACAGCAACGGATCCATTAAAAGATAAAGTCATCCAGAACCCTAAAATAGATATACTTTATAGTTCAGCTTTAAAAGAAATTAAGGGTGATGAACAAAAGGTTACAAAGATTATTCTTGAAAATCAAAAAGATAAATCAATAAAAGAATTAGACGCTGATGGAGTTTTTATTGCTATCGGCATGAAGCCAAATACTGCAATATTTAAAGATCAAATAGATCTTGATGATTATGGCTATATAAAACCTTTTGATAAAACGAAAACAAACAAAGATGGTATATTTGTTGCTGGCGACGTAAGCGATTACGTTTATCAACAAGCTATTACAGCTGCAGGACAAGGTTGTATGGCTGCTTTAGATTGTCAAAAATATTTAGATAAAAATTAAAAAGTTTTATCTATTGTACCTTTAAAAGAATTATAATTAGTTGAGCCTTCAATACGCTTTAACTCTGTGCCAGCTTTTAAGAAAACAAAGGTTGGCACACTAAAAATATTCATATCATCTGCAACCTCAGAGTTATCACTAACATTGAGTTTTACAAACTTTATCTTACCTTTATAATTTTTAGCTAAACTATCAAAAATTGGCGCCATCTTCTGGCAAGGCAAACACCAGGTTGCATAAAAATCTACAATTACCGGGAGCTTGCTCTTTAGGACAACTTTTTCAAATTCTTTTTTATTATTTACTTGAACTACAAGATCTTTTTCTTGCGTTTCTTGCTCTGTTTTTTCTGGTTCTTTTTCTGACAAACTTTGTGAATAACCAATTTTATCTAAAAAGTTTTGTACCTGCAAAGCAGCCTGAGCCCCCACCCCTGCAGCAATAATAGCCTGCTTATACTTTGAATCTGTTATATCACCAACAGCATAAATACCCTGCTTGCTTGTCTCTTGAGCATCTTTTAAAACAATATATTTTTGCGAATTTAACATTAACTGGTCTTTAAACATCTTTGTATTAGGTGTTGAACCTATAGCCAGAAACAAACCGTCTATATCTAACTTATCTTTGTCTGTATCTATACTTGTGATTTTTTTACCATCACCCATAATTTCTTTAATTTGGGCATTATACAAAACTTTTACATTTGGTTTTGCCAAAACTTCATCAACAAATTTACCAGAGGCTCTTAGACTATCTCGTCTAACTAAAACAAATACCTGCTTTGCTATATTAGAAAGATAAGAGGCTTCCGTGATCGCTGCGTTACCACCACCGACAATAGCTACAATTTTATTTTTATATAACGGACCATCACATATTGCACAGGTTGAAATACCTTTGCCAAAGTATTCCTTTTCACCTGAGACATTCAACATGTTTGGTTTTGCACCCATTGCTATAATACATGTAAGCGCTTTTATCGTTCTGTTATCTTTAGTCTTGATGATATAAGGCCAAACATCAAAATCTACAGATTCAACTTCTTGGGATATTATTTTTGCACCACTTACTTGCGCCTGTTTCTGAATTTTATCTGCAAGCTGCTTACCTGATATATCCTGTTCACCAGGCCAGTTCCTTACGCTCTCAGACATTGTAAGGGCACCACCGGGCTGATCACCCTGTAGCACTAAACTGTCTAAATTTGCTTGAGCTGAATAAATTGAAGCTGTCAGACCACCTATGCCTCCGCCTAAAACTACAACGGGGTAAGTGTCTTGATTGAATTCTACTTTATTTATATCAAAGGCCTTGAGATCACTCTCTCCAACGCTAAATTTTAGACAACCTACGAGAAAAAAGAGACATAAGACCATTGCCATATTTTTTATAAAATCCATAATATTCTCCAAAATTTACGTTAAAACGTCTAGATACAAGTCTGAAAATTCTTTCTTTTTAGCTTTATAAGCGCCAACAAAGGCAACCATTGCAGCATTATCACCACAGTACTTACAATGCGGACTAACAAACTGTTTACCCAGTTTATCACAAAGCTTTTGTAATCTATTTGTTATATAATTATTACAAGCAACACCACCAACAAAAGTAAGACCCTTTGCTTGTGGATACAATTTGAAAGCAAGCTTAGCTTTTTCTTCAAAAATATCTGCAATACAAACTAAAAGCGAACTAGAAACTTTATCTTGTAACTCAGGAGTTAAAACAGATGATATCGGGCCAGTTTTTAAATCATAAGCACCACGCTTTACAAGATCATAAAGAACTGCCGTTTTTAAACCAGAGAAACTTAGATTTAAATCTTTTTTATTTTTTAATCTTGGATACTTAAAAAAGTCTTGAAACCCTACACTTTTGGCTTGACGCTCAATAATTGCACCACCAGGGTAACCAAAGCCTATAATTTTAGCTATTTTATCAAAAGCTTCACCCGATGCATCGTCTAAAGTTTGGCCGATAGTCTTATAGTTACCAAAATCTTCTACTAGATAAAAAGCAGTGCTACCACCAGAAGCGGACAAGCTTATATGAGGAAATTGCATATCATTTTTTACCGTAGAATCTTGATTTAAAAAAGAAGAAAAAATATGGCCCTCAAGATGATCTACTCCGATAAGTTTTTTATTTTTAGCCCATGCAATAGATTTTGCAAAACAAAGACCAATAAGTAAAGAACCAACTAGACCTGGTTTAGTTGTAACGGCGATTGTATCGATATCATCAAGAGTTAAATTTGCTTGATCAAGCGCAGACTGTACAATTATATCTATTTTTTCTAAATGAGAACGGGACGCTATTTCTGGAACAACGCCCCCGTAAATTTCATGTAATTTTATTTGAGA
>CAYVQB010000006.1:0-47167 GCA_964453985.1 uncultured Pseudomonadota bacterium
CCGGCTTTGTGATCAACCATATAGGCATGTTCCCAGACATCCATAGCAAGAATTGGAACAAAACCTGCTATATTGCCATCTTGATGTTGGGCAACAAAGCAATTAATTAAGTCTCCAGTTTTAGGGTCTTTATATAGTATTGCCCAGCCTATGCCTCTGGTTTTGCCTGTATTAATAAAGTCTTGTAGCCAGTTATCGTAAGATCCCCATTGTTTTTCTATTGCGGTATAAAGTGGGCCAGATTCCAATTTTTCTGTGCCATTCTTTAAGTTGCCAAAATAGCATTCATGTAAAACCATACCATTATATTCAAAGCCATATCTTCTGCGTTTATCAGATTGATTAGGTTCTTCATTTAGTTTGTTAACTTGGTTTACATAGCCAACATATAGATTCCAGTGATCATTGATTTGTTCGTCTGAAATTCCTGTTAGACCTGATGGCTTTAGTTGTTCTTGAACTTCATATTTAAACATAACTTTTACTTTCTATTTTATTAGAGCTCTAAAATACTCAGCTTCCTTTGCAGGATCATCAGCATCTGTAATAACAGAACCAAGAGCAATTCCTTGGGGCTTTAGTTCCAGTACTTTTGATATATTTGTTTTATTTATACCACCGGCTATAAATAGTGGCAAGCTAGTGTTACCTCTTACATATTGCCAATCAGCAAGGCTATCATTCAGTCTGTTTGGAGCGATAGGTTTGTGACAAAGTATTAAATCTACACCCAATGTTTTAGCGTCCATTACTGATTGTCCTGGTGAATATGCATCAACAAGGTCAAGTGCTACTTTAGATTTATTTGAATGTGCTGTTTGTGCTGCGGTCCTTATTATATCATTATTTGTACCAGCTAAAACAGAAATGTAATCGGCTCCGGCTTGAGAAAAAATTTCTACAGCCTCTCTTGGTCTGTCTACTATTTTTGCGTCAGCAAAGATTATTTTATCAGGAAATTTATCTTTAAATCTTTCAACTGCTGTGACTCCGGATTTATAAATTAGTATGGTGCCTACTTCTAAGATATCAACAAAAGGTGCAACCTTTTGTGCAACTTCAAGTGCTTTTTCTAGGTCTGTAAAATCAAAGGATATTTGGAACTTCATTTTCTACTCCTGTGGCTATTAAATGGGTTGACACAATTTGTATTCTGGGCAAACTTTAATTTCGTTTGTCCCTAATAGAGTTAATAAAAATTGTCTTGAGTTTATGAAGAATATAATAAATAAAATTAAAACGTCTGATAAGAAAAGAATCTTAGTTGTTGGTGATATAATGTTGGACGAATATATTTTCGGAGATGTTACACGTATATCGCCAGAGGCACCTGTTCCTGTTATAAGGGAACAAAAGCGGGAATGGAGTCTTGGCGGTGCTGCCAACGTTGCTTTGAACTGTAAGCAAATCGGTTGCAATATAGATTTAGTCGGCATAATAAATAAAACTGATAGGGCATCGCAAAATTTAATTGAGATATTAAAGAAAAACAGAATTTCTGAGAGTAACTTAGTAAAAAGTGATGAGCGGGTAACTACTTGTAAAAGAAGAGTTATGTCTGGAGATCAACAGCTTTTAAGAATAGACACAGAGGATAATAATAGCTTATCCGAAACAGAATACAAAAAGTTAATACAAAAAATTGATAAACTTATTTTACCTAATACAATAATTCTAGCTTCAGATTATGCAAAAGGGGTTTTGACCAAAGATCTTTTGTCGGAAATTATTTTTATGGCAAAAGAACGAAATTGTAAAATTTTGCTAGATCCTAAAGGCCCTGATTTTAATAAATATAAGGGTATCAACTATTTAAAGCCTAATTACAAAGAATATTGTCAGATTTTAGATTTTTACGGATTATCAAGACAGGATTCTGTAATTAAAAACGGCAAAAAATTGTGTAACGTATTATCCCTAGATGGTTTAGTTGTTACGATGGGGGAAAAGGGTATCCAATTTGTTTCTTCTTATGAGGATTTCTTTATTCCTGCTTGCAAAAGAGAAGTCTTTGATTTAACTGGTGCCGGAGACACCGTTCTTGCTTTTTTATCTTTGGGCCTATCTGTTGATTTGCCAATAAAACAATGCTTAAAGCTTGCCAATCATGCAGCAGCCGTGGCTGTATCCCATCTAAAAACCTATGCCGTATCTTTAGATGAACTTATTGATAAAAGTGTAGATTTAACAGAAAAGATTTTTACTGAATGGGCCATGCTCAAGATAGAATTAGATTGGTTAAGGCTTGAGAATAAAAAAATAGTTTTTACTAATGGTTGTTTTGATATTCTACATTTGGGACATATTCATGTTTTAAACGAAGCAAGGAAGCTTGGTGATATTCTTGTTGTTGCCATTAATACAGATGCTTCTGTGAAGAGATTTAAGGGTGATAGCCGGCCTATAAAAACAGAGGTTGAGCGTACAAAGATTATGGCGGCTTTTGGTAAAGTTGATTTTGTAGTTATGTTTGATCAAGATACGCCAAAAGAGTTGATAGAGTATTTAAGGCCGGATGTTTTAGTTAAGGGTGGAGATTATAAAAAAGAAAACATTGCAGGCCATGACTTTATGATTCAAAATGGCGGCTCTGTTGAAGTTGTGACTTTTAAAGATGGCTTTTCTTCTACTAATTTGATTAAGCAAATGCAGGGGTAATTACAAATTAGCGATCATCTTTTGATAAATAATTTCGCTGATCTTTTTCTCCATATACTTTATAGATTCAAAGTATAAATTCGTATTAAGACTGTTAAGTAGAATTTTATTGTTGCCAGATATGCCTAAAGCGTAGATATTGTCTGGCAATATAATATGCTTGCTGTCGTTAGAAATAAAATCGCCAAGTGTTACAAAAACGTTTTTAGGTTTGGTAAGCAACATAGTTGTTAATGGACTTACAATTCTATTTGCAGGGACTTTATCTTCACTAACATGCCAAAAGAATTGCTTGTTTTTGTCTTGTTTCTTTTCAAAAAGATAGATCTTAGTAGGTACATTTAGCATATATTTTTGGTGCGAGACAGTGTTGCCTCTTGCTCTTACAAGCTCGACACTTGGTGTGATAGCCAAATATAATTTAGGAGCTTCATGCCTTAAAGGGAATGAGATAAGGCCTTTATTGCTTGAATAGTCGATATAGCCAGCATAAAGAGCAATAAATCCGCCAAGATTAGGTGTCATATATCTTTTAAGTTCGTTTTTGAGTATTTTTTGGCTCATTTGGGCGGGGGTTTTGCTGCTCAAATAGACTATTTTTTTAGTTTTCAACTCTTTTACGTATTCAGCTTCGGCTGAATTAATTGCCCCTTCTGGTGCGTTATTTAGATATATTATAATCCTGTTATCAGCCCTTAATTGAGTTGAATTAGCTATAAAAAGGGTGATAAATAGTAAAAAATTTAGTATCATTCTAGATATATTCATAATATTAGCCTTTGTTTTATTGAAGAAAAACTTTTATTATTAGTTACAACTTAGCAAAAATAGTGTTTGAAAATCTATATTTTGAATTTTAGGGATTTTTAGTATGAAAAAAATTAGAGAAAAAGCTCCGGAAAAAGTGTGGGTAGATTTCGCAAGAGATCAAAAAATATCGAACGTTCAGCTTGAGAAGTTCCAAGCTTATGAAAAGCTGCTTTCTGAATGGAATCAGAACATTAATCTAACTGCTATTAAAGATTTAAGTGGCATAGTTAGACAGCATTTTGTAGATTCTATTGTTTTGAGAGATTTTGTTGACTTAAACAAAACAAAACTAATTGTTGATATTGGTAGTGGCGCAGGGTTTCCTGGTATACCGTTAAAGATTTTATATCCTAACTTGCAAGTTATTTTAATTGAGGTTAGTAAAAAGAAACAAAACTTCTTAGAAGCTGTTATTGACGAACTAGAACTGGAAAATATAGAAGTTTGTGGTATGGACTGGCGAACATTCTTGAGAACTACTAACGCTGAGGTTGATTTTTTTATTACGCGCGCTGCAATAGATGAGGCTGAGCTTTGTCGAATGTTTAAGCCTGGTTGCACATATAAAAATGCAGGTCTTATTTATTGGGTTACCGATGAATGGCAGCCAAACCCTAAATTTGAAGGTTTAATTAAAGAGTATAAAGCTTATAAACTAGGTAAAAAACGAAGACGCCTAGCTTTCTTTAAATTAGATTAGAAGAGTAAAATATTTCGTAAATAGCACAGAGCTTATGTTTCTGTGCTATTTCTAACTTTATATATCCTATTTATCAACCAGAGCGTCAACTGGATTTAGAGCGGCAGCTTTTCTTGCAGGGTAGAATCCAAAAAATAAGCCGATTAGAACGCACGCAGATAGTGAAATTACTATAGAGTTTGCCGATACGGAGATCGGCCAGCCTAGCGCAAGGCTGACTGCCTGAGCTACAAGGACTCCAAGTATTACTCCAGCAATTCCGCCAAGAAGACAAATTACGACGGCTTCTAACATGAATTGAAGTAAGATTGTTTGGGTTGTAGCACCTAGTGCCATTCTAATTCCAATTTCTTTTGTTCGTTCCGCGACAGTAACAAGCATAATATTCATGATGCCTATTCCGCCGACAATTAATGAGATAGAGGCTATTATAAATAATAAAATATTAAGAACTTGGGTTGCTGCGTCAGAAGCTTTTGATATATCATCTTGTGTAAAAATAGTGAAATCATTTTCGTCTGAATGTTTAAGTTTGTGTTGTTGCCTCAGAATTGCTTCAATTTCAATAGCTGCTTGGTCCATACGGTCTTTATGTTTAGCAGATATAATAATTGCAGCAAAATTACCAGTTTGAATACCCATTAATTTTTTTTGTGCTGTTGTATATGGTATAAAAATTGCATCATCTTCATCTCTTCCGTCGGGAGTTTTTCCACGTTCAGACAAAACACCAAGAACTTTAAACGGAATTTTTTTAATACGTATAGTTTTGCCTATTGGATCAGTATTGCCAAAAAGTTCTTTTAATACTGTCTGACCAATAACCGCTACTTTTTTACTGCCTTTTTCGTCTTGATCAGTAAAATAAGAACCTTGAGTCAGGTCCCATTGTCTTATTTTGGTATAATTAGCGCCTACGCCGCTAATCATGCATTGCCAGTTTTTACCCTCATATATTGCTTTGCCCGTTTTTATTATTCCGGGGGAAGCTTCAGCAATTTCATCACATTCTTCTAGTATGGCTTGTAGGTCTGTTTTTTTCAGCGTTAAGTTTGCTCCTCCGCCACCTTTATTATTTATAAGTTTTTTTGGTGTGCCGGCAAGGACGATTATAAAATTTGTGCCTATACTTTCGATTTTCTGTTTGATTTTATATTTTGCGCCATGGCCTATAGACATCACAGCGATTATAGAAACGATACCGACAATGATGCCAAGTGTTGTTAATAAAGATCTTAATTTATGTTTTTTTAACGATCTTAAAGATGTAAGAAGCAGTCTGTAACTATTCATATCTAAATTTCTTAATTATATGGTTTTGTCAGATTTTATTTTACCATCTACCAATTCTAGAATTCTTTTTGTTTGATGTGCTATTTCATGTTCGTGTGTAACAATAATTATAGTCATTTGATTCTTAGTGTTTAGTGTTTTAAATAGCTCTAAAATTGTATTTCCTGTATTGCTGTCTAAATTTCCTGTGGGCTCGTCTGCTAGAATTATTGCAGGATTATTTATTAATGATCTGGCAATAGCAACACGTTGTTGTTGCCCTCCTGATAGTTGGTATGGAAAATGGTCAGCGCGCTCTTGCAGCCCTACTAGCTCTAGTAATGAATTAGCTTTTTGTCGAGCATCTTTTTCTGTGTCGCCTGCATATAGTCCTGGTAAAGCAACATTGTCAGTTGCTGTTAAATCAGGTAATAAGTGGAACTTTTGGAAAACAAAACCGATTTTTTGGTTTCTAATTCTTGCTAACTCGTTCTTTGTCATTTTTGCAACGTTTTTATCTTCTATTAGATATTGACCAGACGTTGGAATATCAAGGCAACCAAGAAGGTGCATAAGTGTTGATTTGCCAGAACCCGAGGTTCCTGTGATGGCAACGAATTCTCCTTTATCTATAGAAAAACTTACATCGTTTAAAGCTTTTACTTTGGTTTGTCCCATACAATAAGTTTTTACTAGATTTATAGCTTGTAGAAGAGCCATTATTTCTTACCTATTCCGCCGCCGGCGCCTGCAAAAAATTGTTTCAAAAAGTCCGAATCTCTTTTTAGATCTGTTAGTTCTGTTAAAATATTAGAGTTGTCATCGATTTTGCCAATGATCTGAGTAAATGCACCTTCTCGAACTCCTAGCTCGACTTCTATTTGCTTAAAGGTATTTCCATTTTCAACAATCCAAACATTATCTAGCTCTGTGGTTGCATCTGTTCCAGGAATTCTTTCAAATTGGAATTCGATCTTTTTGGCAAGACCTTCAAGTAAAACACTATTTATTCTTAATGATTTGTTATGTACTATTAGGCCATTCTTGCATTCTGCAACTTTTATATTAACATCTGTTGTCATGCCTGGCCTGAGCTTTAAAACAGGATTGGCTATATTTATGATTGTTGCATAAGTTACAACATTATCGACTATTTTAGCCAGGTAACGTATTTGTGCTACTTTGGCATAAAATTTGTCTTTAGGGAAAGCATCTACTGTAAAGAATGCTTCCTGGCCTTCTTTTACAAGCCCAACATCAGCTTCGTCTACATTTACGCTAGCTTCCATTTTGGTTAAATCTTTTGCGATCATAAAAAGAACCGTTGCTTGCAGTCTTGCTGTGACCATTTGTCCCAGGTCTATTTCTTTTGCAATAATTATTCCGTCTCGTGGTGATTTAATGAATAGATTATTATAGAAGTTTTTTTGAACTTGAAGTTCTGCTTCTGTTTGTTTAACTTTTGCTATGACAACGTCTAAATCTCTTGTGTACTGTTCATATAAATTTTTTGATATTTGGTTTGATTCATATAATTGTTTTTGTCTAGCAAAGAACTTTTCCTGGTATTCGACAATTGCTTTTGCTTCATCAAGTGCTGCCTCAAGTTTTTTTACGTTGCTGTCGCCGACTCCATTATCTAATATCGCAAGTACTTGATTTTCTTTAACGGGATCATTGTTGTCAGATAAAATCTCAATTACTTTACCTGCTTCCAAACTGCCTATGGTTATTTGTTTTTTGGCTTTCAGCGTTCCTGACGAGTTCACATATTGTACAAGGTCTTTACGTAAAGGTTTTTCTGTTCGGAACGGTGGTTTAGGCTTTTTTTGGGTTTTTTTAAATATAAAATAAGTTCCTGTGCCTATTATTATAACGATAGATATTATTGTGATTATATTTTTTTTATTAAACATTTTTATCCTGTAAATTTTTTAGTTTTTCATACAAACTAAAATTATATTATCTTAAATATCTTGTAAAGCTTCGACTGGATTCAAGTCAGAGGCTTTTTTTGCCGGATAAAATCCAAAAGCTAAGCCTACCAGCGTTGTAATAAGAAAAGCAATGAAAATTGAGGACAATTTTATTACAACAATCCAGCCTGTAAATATGCTTACTATATATGGAATAATTATTCCAATAACTATTCCAATAATTCCTCCCACGATACATAAAGTTATAGATTCAAAAATAAACTGTCTAAGAATAATTTGTGTTGTAGCCCCGAGTGCCATACGTAGGCCTATCTCTTTTGTTCTTTCTGAAACAGAAACTAGCATAATATTCATTACGCCTATGCCGCCTACAAGTAGTGAAATTGATGCGATAATCAATAGCAATAGATTTAAAACTCCAGAAGAACCCTTGGCTGCTTTTACCATTGCTTGCTGGTCATATATAGTGAAGTCATCGGGTTCATTTTCTTCCAGTCTATGTCTGAAGCGAAGAATTTTTTTTATTTTTTTTACAAGAGTTGCCATGTCTTGCATATTCTTTGCTGATATTGCTATACCGTGCAGCGCTGGATCTGTTGTGTGTAAAAGATATTTTTTTGCTGTTGTTATTGGCATAAAGTTATCTAAGTTGGGGTCAGAGATTCCCATATAATTTTTTATTTTCTTAAGAACCCCGGTTACGGTAAAGATAATCTTGTTGATACTAATAGGTTGTCCTATTGGGTTTTGGTAACCGAAAAGTTCTTGGGCCGTTCTTGATCCTAAAATTATTACTTTTTTGTTTTTTAATAATGTTTGTTGGCTGAAAAATTTACCCTTACCTATTTTTCTTTCTACAACGTCAAGATATTCCTGGTTGCCGCATTTGATTTCAGCGAGGACATTATTTGCATGATAGCTAATCAATTGTCGTGTAAACATGACGGGCGTTATATATTTTATTTGCGGACATTGGTTTTTGAAGACTTGAATGTCTGTTTCTGTTAGTTTTCCTGGGGGACGCCGATTTGTTAAAGTTGTTTTTCCTTCGCTAGCGCTGCTAGCATTTATAAAGATAAAATTATTACCCATAGCAAGAATGCGTTTTCTAAGTTTTGCTTCTGCTCCATATCCTATTGCAAGAGTAGATATTATAGCCCCTATTCCTACAACTATTCCAAGGATTGTTAGAAACGAGCGACCTTTATGTTTGATCAGACTATTTAACGATATTTTTAGTAATAATTTTATATTCAAAAATTACCTTTAAACATTTTTTTGTATAAATTTTCCATTTCATCAGTTTCTTCAATATCAATTATTACTTTATCTTTTTCGCTCAAACCATTTATAACTTCGTAATAATTGTCGTTATTGGTTTTTGTTTGCATTGCTTTTTCAATAAAGTTATTACCATCGACTACCCAGATATATTTGACTGAATGATCACCCGTATTGCTTTTCTTTAGAGCTTTCTTTTTGGTTCGTTCTAGTGGGGTTATATTTGCGTTTAGTGTTTTGGCTAGATTTTTCATTGAGTTGCTTGTTATCTGAAAAGCTTGGCTGGAAATAGAAAGACAGCCTATGCACTTGGCGATATTAATTTTTGCATTTATTGTCATTCCGGGCCTTAATAACTGGTGATTGTTATCAATATTTATCGATGCTTTATAAGAAAGTATTCCGTGCTTGATTCTTGGTGAGTAGCTAATATTATTAATTTTACCCTTAAATACTCTGTCTAAGTAGGCACCTACTGTAAAGCGGACATGTTGTCCCTCTTTTACTTGTCCGATGTCGCTTTCATCAATGTCTAAATCTGCTTCCATTTGTGTTACATTGTCTGCTATTTGAAATAATACTGTTGCATCAAGATCGGTTGTAATCTTTTGTCCCTTAGTTATTCCTACAGATATGACAATGCCATCATCAGGAGCCAATATTTTTGTATTATTATACTCTATGGTCTGTTTTTCTAGTTCTGCTTCGTTCATTATTAGATCTGCGCGTAACTTTACCAGGTCTCTTGTTACTTTTTGGAAAAAATCTTGTGATACTTGGTTGCTTTCAAAAAGAGCTTTTTGACGAGCATAATATTGTTGTTCGTATGTAATCTCTGCTTTGGTTCTATCTACAGCCCCTTGAGCTTTCCTTACATCGGTATCGCTTTTACCATTATCGATTAGGGTCAATAGTTGACCTCGCGTAACTTTGTCATTCTCTTTAACAAAAATTTTAAGTATTGTTCCGGCGACCAGACTGCCGACTTTTATATTATCTTTGACTTGTAATAGCCCTGATGCATTAATTATTTGATAGAGGTCTCTTTTTTGTGGATATTCTGTTTGATAAAATCTTTTAGGAGCTGTTTTTATGAATTTTTTATAGATGATTGTGCTTATAAAAACAAGTATGATCACACCTGATAAAAGTGTGATGAATCGTTTTATATTCATACTACTCCAGTTAGCTTTATTTCTCTTTTTTATTTTCCAAGATATATTTTAGAATTTTGTTATTTTGTTCTTCTATATTTCTTAGCTTATTTTCTATAGGGTCATCTATCACAAATCTTTGTATTAATTCGCCAAAGACTTCTATAGTTGCTTTTTCTATGAAATTATCTATAGCTTTTTCTGTAATATCAATGTTTTTTGAACGTATATATTCGCCCAGTGTTGCAATCGTTGTAGATGTTAGAATTTTAATAAATCGTCTTGGAATTCTGTGTTTTATGCTGTTATTAATTCCAGTATTTATGAGCATTTCTACTATCTTTTCACCGACAATAGTTAAACCTATCTTGTTTTTTAAAGTTCCCCATTTATTATTTTTAGAGATTTCTTTAATTTTTATAAGAACGTCTAAACTAGCAGAAAAAAGGTTTTCGTTTTCTGATACAGCACTTGCAAGAGTACTACTTGCAAAACCAGGGAGATAAATAGAACATTTGCACCCGTCTGGTTTTGGGATCTTAACTGTAGGTTCAGGCCAGATTTTATATCTTTCTGGAAGTAATTGGTCTGTAGCTCCTGCCAGAGAGACAAGAAATTGTATTTGTTCAGCGCTGTTTTTGCTAATTATAGCTTCTGAATTGCTAGTACTAAAAGAAGTTAATAATAAAAAAGTTATAACTTTTTTCATTCTGGATATCCACATGAGTATTGTAGCTCTCGTTCTTTTATGGCTGTCTGTATTTTTAAAGTAAGCCATGTGTATTTTTGATTTTCCCAATTATATTTAGACTGATCAAAATCTACTTTTGATATATCTCCAATTTCGTATTTTTGTTTGTTCAAAATGAAATCATTTTTTGCTTGTGTAACTTGTACGTCTTGAGCGAATAATTGTTTAAGCAAAATAGAAAGATCGTTATAAGTTTTTTGAACATCATATCGTGTTTGTTGCATTGCAGCTTCTTTTTCTTCCATAGCTTTTAGCATTTGGGCATGGGCTCTATGTTGTTCGTGGTGTTTCTTTGTTCCATCAAAGATATTCCAAGAGAAGTATGCTCCTACTGTATTGCTTTCTGTGGATCTTCCTATTTTTGAATATTCTCCAACAACTCTAAGTTCTGGAGCATTACCTTTTTGATATAAATATTCGGTCGCCTTTTTCTCTTCGATTTCTTTTTGTTTCTTTTTTATATCTTTCCTGTTTTTGTATGCCTTTTGATAATAGCTTTGTAAGTTTTCTAGCTTTATTTCTTGTTTAGAATCCCATATCAAAGTTATTGTTTCTTTTTTGTCGTTAAATTTTTTACCAATAAAAAATTCAAGTTGGCTTTGGGCATTGCTAATATCGTCAGGATAAAGGTACACACTAGCCATATTTGCTGCATAGGTTGCCTCATCTTGCAGCCAAACGTTTCTGTCTAAAAGATTTAATTGATTTGAATGTTCAGATTTTTTTACATTTTGATTAGCGGATAAATTTAAGTTTTGTATGAATTTGTTTTTTCTTTGTAAAAGCCAGGATTGCAAGAATGATGCTTCTACATTATATCGTAAATAATCCTTCTTTTCTTCTTCTGTTAATCTTGAAACATCTGTTTGCTTTCTTGCTATTCCACGTTCTTGTAGCGGGCCTGCAAAGCTGAAAACTAATTGGCTTGCTCGCAGCCCAATTCTGTTGTGTATTCCTTTTACTCCTGATGTGATATATGGAGTTTCACTTAAATTCACGTTTGGTAGGTATCCTGAAATCGCAACTTTTTCATTCTCTTTGCTAGCTTGAGTTGAGTATTTTAATGCTTTTAAGTTTGGATTATGTTGATAAGACATATTAATTGCTTTTTCTAGCGATAGCTTTGTATTTAATTGAGTGTAGCAATTACATAGAAATAAAGCGTTTATGCTAAAAAAGGTTAAAAACGTGAATAGATACTTTTTCATATCGTTATCCAATACTTAAAATTTGTATGATTTTATTAAACAAGTTTTCAGGTGTTAGTTTACACATACAATCGATTTTTATGCCAGTTTTTTTATTTTTGCCGTGAGTCTTTTGATAATAGTGTGGGCATATGACTTGTATAGCGTTTTTCATGCTTTCTGTGTTTAAAAAGGGTCCATGCTTTTTGGCGAGGGTAGGTCCAAAGATCCCTATTGTTTTTTTATCTAGAAAATCTGCTATATGCAAAAGCCCTGTATCAGGTCCTATAAAGAGATCAGACTTTGATATTAAGTATGATGTTGCCAAAAGATCCCAGGTGGGAGCACAATATGTTTTTAAATTATTTTTGTTTATATAACTTGCTAAATCCTTTGCTTGTTTGCCAAAGTCCTTACCTATTAGCACAACATCGGTTTTATTTTGTTCCAGTTTTTTTAATAGTTTTTGCCAATTTCCAGTGGGCCATTCTTTTGAATCCCATGTAGTATTGGGTGTTAGTGCTATAAATTTTTTTATATTATTTTCTTTGAGCCACTTTTTTATTTGTAGCCTTTTTTCTTCAGGTATAAATAATTTAAAATCTTTTTTTAATGTTTCTATTGTAGGACAGTTTTTGTTATTTACTACGTCGCAAGCTAAGGCAAGATTCTTTTGTATAATATTCGTGTATTCAGGTTTTGTATGATACTTAGTAAAATAGCTAGTTAAGCCTAGTCTGGAATTATTATAGTCAAAGCCGTACTTAGGTCCTTTAAGTAAGGATAAAATAATAGAAGTTTTTGTTATGCCCTGGAAATCTAAAATAGCGTTCCATTGAGTTTTTCTTATTTCGTTTATTACATTTAGTGTCACTCGCCAGTTTTTGGGTTTTATGAATTTGTTAGGTAAAACCCAAACTTTATCCAGAAATGGTTGAGACAATAAAAGACTAGCTGCTTTTTGTTGTACCACCCAACTAATTTTGGAGTTAGGATATAACTTTTTTATTAGGGAAATTGCAGGTAAAGTATGTATTACATCACCTATTGCAGATACTCGTACTATTAAAATGTTCATTGTTTTTACTATATAAAAAAAGTTTTTTTTAATTATTATTCAGTTATAGCTTTTTTAGTAGTTTAATAGAAACGTAAGGAGAATCAAATATGAATCTTATTAATTTTGTTTTAAGGTATAAGTGGTTTTTTATGATATCTTCATTTATTGTAGCTTTGGTTATTGGATTACAATTTTTCGTACCATCAAAAAGCTTCATGCAAAAGGGAAAAGAGACAAAGAGTCGGGTCTTTAAAACGAAAGTAAAATTGGATATGAAACCAGAAAATATTAAAAAAATTGTGCTTGATAATGGAATGACAGTTCTTACATTTAAAAATCCAAGTTGTCCAAAAGTATTATTACAGATTGCCTATGATATCGGCTCTGCAGTTGAAGAAGCTGGAGGGCGTGGTCTTGCACACTTAATTGAACATATGATATTCAAAGGAACTGATAAACTTTCAGAGGGTGATCTTGATGCAATAGCAAGAAAGTATGGAGCTGATTTTAATGCTTTTACAAGCTATGATATGACCAGTTATCATTTTGAGATAGATAAAAATAACTGGAAGCCATTTGTTCCTCTTTTGGCTGACTGTATGCAAAATGCCCGTTTTGATGAACAACACTTGGCTTCAGAATTAAAAACAGTAGTTCAAGAGCTCAAGATGTATAAAGATAATTATTCTTGGGTAATGCTTGAAAAAGCTGCAGAGCTTCTTTTTCCTCCAAACCATCCATACCATTTTCCTATAATTGGGTATAAGCAAGATCTTGCAAACTTAAAAGCCCAAGATCTTAAAGATTTTTATAACAAATATTATGGCCCAGAGCATGCAACTTTGTTTATAGTTGGTGATATTGATCTTGATGAGGCTGTAGAGCTTGCAAGGCAAAACTTTGAAGGTATTAAACCCAAAAAAGAACAGGTTCAGCCTGAGCAGCCTCCAAGTATTCCACAAAGTCTGATTCAGCATAAAAGTAGTATTTATGAAAATGTACAAAAAGAGCAACATTGGTTTTATTGGTTGATTCCAGGACAAAGAGATTTAGATGATGTTCTGTTATCTGTTGTAGAATTTATTCTTGGTCATGGTGAAGGTAGTAGGTTATATCGACGCTTGGTTGATGAAGAAAAAATTGCAGTTGATGTTGGTTCTAGCGATTTCCATCTAAGATATGCTGGCTTTTTCTTATTGGCTGTTGAGCCTGTTGAAGGTAAAGCTACAGAGTGTAGAAAGGCTATAGAGCAAGAGTTACAAAAAATTGCTAAAGAGGGTGTTAGCGATAAAGAATTAAATAAAGTTGTTAACACAAAAGCTAGACAGTTCTTTCAAAAATTACAATCGCTTTCTAGTTTTACTTATGAATGGATAAAGTCTTATCTTACTCACAAAGATGAACTTGAAGTTTTTAATAAGGTTAATAAATTCTCTAATATAACATCAGAGCAAGTTCAGGATTTTGTAAAAAAATATTTAGATATCATGCTGATGAACCAAATAGAGATTTTGCCTTTGCCTGAAGATAAAAAAGATCAGTGGCAAGCTCTTAAAAAAGATTCTGATAAAATGGATCTAGAGATTTTGGCAAAACATAAAAGAACTGCAGCGGTAGAAGAACCTCGTTTTGTAACCGAATTAAAAGATCCTAATTCTTTAGAATTTAGTTTCCCTAAGCCTACCAAAGATTTTACTCTTGATAATGGTTTAAAAGTTCTATTTAAACAAAATGGTCAGTGGCCAATTCTAAATTTAGTTTGTAGGTTCAAAGATGCCGAATTTTATATGAATTCAAAAGATGGCATCCTCTTAAACTTGATGATGAGCCTTTTGATAGAAGGTAGCAACGGTTACTCAAAAGATGATAATGTTGATTTCTTTGAGGGGCTTGGTGCAAATTATGCCTATGATTCTACAGGTGGCTCTTTTACTTGTTTAAGTGATAACTTTAAGCATGTTATAGATCGTTTTTTTCATGTTTTAATGAAGCCTGAATTTAGTAAAGATGCTATAGATAAATTAAAGAATATTTATATTGATCTTTATGAAAGAACTAAAGATTCTCCAAACGATGTTGGCACAAAATTACTCAAGAATCTTGTTTACAAGGGGCATCCGTACGATTGGACCTTTGATCAGGCTATAGAAATAATTAAATCTGCTGATTCTAAAACTTTATATGACTTACACAAGAAATATGTAACACCTGAAAATGTGATAGTTTCTGTTGCTGGTAATTTTGATTCTGGAAAAATGGAATCTGCTCTAAAAGAGTCTTTAAAGAGTTGGTCTGGTGGCCGGGTTAAAGTTGATTATAACGCTAAATCTGAATTCAAACCTAATCAAGTACTTGATCATTTTATGCTAAGAGACCAAGTTGTCTTTCTTATGGGCAAGCCTAGTATAATTGATATTTATAATCCTGACCTAGTTCCTTTAAGGCTTCTGAATACTATTTGTTTTGGTTCTATGGGTTCACGTGTATACCAACTAAGAGAACGTACTGGATTGTTTTATGCCGCAGGTGGTGGTTATGCTGTTATGGCTGCCAAAGAGCATGGCTTTAATTATGTTATATCTATATTGAGCTTAGATAGCCTTGATGAAGCTAAAAAAGGCTTTCTTGGTGTTATCGACGATTTTGCTAAAAATGGTGCTAAGATCGAAGAGCTTGATGCAACACGACGTATGTATTTAAAAGATCTGATTGATCTTACTGCTAGTAACGAAGGCATTGCCGCTATGCTTGCTAAGCTTGAGGCTTTTGAGCTTGGTTTTGATTATTATGATAAAGTCTTAAAGCGAGTTCAAGAGATGAGCTTGGATGAATTGAATAAGATTTGTACTAAGTATTTCACGACTGATGATATGGCGACTGTGCGTGTTGGCCGAGTTGGCAAAGACTAAAGAAAGATAATAGAGACAAAAAAGAGGGGAGAAGTTTTTAAACTTCTCCCCTCTTTTTATTTCTAGTTATTAAGCTAGCTCAGTGATTTGCCTAGCATTGAACAGGTTTTTAGATTTTCACGCATATTGTTAAGTTCGGTTTTAAGATTTGCTCTATTAGTTGAACTTAGATTTCGTATCCAATCGTGAAATTCTGGATAGCTTCTAACAATAGCGTAAATATTGTTAACGGTTTTGCTTGCTGGTTTATGTAAATGATCTAATAGTTGTATATAGCTTTGCTTGGCCTCTTGCATAGAAAATTTTACTGGAGTGTTTGTTTTTTGTTTTAGATTTTCGATTAGATAGTCAGGATTATACTCACCGTAAAAACTTTTGCCTTCCCATTCAATTGCATGTTTACAGAAGGGGTTGTTTTGATTGTTTTTGTTGCAGATTGTGTGATCATAGGTACCATCAACTGCTCTTGCTCCACCTAGAATTTTTAAATTTTGTTCATAGCTTTTATTGCTGGTGAGGCCTCTCTGCTGTTCTTGAGGAAGACTATTATAGGCTTCTTTAAGTTTGTTCACGAATTGAGTTCCAGTATTGGATATTCCTTTAGTATTCCAATTTGGGTGACAGAAGTCCTTATAATTATCCCCAGGATTTACATTATGACCCCAGGTGTCTTT
Source organism: uncultured Pseudomonadota bacterium (assembly GCA_964453985.1). GTDB lineage: Bacteria > Babelota > Babeliae > Babelales > UASB340 > CAYVQB01. The sequence continues at coordinate 16,394 of CAYVQB010000006.1, forward strand.
TGTCACACAGTTCCTTTTTTTGCAAAAGGCTTCATGTTTTGTTTTTAATATAAAATTCTTTCTATGAGTTTTCAGGCTTGATACCCAACTTGGAGTTTTACATGCGATATATAATCCAGCGAGTGTTGCTGCAGGAATTGCTGCGTCTTTGGCCGCAAGCTTTAAATGTCCCAAAGCCTTTTTATATTCGCCGGCTCTTGCAGTTTTGTAGGCATTAGATAAATCATAGCCTGTGTCTTTTGCTTTTGTAACCAAATAGTTAGATGCATTTGTAGCAGTATCTTTGGTTGTTTGCCATACGCTGGCTTGAGCATCACAATTTAAACCTAAAGTTAGTAATGTTGATAATAGAATAATCTTTTTCATAAGGTCCCCCGTAAAAGAAATGTGTTTCGTTTAAACTATTTCAAGTATTCCAGTATTGGAGGGTGTTTGCAAACGGTAGGGGTGTGTTTTAGCCTGTATTTTACAGCTATTTATTTGATTGGTTTGCTATAAGATTTGGATTTATATTTGTAATTATAACTGGGAAAAAGTTGTTTTGTGCACCCGTAAAAGGGTGCGAATCTGAGGTAGCACAGAGCGAGCCCAAAGGGCGGTGCTCCAGGGCTATTGCTTGATACGTCTAATAATCCCAGTAATTGGGTTACAACTTAAAACTCTGAGAATAATTAACGGAATGGCAACATAAAAGGGTTTATGTTCTAGGTTATGCTTGGCATATTGCCTGCAAGTAATAGGGTAAATACATGTGCCTGATGGGCCAAGAAGCGGTCGAATAGAGTCTATAGTAGCCATTATGGCTTTGACTAAGAGTCTTTTGATGTGCTTTGTTCGCATAGACTTTGTACCAAAAACTCTTTTAATTGTTCAAAACTTAAGTCTACAGCTGGTTTATACACCAACATTATATAGATTCTAGATTTCTCGAACAGTTTCTCTTCATAAAAAACAGCTTTCAAGCGTCTTTTTATAAGATTTCTTTTATTAGCAGTACCAACTTTAGCCGGTATCACAATAAGCATCTTACCAAAGGGTATGGGTTTATCTTCAGGTTTGGCTTGCAGAAGCTTTAATCCCCGTCTTTGGTTGCAAACAGTTGCCTGTGAAAAGGCCATATCGATTTCTTTTTTAGAGAAAGAGAAGAGTTCTTTGAAATTTGTCATGATATTAACAGGTTAACCAGGGCAGAAATATGAGTTTTTGCCCTGGTTAAAATTTTTTAAACGGCTAGTCTTTTACGACCTTTTGAGCGTCTTCTGTTAAGAATTTTACGGCCATCTTTAGTTGCCATACGCTTTCTGAAGCCGTGTTTTCTTTTTCTTTTTAAATTACTTGGTTTGTACGTGACTGACATCTGTATTACTCCCGAAAATCATAATTTAGCTTAAAAATACTTATATAAGTACTAGGATTCTACCGTAAAAAGGCCAAAAGCGCAAGTCTACTTTGTCAAAACATGTATAATATGGTTTAGAGTCTTTTCCCGTAATACGGACTGCTCTAACATGCCTTTTTGTAAGGGGAGTTCACTCTCTTCGAGTTTCTCATAAATGGGCTTGAAATAAACAAACTCTTTTAATCTGTTGTTATTGAATAAATATAGATAATTTTGTATATCTTTATGATCTATTTTAATATTTTCTTTATAGGCTATTTGATCTATTAAAATCTCTTCTTTTATGACTTTCTCGGCTAAAGTCTCTATCTGATAAAGAAAGTCATCTTGTTGTTTGTATACTTGATAGTCAGGGTGTTGCTTTAGGGATAGTATGATATCTTCTTCTCTTCTGATAACAAAATGCTTGGGTATCTCAAAGCGATGCTTTGAGAGTAATAAATGAAATAGTTCATCTATTATTGTTTTACGTTGCGAAACGTCATTTCTATAAGAGAAGACTTCTATTAATTTTTTGTGAACTTCAAGCTTGCTCTTAAGTTTAAATGTAGTCTTGAAAGATTCTAGCGAGAAACATGAGCCTTTGGCTATCATTTTTATTGTTATCAAGAAAGGATATTCATTGCTGCTGGCTTCAGAAGAAAAGTGATTCTCACCGGGTAGCTTGTTGGTAATAAAGCTTTCATCAACTTTCTTTTCTATTAATTCTTGAAGAAATGGTTTCGTGAGGTATTTATTATTAATTTTTATCCAGAAGGTACTTTTGAAATCAGCAATTATTGGTTTTTGCTTTTTATCCAGAAGCACTGCGTCAAAGCATACCCAGTCATCTTCTTGGACAATGTCGATATCTTGTTTTCTAAATAGTGTAGATTCTCTTTTTATAAAGTAATCTACTTGTCTATCCAGGTCTTTATATCTTTTTCTTTTGGGTGCCCTGAATACAAAATTTTTCCATTCTTTTAATTCTATTGGATCTGCAACAGAAAGATTAAACGAAAAAGCAGCTTCTTTTTGTGGAATAATTTTTATATCAGTAAGTCTTGGGTAATTGGTTAGTACTATTTTTTTGCTTCTTATTTGATCCATTAGAAAGTCTAAAATAGTATGTTTGAATAGAAAGTTCTTCAGGTTGTTTTCTATTTCATGTTTAAAGTTTTCTTTTAGATATTCAGCGGGAATAGTATCCTTTTTAAAGCCAGGTAAAATTGTTTGTCTTTTGTATAGCTCTATAGTTTGAAGATAAATTGGATCGATAATGTTTTTTGGAATTTGTATGGTTGTCTTTAACAGGTGAGAAGTTATTGGACTTGTTTGAAACAATAGTCTGTTTGTACTGTTTTTTTCTTTACTACTATCCATGGACTCTCCTTTTGGTGCAAGAGGGGGGACTCGAACCCCCATCCTCTTTCGAGGGCTGGCTCCTAAGGCCAGTGCGTCTACCAATTTCGCCACTCTTGCCGATGGTGAAACATATTTTTAATATGTCTAAAAACAATAAAAATGGTGGGTCGCCAGGGACTCGAACCCTGAACCTGCAGATTAAGAGTCTGTTGCTCTACCAATTGAGCTAGCAACCCATGCTATTTTCATGTAAAATCATTTTATCAGAGATCAACCAGAAAATGAAGCCTCAATTTTAAAGATTAAAAAATAGGGATATTTATGAATTTGGATTCCCCTTTGGAGTTATTGAATTTACAAGAGACAACAGAAGATAAAGCGATTACTTTTGAACCGTCTTCTTTTGATGATTATCTTGGTCAGCATGAAATTAAAGAGAAGCTTTTTGTTTATACAAAAGCTTGTAAAGCTCGAGAAGATGCGCTTGATCATGTTTTGCTTTTTGGGCCTCCCGGGCTTGGCAAAACTACTTTGGCAAAAGTAATAGCAAAAGAATTGGGGGTGAATCTCAAAATTACTAGTGCTCCAATTTTAGAACGTAGTGGTGATCTGGTTGCTATTCTTTCTAATCTTTCAGATAAAGAGGTTCTCTTTATTGATGAAATTCACAGACTACCTAAAAATGTTGAAGAGATATTATATAGCGCCATGGAAAATTTTTGTGTAGACATGATCATTGGTCAAGGTGCTGGTGCAAAATCTATCAGGTTGCCCTTAAAACAATTTACTTTGATTGGAGCAACAACTAAGACCTCTTTGATTTCAGGGCCTCTACAGACTCGTTTTGGCATCGTTGAGCGTTTAGATTTTTACGAGCCTGAAGATCTTGCTGAGATTGTCACTCAGAATGCAAATTTTTTAGGTTTACCTATTTTGCCTGAGGCTGCATTCTCTATTGGCAAAAGAGCAAGAGGTACTCCCCGAATTGTAAAAAGAATTTTGAGGCGTGTAAGAGACTTTGCTCAAGTTCATGAGCACGAAGTTATTAATATAGAGATTGTAGATTTGGCTCTAAAATTTTTAGGGATAGACGAAGATGGTCTTAATAAACTTGATCGCAAACTTTTGACTCATATTATTAAAGACTTTGATGGTGGACCTGTTGGTGTAGAAACTCTTGCTGCGTTGACTGGTGAAGATAGAGAGACTTTGGAAGATGTTTGTGAGCCATTTTTAATTCGATTAGGCTTATTATTAAAGACATCTAGAGGGCGACAGATTGCGCCCAAAAAGTTTTTGTATCTTAAACGTAAGCTTTTGAACGAAAAAATTGATGGACAAGTAAATCTGTTTTAAAGAAACGGTTTAGTGCCAAATGCTGCATTCATTATTGAGCCATGGACCTTGATTAGAACTATTGAGGAAAATACTGTTTTTATTTCTAAAAATACTACCAACTAGAAATGGATCTCCATAGGTATTTGTATTTTCTTCAGGTATTTCATCATCATCATCATATTCTTCTTGAGGTGTTTCTGTTAGAGGTTCTTCATCTTCTTGCAGCACAAGATCGTCATTACTTTCAAAAGATTTATATGGATTGATCGCAAATTCATTTGTTTTTATTATAAAGCTGTAATAAATGTTATATGGGGTATAGTCGGGTCCAGATTCAAATTCTATAATCAAATTCTTGTTATGGTTATCTGAAGAAAATTTAATATTTTTTGCAGTATCTTTTTCAACGCTTATGCAAATAGTTTTTCTTTTTGGGTCTTGTTCAAGTTGAATTTCAGAGAGACAGTAGATTTCAGTGTTTTTAAAAACAGGAATCTTTGTTTCTGCGTTTAAATCTCTTACTTCTAATCCATATAAATTGGTTGTAAAAAAAGAAATAATTAAGGTTAATAAAAGAAATTGTTTTTTCATGTTTTTACTTTCATCAATTATTCTCCTTATTGACTGATCCCAAAACTTGCTAAAAGTTGAGCAGGATCAAAACCGCTTATTTGAACTGAGTCAAGCTGATTGTTTTGTTGAAAATGATTTCCTGGTCCGCTTATTTCATTAATGTTTTGTTGCCCAGGATTTCCAAGAACAGTTACGTTTCCATCCCCATTTATAGTTTGACTGATCCTGTCTATTACAGATACTATTGCAGTGCTGTCACCTTCAATGTTTATATCGCAGGAACTGCTTTTTAGAAATTTGGCATTATATCCTGCAGTGTTTCCCTTAATTTTTACATCCTGTGTTTCAGTTTGGCCACCCAAATGTATGTAACCTGATCCCTCAACTAAGACATTGAGATTGTTTGTGCGTAGATTTCCAAGGTTAATATTTGATTGCATAAAGTTAACAGGGTTTTTTATTTCCAAAGTTAAGTTTCCTGTCAGGGTTACTCCTGGGTGAACACTTATCATGTTGTTTATTCCTTGGAGAGATATTTTTTGCAAAGATAATGTTTTTGTTGGGATTAGCATTATCAAGCCTAGGGGTTTATTATCTTCTGGATTACGTTTTAGTATGAGCTTTTTATCTTGTATGTTGTAACAAAACTCGGTAGGATTGTCCTGCTCTTCAGGAAGCAATGTTATGTTTGGTGTTCCGGGTCTATACATTAGTGTTAGCCGAATGTGTTCGTGTATTTCTATTTCATTAAAACTATTTATAATCAGACTATCAGTTTCCTGCGAATCCATTGTTTTTGCGATATTTATAGAAAAAAATAAGAGAGTTAATAAAATAAATTGTTTTTTCATGGTATGACCTTTGTATTAGGGGGTTAAAAGAAATTTTTAATTCTATTTAGTTCAAGGCTAATTCTACTGGTCGCGTAAGCTTATAAATATTGAGGTCGAGTTGTTTGTGAGGTAGGGTTGTTGTTAATTCTTCTGTTTGTATGATTGCTGTCATTTTTCCTAGCTTATTTTCTCTTAGCATTTTTCTTTTGGTTTCAGACATATTTTCTAGGGTACATATTTGTTGAGATGGTAATATACGTGGTGATGTGAGGATGCATGTTTCACTCTGAAGTTTCTGAGCATTATAGTCACAAGTTCCTTTCATGTTAATTATTTGAGTTTGTGTGTGTCCAGCTAAGGTTATATGGGCACAATTAAGGTTTGCAGTTAATGAGTTTAGCTCTAAATTTGATGCCTCAAGTATGCTGACTGAGAGGTCTAATATCAAGTGTTTTTGTTGTAAGTTTACCATTTTTATGTTGCAGCAATATCTTGCTTTAATTCTAGAAATAGTAGGAAGCTTTATATTTATTACGGGTATATTATTTGTTATAAAGCTAGTTTCAGTATCGTGTTTTATCACTAAGGTTTTTGTATCTTCTTTTATTTGTGTTTTAATTAAAGGTAGTATGTTGTCATCGGCTTTGATTGTTATTTCTGGATTGTTATTTTGTTCAATTTCCACATCATATGGTCCGTAAATTTCTATATTTTCAAAAAATTTTTGGGTGGGGATAGATATGCTTTTTTGTTTGTTTGATCCAAACTGTATTTCTGTGTCGGAGTAAAATTTTATGTCAGAATCGTCAATATAAATATCTGCATTCTTTAAATATGCACTTATTAGTTCTATTTTTTTGTTGGCGCTTTCTATTGTGAGATTTCTGATCATAGATTTCTTGAAAGATACAGTCATACTATATCCTTTTATATGACAATCCATTATTTTACTTGTTGCAAAAACAGATGGGGCGTTAGTTGCTATTGCTAAAAAGTTGATTAATAAAATAAATTGTTTTTTCAGGATCATCCTTCAGCCTCCTCCTGAATGTAGATTAAATAATCATCAGCTAAAACCTGTTTGATTTCTTCGGGGGTAGGGGGATCACAGTAGCTACAAACTGATAAGTTATTATCTCCAGGTATGGTTTTTGAAAGTTTATTTTTTACGCAAATGGATGCGAAGTTGTTTCCGATTATATTTATATCACAGTAATCACTTTTAAGTTTTTTTGCAATATAGCCACAATGTCTTTTAATACTATTTATTTTTATAGTTTGTGTTTTAGTCTGGCCTGCTAAACTTAGGTTGCCGGCTGTATCTTGAATTGAAACATTGAGATTGTTTGTACGCAGAGATTCGAGACGAACATCTGTTATACTGTTTTCTATTTCTATAGTTAGGTCTCCTATCAGAGTGACAGGTGAAAAAATATGCATTAAGATATTTTTTGCAGAAAGAGATAGTTTTTTAAGTGATAATGTTTCTGTTGGTACAAGCATTATTGCATTGCACGAAAAATCTAATACTAGTTTTTTACCTTCCATGGCGCAATAAAATTCCTTAGGACGCCTCATTCCTTCAATATGTAAAGTTATATCAGAGACATGATTACTATGTATCACTCTTAGGTGAGTATTTCCTTTTATTTCTATTTCATCAAAAGGATCTGTAATTTCTACCTCGTTACACTCATTTATAATTAGATTTTTTCTATTTTGAGAATCCATTGAATTTAAGATATTTATAGAAAAAAATAAGATAGCTAATAAAATAGATTGTTTTTTCATGACCACCTTTTTTTATATATTAAAATGATATTTTTTATAATCAGTCATGATATCAAGTTTAGTTTAAGACAGCAATGAGATTAGAAACAAAAAATACGGTTACTTTGACAGTTTGAATATATTTGGTAGGCTCTTTATAGTTAATTTAAAAGGGTTTTATATGAATTTTGTATTTAAAATATTTATCAAAAATATTTCTTATCATCATTTCCATGGCCATTTGGCCTAAATATCCAACTTTTCTAATAAAAATCAATTATTTATCATATTTTTGTTATTTTAAGCTTATAGAGTTTTAAATTTTAAATTTTAAGGAAATACCGTGAATATGTTCATATATCTTCTTATGGGGTTGTCGGTTGTATACCTTTTGTTAGGTTTGTTTGTATCAAAAGGTATAGAAACAAACGAAGATTACTTTCTAGCCGGGCGTAAAGTAGGCTTATGGCCATTGACCTTTACTTTAATAGCCACACAAATTGGTGGTGGCATGCTTTTAGGTTCAGCCCAAGAGAGTTACTACTTTGGTTATTACGGGATTTTTTATACATTGGGCATGAGTCTAGGTTTTTTATTATTAGGTTGTGGCTTTGCTTCTAAATTAAGATTATTTAATGTTTCAACCGTAGCGGAACTTTTTGAGACAAAGTATAAATCTGTTTTGCTTAAGAAAGTTGCATCTGCGGTTTCTGCGGTATCCTTATGTGGACTTCTGGCTGGTCAGGTTGTAGCACTTAAAAGCTTATTATGGGGATTGGGCATTGATAATAATTTAGTATTCTTTGCTTTCTGGGCGTTCATTATAATTTATACGATGATGGGTGGCTTAAAGGCTGTTATAGCAACAGACTTAGCTCAAGTATTATTTTTGTTATTAGTTTTTACATGTATATTTTTGTATAGCTTATCTTGTGAGCCGGCTTCTTTTTTTAATTTTAAAAATATGTTTATGGCCCAAAGATCATTTGAGACGGGTAGGTCTACATTTGTAAAGCTTTTTCCTGTGTTAATCTCGCCCATGTTCTTTTCTTTAATAGAGCAAGATTTAGGACAAAGATTCTTTGCTGCAAAGACAAAAAAGATAGCAGCTCTAGCTGCTATCTTTTCAAGTATTGCTTTATTATTATTTTCTTTTGTCCCTGTATATTTTGGGATGAAAGCGCGATTAACTGGTGTTGATATTGCATTTGGCGCAAGCCCATTGATTCCAGTGATTGGTAATATGACAAATAATTTTGTTTTAGCTTTAGTTGTGTGTGGTTTGAGTGCAGCAATTACTTCTACAGCAGATTCTTTGTTATGCGCAATAAGTTCTAATATCGCTCAAGATTTTGATTTTGCTTTTATAAAAAAGCGAAGTAAATTGTCGATATCAAAAGCTGTTACTTTTTTAATAGGTTTATTGGCTTTGTTAGTTGGTTATTTTGCTGAAAACATTATTGAAATGTTAGTACAAAGCTATGAATTGTTGATCAGTTGCTTGTTTGTTCCTGTTTTCTTTTGTTTTTTTAAAAAGAGTTTTAATAAGCAATCTGCAGCATATTCAATGGCTTTTGGCGCGTTGGGTTTTATATTTTTTAAATTTTATCCAATGGAACAGCTGAATTTCCCTAATGATATTATAGTTTTGTCTTTTTCTTTATTGGGATATTTGATAGGTCCTTTTTTATGGGCTGGTCGACAAATAAAAGAAAAATAGTTAAATTTATATTTTAAGATATATCTATTTATTTTAAGATTTAGGAGTGCAAGTTATGTCAGGACATTCTAAATGGTCTACAATTAAGCATAAAAAAGCAAAAGAAGATGCAAAAAGGGGTAAAGTTTTTACTAAATTAATTAGAGAGATTACGGTTGCGGCAAAAGAGAGCGGTGGTGATCCTGTTGGTAATGCAAAATTGCGATTGGTTTTGGAGAAAGCAAAAGCTGCAAATATGCCTCAGGATAATATTACTCGTGCAATAAAAAAAGGCACAGGTGAGCTTGATGGTGTTAGTTATGAGCCTGCAATTTATGAAGGTTATGGCCCACATGGTGTTGCCGTTATCGTAGAAACTTTAAGTGATAATAAAAAAAGGACAGTTTCTGATTTAAGACATGTTTTTTCTAGATTGGGTGGTACATTGGCTGAATCTGGTGCTGTTGCTTGGATGTTCGAACACAAGGGTGTTGTTAGGGTTTTGGCTGACGAATTGTCAGAAGATGATCTTATTGAAAAAATGCTAGATTACGATATCGAAGATGTGACAATAGGTGATAATGTTGCGTCTATTAGTTGTGATATGCATGATTTGGATAAGGTGAAAAAAGGAGCAGAGCAGTCGGGATTAACAATTGAAGATGTCGCAATTGAATGGATTCCTAAGAATACAGTTTCTGTAGAAGAACAAAATAAAGAAGAATCTATTTACAAATTTTTAGAAACTATAAACGACTTAGATGATGTTCAGAATATTTATGCAAATCTTGTTTAAGAGGTGTGATAGTGCTTTTTAGTATGACAGGTTTTAGTAGCCGAACCGTTTGTTTGCCTATTAATAAAAAAGAAAAGATTTTATTTCTGGTTGAGATAAAATCTGTAAACTCTAGATTTTTTGAAGCTGTTTGTAAGATTCCTTATGCCTTGAACCATTTAGAAATAAAGATAATTCAAGAGCTCAAATCCAAGTTAATGAGAGGTCGTGTTTATCTTTCTATTAGACCAGAAGAAGATAGTGGCTCTTTTGAAACCGTAAAGCCGTCCTTAAAGCTTATAGACGGTTACATTAAAGCTATAAAAGAGATAAAAACGAAATTTAAGATCTCAGGAGAGATTTCTGTTTCAGATTTTTTGACCTTACCGGATGTTTTTGTTACGCAAAAGACTAATATTAGTCAAAGTTTAGAAAAAGAAATTTTGAAAAATGTTAGTTTGGCTATTGATGAGTTGTTGGAGAGCAGGCTGGCTGAAGGTAAAAACTTACAAAAAGACTTAGAAAAAAGATTTGAAATTTGTGGACAAAAGGTTAATAAAATTAAAACAGCCTTTGAACGTTTGATGCAAAAATATAAGAAGCAAATTCAAGAGATTTTACCTTTACAAAAAGATGGCGATGACCAGACAAAACTTAAGCTTGATGAGCTTTATTCTATTTTGAATAAGATTGATGTTCATGAAGAAATTATTAGATTTAAGAGTCATTTAAGTCGTGTGAAAAAAGTCATCAAAGAAAAGACTGACGAAAAAGGTAAAAAACTTGATTTTATTTTGCAAGAATTAATGAGAGAATCTAATACTATATTGGCAAAATGTTCTGATGGTGATATCAGTGCAATGGCGGTTGATATAAAGGTTGAACTTGAAAAAGCCAGAGAACAGACCCAGAATATAGTCTAATGAAGATTCTTTTTGTTTCACATCTTGCGATAGGCGATTTTGTTTATTTGCAGAATTACTTAAAATTGTTTTCTCAAAAGCATCCTAATTTAAAGATAGATTTATTAGTAGATGAAGGGCGCGGCAAGAGTTGGCTGCGCCGTTGGGATAATAAAAAAAGTAATTATGTTCTTTATGACTGGCTTGAAAGCTGTTCTTTTTTTAATAAAATTTATAACAAAACCGGATCTTGGTGGAGTTTTAAAGAAACTTTAAGTGAATTAAAAAGTAATAATTATTCAGATATTATTTTGCTTACTGTAATCAGGCAGCACAAATTTATAAAATTGGCGAGAGCGATATCAACTAAAGGTCTTGTTTCTGGATTCATAAATAATAATTTTAAGTACAATTTTTTAAAGAAATATTATTTCAAAAAACTCGATAAGAGCATAGCATTTAAAGACTTAGGAGTTTCTCCTGAGGCTCATGTTGCAGATCATAACGCCATGTTTTTCGAGAAGTTTCTGGACCTAAAAACAAGTAAGTCTGAGAGAGTTCCATTTATTGATATCCCCAAAGATTGGATTATTTATGGCAAGTTGAAGTTCTTGCAGTGGGATATTAATCTTAATAAAAATAAATATCAAAAAAATATTTTCATTAATTTTACGGCCAAAAATAAAAAGCGCTGTTGGTCTTTTGAGAAAGCAATAGAGCTTATTGGGAAACTTAAGCAAGATGAAACTTTTTATAATACCAATTTTATTATAAATGTTATGCCGGGACACTACAAAACTTTTGATAAAGTTTTGAAAAATTATTCGTTAAACAATATTTTCTTATTTACTGCCACTAATAATTTTTTTCAGCTTCCCGCTATAATAAGATTATGTGATTTAGTTATTTCTGTAGAGACTGCTATTGGGCACCTTGCTGCGGCTTTGGGTGTGCCTGTAATATCGCTTATGCGAAAGAAAAATTTAGCCTGGTTGCCTTATGGGGATAATAATATCGTAGTCTCTGTTGATAAACGTTCTGACTGGATAAAAAAAATTAGCGTACAAAAAGTTTTTTTAGCAACTCAAAACTTTGTCGAAAAAACTTTCTAGTTTTTGTATATTAGCTTGTGACGAATAATTTTGTTTTACATGTTCATATGCATTTTGTCCAAGGGCTTTGCCCAACTCTGGATTGTCTATTAATTTTTCTATTTGTTCGACGAGTTTTTCTAAGTTATCAGATTCAAATAATAGTCCTGTTTTATTGCTTTGTACGCCCCAGTATTATGTGCACAAATTATTGGTTTTTTAAGTAATGCTGCTTCCATTATTACAATGCCAAAGGCTTCGTTCCTGCTGACAAGAGCTTTTATATCAGAATGGAATAAGATTTCAGGAGTTTTGTCTGTTAGGCCTGTAAAATGTATATAGTCTTTTAAATCCAAAGATTTGACCAGCTTTTCTATTTCGTTTTTTCTATCTCCATCCCCTACTAGCACAACTTGTACAGGCTTGTTTTTTTCGTGTATTAACTTGTGTGCAGCTTTTATTAATAATGGATGGTTTTTATGTGTTATATCTTTGTACATATTTGCGATCATACAAATTATGGGTAAATCTTTTATTTTTATACCAAACTCTTGTTCAAAGAATACTTTGCGACTATTTTGAGTTGTAAAATTTAAGAATCTATCTTCTTCAAAGAACGGTGGCATAGATAAGATATGTTTTATTTTTAGATTTTTGTTTTGATTATCTATTTTTAAGTTTTGGCTGAGTTGGTGATGGACGCAAATGGCCCCATCCAAGCTTATATTATTTAGGTACTTGTATTGGATGTTATTGTGGCTATGATGGGTTAGGATAATTTTTACAGGTAATTTGTTTGCAATTTTTTTAGTCGCCCTTAACTCTTTATCTAAGTTGCAATTAATAATCTGAATGTTCTCTTTTTTGCAAATTTTAAATATTGCACTGTATAGTCCTGGTTGAATTGTGTTTTTAAACTTTATTATCTTATTATATACATGATGAGGAATTTTTAATTGTTTTAATTGTTTTGAAACATCAGAATTATTAATTGCTAATAATTGTACATTGTGTCCATTTTTAATGAGATTTTTATATATGGAAATCATGTGTGTGGGGCCTCCACCAAAACCACTTTCTATACTATTTATTAATAGAATGTTTTTTTTATTAGTTCTTTGATTGGTGTTTTTATCAAAAGAGATAGTTTCAAAATAGAATAAGCAAGAATATATTTTATATATAGTTACTATTGCAATTGTGCTAGTTATTAATAAGATTGCTTGGATAAGCATTTTTATTTCTCCAATATTTTTTTATAAAATAATTCTAATTTATTTGTGCTAGTTTGAGTTGAATAGTTTTGTAAGACTAAGCTTTGTGCTTCTTGCCCATAGCTTTTTATAAGTTCTGGATCATCTATTAATTTTTCTATCTTTTCTACAAGGCTATTAATATTATTTTGTTCAAATAATAAGCCTGTTTTTTCATTTATAACAATGCTTGAAAGGTTGGCTGTATCCGCGCCAATAATAGGTTTTTTTAAGGTTGCTGCTTCAAGAAGAACTATTGGCATGCCTTCTTGTTTGCTGGGTAATATTTTTATGTCTGAGTGATATAAAAGTTCCACTGTTTTATCTGTAAAACCCAAGAAGTGAACATAGTCTTGAATTTTTAAGTTAATAGCAAGATCTAGTAGATCTTTTTTTAGCGGGCCATCACCTGCCAGCATTAATTGTACGGGTTTGTTTTTTTTATAAATTAATTCATATAAAGCGTGTAATAGTATTTTATGATTTTTGTTTTTATTCAAGTGTGCAATTGTGCATAGAATTGGTAAGTTTTTTGTTTTTATTTCAAACTCTTGCTTAAAGAACTCTTGCTTACTTTGTTTCGTGCTAAATTCTAAGAATTTTTTTTCGTTAAAGAATGGAGGAATAAAAGTTATTTCTTTGATTCTTAGCTTTTCAGTTTCATTCTTGTTTTCAAAATATTCTTTTATTTGTGGGCTAACGCAAATAGTCCCGTCTAGATTTTGTAAATATTTAGATTTTAGTTTTTGTGGTATATGCCGTGTCATTACAACTTTTACTGGAAGTTTTTTAGCAACTTTTTTAGCCGGTTTAACTTCTCTGTGTATGTTGCAATGTATGATTTGTATGCTATTTTGTTTGCAAATTTTATATATGGCACGATAAAGACCAGGTTGGAATTGATTTTTAAAGATAATAATTTTTTTATAAGTATAATATGGGATTCCCTCATTCTTTAGCCTTTGGGCCAAGCCAGAGTTTTTCGCGACTAGAAACTTTACGTTATGACCATTTTTAACGAGGTTTTTATAAAGTGTTAGCGAGTAAAATTCTGCGCCACCCAAGATCCCATGAGCGCCATTAACGATTAATATGTTTTTACTTGAGTATTTTGTCATAAAATTTTTCTATGTTATTTTTTTCTTTTAAATAATCTTTTATTTGTTAACTAACACAAATAACACCATCTAGGTTTTTTAGATATGTTGACCCTATCTCTTGTGGTATATGCCGCGTCATTACAACTTTTATGGGAAGTTTTCGGGCCACTTTTTTGGCAGGATTAACTTCTCTATGTATATTGCAGTGGACGATTTGAATCTTATCTTGTTCACAAATTTTATATATAGCTGAATAAAGCCCCGGTTGGATCTGGCTTTTTAGTAGCACAAATTTATTGTAAGTGTAATAAGATATTTTTAATTCTGTTAGCTTTTTTTCTAGTTCAGAATTTTTTGGAATCAAAAACTTTACGCTGTGTCCATTTTTAACTAAATTATTATAGAGAGTTACGCTGTAAAGCTCTGCTCCTCCCAATATTCCATGTGCGCTGTTTACTATTAAAATTCGATTTCCAGAACTTTTATTTTGTGTATTAGGGAAAGTTACCTGTTCAAAGTGGTAAACGGTTTCAACTGTTTTTATTACGGCCAAAGTGCTTAATAGTAAAGCTATTAATAGGTAGGTATATTTCATATGTTTTTGGTTTCGTTTTAGAAATTGAACTTTTTTATTTTATCAGATGGTAGCATATAAAAACTTAAAAGCTAATATTACCAAATTTTAAAATAATAAGTATTGGGTAACTATACTAAATAGTCATAAATTTCTAAAAATGATTAGTAGGAACTAGTTAGCTATATGCTATGTCTTTTTCTTTTTGTAAAACTTGTCTAAGCTTTTAAAGAATAGTATTATAGTAATCTATTGTATTAGTAGTGTTTTTAGAGGTTGTTCTCTTTATTTGGGAAGGGAATTTTAGATGTCGGAAAAAAATAATAATCAAGATTTAAAAGTAGGGTCCAAGGGGATCATGCCGCTTTCTGTCGAAAAAGAGTTAAAGACTTCTTTTTTAGACTATGCAATGTCAGTAATTATTAGTCGTGCTCTTCCTGATGTAAGAGATGGTCTAAAACCTGTGCATCGTAGAATTTTATATGCAATGCACAAGTTAGGTTACTACCATGAAAAACGTTATAGAAAATCGGCAACAGTGGTTGGTGAAGTTATTGGTCATTATCATCCTCATGGTGATTCTGCAATTTATCAATCTATTGTGGGTTTAACCCAAGGTTTTTCTAAAAGATATCCATTAATTGATGGACAAGGTAACTGGGGTTCTATAGATGGTGACAACGCTGCTGCCATGAGATATACAGAGTGTCGTATGGCAAGGATTGCCAGAGAGCTTCTGACTGATATCGAAAAGCAAACAGTTCGTTTTGTTCCTAACTTTGACGAATCAACAGTGGAACCTTCATTATTGCCAAGTAAAATTCCTAATCTTTTAATTAATGGTTCAACTGGTATTGCAGTTGGTATGGCAACATCTGTACCACCTCATAATTTGGGTGAAATTATTGATGCCTGTATTGCATTATTAAAAGATCCGAAATTAAGTGAAGAAGAATTGTTTAGGTTGGTGCCTGCACCCGACTTTCCTACAGGTGGTACTATTTGTGGAAGAGCTGGAATAGTAAAGGCATACAGGACTGGCCGGGGTAATCTTATCTTAAGAGGCGTTGTTAGCGTAGAAGAAGATAAAAAACAAGCAGCTCTTGTTGTATCAGAGATTCCTTATCAGGTAAATAAATCTGATCTTATTAAAAAAATAGCTGATTTAGTAAAAAACAAAGTAATTGATGGAATATCTAATATTCGAGATGAATCTGATAAGGGTGGTATTCGTCTTGTTATAGAACTAAAACGTGGGGAAAATCCTCAAGTTATTTTAAATCAATTATATAAACATACATCTCTACAGACTTCTGTTTCTATATTGTTGTTAGCCTTGTTTCAAAATAGACCAATGTTTTTCACTTTACGTGAAATGGTGGATCACTTTTTGGTTCATCGTAAACAGATTATTACAAGACGTACAGAATTTGATGTAGCGAAAAATAAAGATAGAAAACATATTCTTGAGGGCTTGACTATTGCTCTTGATAATATTGATATGGTTGTAGAGTTAATTAAAAAATCTGCAGATACAGCTTCTGCTTGTGAAGCTCTTAGTAAGAAATTAAAATTAACTGAAGCTCAAAACAAAGCAATATTAGAAATGCGATTACATCGCTTAACAGGTCTTGAACAAGAAAAGATCAAAAGCGAAATAAAAGATCTTTTGGGAATTATAGAACAATTAGAACTTATCTTAAAAGATCCTGAAGAGTTAAAGCGAGTTATAGTTGGAGAACTTGAGCTAATTAAAAAGACCTATGCAGATAAGCGTAGAAGTCAGATTGAGGGTGCAATAGATTCTTTGAGCGAAGCTGACTTAATTCCTGATGAGGATGTTGTTGTAACATTAACTCGTAAAGGTTACATTAAGCGAGTTCTTCTTGATACTTATACCGTACAGCACAGAGGTGGTAAAGGTAAAAAGGGAATGACAGATCTTTGTGACTCTGATGATGTTGTACAAGATATTTTTATCGCAAGAAACCATGATGATCTTTTATTCTTTACAAATCTAGGTAGAGTGTATGAGTTGCAGGTTTATCAAATTCCAGAAGGCTCTAGGATTGCAAAGGGTCGTGCTATAGTAAATCTTTTACAGCTTGCCCCAGGTGAGCGTGTTGTAAAACTTCTTTGTGCTAGAGAGCTTAAGGATAGGTTTTTGGTAATGGTCACCAAATTTGGAACTATTAAAAAAACTGACGCCATGGCTTTTGCAAAGATTAGAGCAACAGGTATAAGAGCTATAGGTTTGGCTGAAAAAGATGAGCTTGTTTTCTGTGATTTAAGTTCCGGAATGGATTCAATTGTTATAGCAACAAATGATGGCCAAGGCATAAGGTTTGATGAAAAAGAGGTCCGATCGATGGGTCGTCAAGCTGGTGGTGTTCGAGGTATTAAGTTGCGCGAAGGTGACTTTGTTGTTGGAATGGAAATAATAAAATCAGAAGATGATGCGTTGTTGTTTGCTACTTCCCGTGGCTATGGAAAGCGAGTTAGAACGGGTGACTTTAGAGTTGCGCACCGTGGTGGTGTTGGTGTAAGAACCATCCCTACTGATAAACGAAACGGTGATGTAATTGGTATTGTTCAGGTTTCTGATAAGTCTAGTATTTTGCTGATCGATTCATTTGGTAAAATAATTAGACTTTCTCCAAACGAAATAAGAACTATGGGTAGACAAGCTAAAGGCGTAAGGCTTGTTCGCTTGGATAAAAAACAAACTCTTACTTCTATCGCCTCATTTGAAGAAACAGAAGAAGTAAAAGAAGAGCAAACAGTAACTGCTGAGAGCGCAGAATAATAACAGCTTTGGTGGGGACATTTTTAGTGGATGAAAGCAAAACGGTTTTACTACACTTATCTTTGGTTTACGGTGTAGGACCTAGATCTGTTTTAAATATAATTAAGATGTTATATGAGGATTTTTGTACGACTTACAAGAATCCTCATATACAAAATCCAGATCTAAATATACAAAAATTATATTCGTATTCTGTTCAGGATTTTGTATGTAAATTTTATTTAAAAGAAAAAGTAGCAAAGCTTTTGGTTGCTGGTCTTAAAGATAAAAGCAAGCTTGAAAAAGAGTTAGCTCTGATTCAAAAATATAAAATAGATATATATTCTTTTTTGGATTCTGAATATCCAGACTGTCTCAAGCAAATTTATAGTCCACCTATTATGCTATATTGCAAGGGTGGTGATCTTGGAGATTTTGAAACGAACTTTGCTGTTATTGGTGCTCGTAAAGCGGGCGAGTATGCCCAACAAATTATTCATGATATTGTACCAAAGCTTGTGGAAAAAAAATATACAATTGTCAGTGGCGGTGCCATAGGGGCAGATTCAATGGCTCATAAGGCGACACTTGATTTTGGAGGTAAGACAATTGTTGTCTTAGGTTCAGGATTACTTGAGCCATATCCAAAAGAGAACAAAGAACTTTTTCGCCAAGTGCTCCGGTCAGGAGGAACTTTAGTTTCACCTTTTCCTTTACAAGCTCCACCTGAAAGAGGAAACTTTCCTGCACGAAATAGAATTATTGCAGGGCTAAGTAAGGCTTGTTTGGTTGTACAGGCAGCTAGAAAAAGTGGTGCGTTAATTACTGCGAAGTTTGCTTTAGATGAGGGTCGTACTGTTTTTGCTGTGCCTGGTTCAGTTTATGATGAGCTAAGTTTAGGATGTCATGAGCTTATTAATCAGGGTGCAAAGCTCGTAAACTCTATAGATGATATTTGTGATGATTTTGGAGAAAACCAAGTCGTTATTCCTATTATTGTAGAAAAAAAAGAAACTAAAAAAATAAAAAAAATAGAAAAAGTAATAGAAGACCCAATCTTAGGCTTCCTGAAGGAGCCGTCTTCTATTGATGAATTAAGTGTTAAGACAGGTCTGGATTTGTTTTGTTTGCAAGATAAGTTATTTGATTTACAATTATCTGGAAAAGTGAAACAGAACATCGCAGGGCTTTGGGAAAAAGCATAAAAATTATTTTAACTTTAAGGGTATTAATATGCATAGACATAATAATGATTTTGATGAAACAGTTAATTTTATAAAAAGTTTTTTACGATTTCGAGTTTGGGGTCCTATATTATTTTTAATAATAATAGTTGTAGGGTTAATGCAAAGCTTTTATATTGTTGATCCTGGTTTTGAGGCTGTTCAGGTGAGATTGGGAACCGTTGTTGATTCAATAAAAAGATCAGGTGTGCATTTTAAAGTTCCATTTATAGATGAAGTTTTAAGATTCGACGTTAGAATTCGTAAGGCTGATATTGCAACAAATTCTTTATCCAAAGATTTGCAAGGTGTTTCTACTACTATGGTTATTAATTATAAAATTTCTGATCTTCCAAGCTTATATCAGGAGATTGGTAGAAGTTACAAAGAGATCATTCTTAATCCCTTCACGCAAGAAAGTGTTAAGGCTATTGTTGCTCAGTATACTGCTGAAGATTTAATTAAGAACAGGCAAGACGCAAAAGAAAAAGTTCTTGAAGATCTAAAAAAGAGATTATCTTCTAAGTATATTATCTTGGTAGATTTTAATTTTACGCACTTGGGTTTTTCAACTGAATTTATAAAGGCTGTAGAAGAAAAACAGATAGCTGAACAAAGTGCCAAGAAAGCTAAAAATTTAACAGAAAAAATTAAAGAAGAGGCTCTTCAACAAATAACAAGGGCTGATGCAGAGGCTTATTCTTTGAAGGCACAAAGAGAAGTTGTATCTCCTGAGTTAATTCGTCTTAGGGAAGTTGAAGCCCAAATTAAGGCTATTGATAAATGGAATGGCGTGCTTCCTCGTATAACAGGAAGTTATATTCCAATGTTGCCAATTGCTAGTAACGATAAAAAGTAAAAACTAAAAAGAGTTATAATGAAAAAAGATATTTTATATTTAGGCTCTCAATCAAAGCCCCGTCAAGATCTAATAAAGTTGGCAGGTATTGAATATAAAGTTTTAAAGCATAATAGTGATGAATGTGTTGTTGAAACGGGTTTAAGTTTTTCTGATTATGTTTTGTCTATAGCAAAGCATAAAATGGAAATGCTTGAATTACCTGATACAAAAGATTTTAAAGATGGCGATTATATCTTTGTTTTAACTTCAGACACACTTGTGCGATCTGTTAATACAAAACAAGTTTTGACCAAGCCTGATGATCTTGCTGATGCAAAGCGTATGATTGGGGTTTTAAGGCAAGAGCCTGCCGAAGTTGTCACTGGGTGTTGTATCGAAAAAAAAGTTTTAAAAAATAATTCTTGGGATATTGAAAAACAGAACTGTTGGGTGAATGATACTGTTGTTGAATTTTGTGTACCTGAAGATATGGTTGATTTATTTTTGCAAAGAGAGCCGAATGCATTAAGGGCGTCCGGTTCTGCAATCATAGAAAATTATGGTCAAAATTTCTTAAAGAGTGTTAATGGATCTTATACCAGCGTTATGGGGTTGCCGCTATTTGAAGTAAGGCAAGCCTTGCGTGATATGGGTTTTGAGTAATTTAGCCCTGTAAGGGCGAATCATTTTTTAATTTTAATAATTATATTTAATTCTTTTTGTGATGCGCCCAAGGCGGCCCGACTTCGCATAAAGCTTCGTCGGGCAAGCAATGAGATCGTCACCTCCTCCCCCCCTCATGTCCGCCGTAGCCTTGGCGAAGGCTGGATGCAACCCGCAAACCAAAGGAGACCTTTGGGATCCCTTTTTTAAATCACGAAATGTTTTGTCTTGGACAACATGCTCCATGCCTGTTCGCTTAATCACGCGTCGCCTATTCGGCTTTGCGTGCGCTCCAGCCCCAGTCGCGAAATAAACTTTATTTTTGTCTGATCTCAACTTCAATAGGGATTTATTAGATATTGTAAGGGCTATTATTATGTTAAGTTTTTTAAGTTTAATTGCCCGTGGGAACGGGCCAACATATAGTAGCACAGGGCGTATGCCCCATGTGCTATGGCGCATATTTAATTATCGAGTTCGTGTTAATTAAATAAATTTGTAACGTCTGAATTAAAAAAAACATATATATTTATTGAGTCGCCCTTGCCAGGGCTCTGTAATTATTTATCCCGCATTTCCCACAGCTATGGCGAGACGCCTGCGCAATGGGCTAATGCTAAACGCCCTTACAGGACTAAATTTGTAGACTTATGGGTCCCCATTGGTTTGGAGCCGTTTCGTTCGAAGAAGATAATTTATTTAGTGCCAGCGGAAGCTGGCCATCATGTGTAGTACAGGGCGGATGCCCCTGTGCTTTGGGTATTAATTAACAGGTTCGTTATTCTGCGGTTTCCAGTTTTTGATAAGTTTTCCCAAAAGAGTATTTTTAAGATCATCATCTTTTAATGGTGGCCTTTTATCTTTTTCTATTTTATGAATCTGATCTTTGGTTTCTTGCATACTTAACCAGATGGTTTTAAGGTCAACTTTCTGAGGATTCAGCTTTTGTACTGAAAGTTTGAGCTTTTCTCTAGATTTATTATCAAGCTCTTGCTCTTCAAGACAATCTAAAAGCGTATCTTCTAAAAAAATTAAAAAATCTAATATTGTATTATGAAGGTGGATAGGATCGTTTAGGTCAACTGGTTTGCCTTCTATTTGATCAATTTCATATGATAGACCGTTTTTAATAGTTTGGTCTATTAAGATTTTTAATTGGTCTTTTTCATTTTTTAAAAGCCAATTCATTAAGCATATTAATTCAAGCGACAAAGAGAAGCTTGTATCCATTGACTGATCCTTTAGTATTTGTGTTTGTAATCTGTAAAAACTTAGTATAAAGGTTTTTGTGGAAATTAAAAACCCAAAGGTCATATAAAACCCTTTTAATTACAGGTTGGCATTGGGCTTTGACGTTTGACGGGTTAAAGGGGGTTTGCTAGTCTTTTAATGTTGTAATATTATTTATATTCTTATTTTTTAGGGGGCAAAATGCAATACTCTCGTTTACACCCAAAAAGTTATGCAAAGGCTGCTTGCTTGATAGCTTTAGTAGGTACTTTTTTTACGGTTCCGTTTCAATTAATAACCTTATTCTTTGTAGCTAAAGCACCAGTGAATCCTAATGTGCCAGCTGTTTCTTCTTTTGCTTTAATTATAGGCATGTCTGTTGGAATGTTGTTTGTTATGTTGCCTTTAGTATATGTTTTTGGCTATTTCATGGCAAAGTTATACAATCGCTTTTTGGCTAAAGCAGAAGCTAAAGAAGCTGAATTAAAAGCAGAATAAATTCTAAGCTTTTTTCAATTTTATAAATTGGGAATTTATTGCTACAACTATTGTGCTAACTGACATGATTAGTGCGCCGATAGCTGGTGGCAATATTATTCCCCATTTATAAAAAACTCCGGCTGCAAGAGGGATAGTAATAATATTATACCCACAAGCCCACACAAGATTTTGTACCATTTTGTGATAAGTAACTTTAGATAGAGCAATCACGCTAGTAACATCTTCAGGGTTGCTTTGAGTCAGAATCACATCCGCAGATTCTATGGCAATATCAGTGCCTGCACCTATTGCAATGCCCACATCAGCCTGTGTTAAAGCTGGTGCGTCGTTAATGCCATCACCAACCATTGCAACATTGTTACCTTCTTGTTGTAATAAGAATAACTGTTTTGCCTTGGGCCTCTCTTTTTTTAAGTTTTTCAAAAATATATTAATTACAAATTAAAAGTAAAAGCTTCTGGAAGGCTATGGTTTTTTAAAAAACCGTTGAAATTAGGTTTTCAATTGTGATATACAAAGAGAGTCTTTACTAATTTCTATTATATAAGGGAGAGGGAGCTTATGAAGTTTTTTAACGAGAAGAAATTTGCCCTAGCAAGTGGTCTAACGGTAGCAGCATTTTTCTTTATTACACGATTTATTGCTTGGTTGTTGCTTTCGGCCGGTATTATGCCAATGCTACCAATGATGGGTGGTAAAATGATGAAGCTTATGGCATGCGGTAAAGGTATGGCTTTTTGTAAGTGTGCTAATATGCCTATGTGTTGGGGGATGTCATTTGTAGGGTTACTAATAAAAACATTAATAATTTTTGTTTTTGCAGCCTTTATTGGGTGGCTATTTTCTTGGATTTATAATATGTTGCTCGATTGCAAAGGTAAAACAACAAAAACAACAAAAAAAATAAAAAAATAAAATTTTAAGACCAAATTAAGAATTTTAAACCAGCTAGTCCTAAAAATATCGTAACTATTATTCTAAAATAGTGTTGCGGTATTTTTAGGACTATTTTTTTTGCAAAATATGTAGCAATACATGAACATGGGATAAATATAATCGCAGACCATATAAAAAAGGTTTCCAGGCTTGTTCCGTTGGTAAAGTAAACAGGAATTCTTGCTGTATCTATAAAAAAGGAGATAGCACTTACAACAAAAATATATGAAATTTTGGGCAGGTTAAGCGAATGTAAAAAAGCAGACCGGATAGCCCCACCAATTCCTATGATTCCTGCAAAAAAACCAGAAAGCAGGCCTCCTGTAAAAAGGGTGGTTAATTTTCTTGGCATTTGATACTTGGGTTGTATGAATAAAAAGATTGCATAGAGCAATAAAAAGCAGCCCAGTATTTTTATTAGGATTTCTTCTTGTATTTTAATCCCAATGCGAGCACCTATTACGGCAAAAACAATTGCTGGTATTGCAAATTGTAAAATTGTTTTCAACCTAAATCTGGATTTGAAGAATATAAGCCTCCAAATATTTTCAAACCAGTGTATAATAGCTATAAAGAAGATAACTTGGTGTAAGGGGAAAAATAGCGTTAATAAGGGGATGGATATTGTTGAAGTTCCAAATCCGGCAATTGCGCTTAAGATTGTAGCAAACGTTAAGAGTAGGGTAATTAGAATAATTTGAATTATCATTATACTTTTTGCTCCTTTATTTGTTTTATAAATTAATATTTTTAAGGTTACAGAAATGAGTGTTCTTAGCACAATAAAAAAAGAGTTTATAGATTGTATTAAAAGCTTGTTTGCTCTAAAAGATGATCAAATAGAAAATGTTGAAATAATTCTTAATATTGATAAAGAAAAATCTTTTGGTGATTTAAATTGTAATGCTGCCATGGTATTGGCAAAAGTTTTACAAAAAAATCCAAGAGAGATTGCAACACAAATTAAAGATTCTTTTTTAGGGTTGCAAAATAAATATGTAAAAGATGTGCAAATAGCTGGACCTGGTTTTTTAAATATCTTTCTTGAAGATAAGGCGTATCAAGATATTGCAATAGAACTTTACGAACAAAAAGAAAATTATTTTAAGTTAGATAAAGATGAAAAAAAATTAAAATACTTAGTTGAATTTGTTAGTGCAAATCCTACCGGGCCTATTCATTTGGGTGGCGGTCGTAATGGTATCATTGGTGATGTGCTTGCAAGAACGTTAAAGTTCTTAGGTCATGAGGTTACAAGAGAGTTTTATATAAATGATGCAGGAAGCCAAATAACTAAGTTGGGTAATTCGTTTAAGGTAAGGTGTCTTCAGGTGCTTGGTCAAGAAATAGAATTCCCAGAAGATGGTTACCGCGGTCAGTACCTTATCGATCTTGCAATCGAATGTGTAAAAGAGCATGGGAAAGATCTTTTAGATAAAGATGAGAAGTTCTTTCAGGATTATGCTAAAGTCTCTCAACTAAAATCTTTGAAAGAGGATCTTAAAAATTACGGAATAACTTTTGATAATTGGTTTTCTGAAAAAAGTTTGCATGATAGTGGTCAAGTAGAAAAAGTATTAAAGCTTTTAGAAGAAAAAGATTTAGTCTATCAAAAAGAAGGTGCTTTGTGGTTTAAGGCTACAGAGTTTGGGGATGATAAAGATAGAGTTGTCCGTAAAGCTGATGGTCAGTTAACTTATATTGCTGCAGATATTGCTTATCATAAAGATAAGTTTGACAGAGGCTATGATAAGTTGATAGATGTTTTGGGCCAAGACCATCATGGGTATATCAAAAGATTAAAAGCGACTATGCAGGCTATTGATTACGATGCTGATAAGCTTGATATTATTTTATATCAGCTTGTTAGTTTGAAAAATAAAGATGAAGTTATAAAAATGTCTAAAAGGGCTGGAACCTTTACCACATTAAAAGAGATTATCGATACAGTTGGTAAAGATGTTACAAGATTCTTTTATTTAAATAGAAAAGCAGAAGCTCATCTGGATTTTGATTTAAGTGTTGCCCTTAAAAAAACAGAAGAAAATCCTGTTTATTACATTCAGTATGCCTATGTAAGAACTAATAGTATTTTACAAAAAGCATTGCAAGAAAATTCTTTAAAAGATTTTGTTACAAAAACATTAGATTATAAAATTGAAAAAAAAGAATTAGATAAAGTTTTGCAAAATATGAGTCAGCCAGAGATTGACTTGATTAAGAAAATTGTTTCCTTACAAGATATGTTAAAGTGCGTACAAGATAGTTATCAAACACATGTTTTGGCTTATTATACTTTTGAGTTAGCGCATGCCTATCATCGTTATTATGCACA
Source organism: uncultured Pseudomonadota bacterium (assembly GCA_964453985.1). Taxonomy (GTDB): domain Bacteria; phylum Babelota; class Babeliae; order Babelales; family UASB340; genus CAYVQB01. Next base: position 41,559 of record CAYVQB010000006.1, read on the forward strand.
AAGTAGAGTTATTGATCTTGATAATATTACATTATCAGAGTGTCGTTTGTTCATGATGTTTTTATTAAAAAATATCTTTGGAACTTGTTTAGATTTATTGGGACTCAGCAAACCTGAAAAAATGTAAAAATATATGGATATAAAAAATATAGACTTAAGAAATTTCAAACAAGAAAATATACGTAATTTTTCTATTATCGCGCATATTGATCACGGTAAATCTACATTGGCAGATAGATTATTAGAGGTTGCAGGAACAATTTCTTCAAGGGGCAAAAACGAACAGTTTTTAGATAAGCTTCAAGTAGAAAAAGAACGAGGTATAACTGTTAAAGCGCAAACGGCATCCCTTTTTTATGAATATAAAGGGGAAACATATCTTTTAAATTTGATTGATACTCCCGGTCACGTTGATTTTAGTTACGAAGTCTCCCGATCTTTGTATGCTTGTCAGGGAGCATTACTTGTGGTTGATGCAGCCCAAGGTGTTCAAGCTCAAACAATGGCTAACTTTTATTTGGCCTTTGAGCAAGATCTTACAATCATTCCTCTCATTAACAAAATTGATATGGCAAATGCCGATCCAGAAAGAATTAGCAAAGAACTTAAGACTGCTTTTGATATAGATGAATCAGAAGTTATTTTAGTTTCTGCAAAAACAGGCCAGGGTGTGGAGGATGTTTTTCGTACAATTATTGAAAGAATTAAACCCCCTACTGGTCAAGAAGAAAAGCTTTTTAGGGCGTTGCTATTTGATTCTTGGTATGATGAATATCGAGGCGTTATTTGTTTGATTGAGATTGTTGATGGTTCTATTAAAAAGGGTGATGAGATTGTTTCTTTTTATACGGGAGAAAAATATGAAGTTTTGGACATTGGTCTAATGTATCCCGAACCATCTCCTACCGGAGCGTTGTATACAGGCCAGGTTGGTTTTGTTATTGCTGGAATGAAAACAGTTAAAGAAGCGCAAATAGGTGATACTTTTTATAGAGTAAAACAAAAGATTGAACCGTTGCCAGGCTTTAAGCCTGCAAAGCCTATGGTGTTTGCGGGAATCTATCCAGTTGATACTGCAGACTATGAAGAGCTTCGTGATGCTATAGAAAAGTTAACACTGAATGATCCAAGTGTGCATGTTGAAAAAGAAAGTTCTACAGCTTTGGGTTTAGGTTTTAGATGTGGTTTTCTAGGTTTATTACATATGGATGTTTTTAAGCAACGTTTAGAGCAGGAATACAATGTTTCTATTATTGCAACAGCACCAACGGTTTTATACAAAATTATATTAACTGATGGACAAGAATTGACTATTGAAAAGCCATCAGATTTTCCAGAGAGAGTAAAGATAGAAGAAGTTCTGGAGCCTATAATTGATACTACTATTATTGCACCTAAAGAATATTTGGGTAGCATGCTTAAATTATGTCAAGATAGACGTGGTGTGCAACAAGAGATGACTTATCTTGATGAGAACCGGATTATATTAAAGTATAGAATGCCATTGAATGAAATCATTATGGATTTTTATGATAAATTAAAATCTTTAAGCGCGGGCTATGCTAGCTTTGATTATGATGAGGCAGGTTTTGCGCTCGCAGATTTGGTGAAAATGGATATTTTACTAAATGGCAAACCTATTGATGCGCTTTGCCTAATTGTACATAGGGATAACTCTCATAATACTGGTAAATCGTTGGCGCAACGTTTAAGAAAAGTGATTCCCCGACAAATGTTTGATGTTGCAATTCAGGCGGCAATTGGTGCAAAGATTGTGGCAAGAGAGTCTATTTCTGCGTTACGTAAAAATGTGACAGCAAAATGTTATGGTGGTGATATAACCCGTAAACGCAAGCTGTTAGAAAAGCAAAAAGAAGGTAAGAAGAAGATGAAACAGGTTGGTAATATTCAGCTTCCTCAAGAAGCGTTTTTAACCATTCTTGAGACAGAAAAGTAGGAGCCTGGTAATGAGACGTAAAAAAGGTTTTTATTCAATCTCGGTTGTTGCGAAAATGTTTTCGGTACATCAACAGACGGTTAGAATGTATGAAAAAGAGGGTTTAATTTCTCCGAAAAGAACAGAAGGAAATACTAGACTATTTTCTGAGGAAGATGTCGATCGGCTTGAAGAGATTATTAATCTTACCCATAACATGGGTGTGAACTTGGCCGGAGTTCAAATTATCTTAAAGTTACAAAAAAAGATCAAAAAGTTGCAGACTGACATGAATAAGACTTTTGAACAGATGCAAGAAAATCTTGAAGAAGAAGGCCAAACGTACGAGAAAAGTGCTAATAAGCAGGGAGAAAGGCTTTTTGAGATCAAGGAAGAGAGTTTTAAGTATATTTCCGGTAAAAAGGACACTATGGATATAGATACCCCGGTTGACGTTGATCAGGAAAAGAGTGATATTCAAGATGATTGGGAAGTGGATTACGAGGATTAAAAATTAAAGCTCGGGAGGTAAAGACATGTTCTGGAATCAAATTAAAACAGTATTTTTACTAGCATCATTAAGTGCACTTCTTTTTTTGATAGGTTATTGGCTTGGAGGCCAAACCGGTATATTGTTTGCTTTTATAGTATCGTTATTAATTAACTTTGGTGCATATTTTTATTCAGATAAGCTTGTGTTAAAGATGTACAAAGCTGTGCCATTGGATAAATCAAAATATAGTTATGTTTATGACATGGTTCAAGAGCTTTCTGAAAATGCTAAAATTCCTATGCCAAAATTATGGTATGTTCCAAATCCTATGGCAAATGCTTTTGCAACAGGAAGAAACCCAAGCCATGCATCAGTCGCGGTAACTCAAGGTATTTTAGATGTTCTTGATGAACATGAACTGCGTGGCGTTCTTGCTCATGAACTTTCACACGTTAAAAATAGAGATATTTTAGTAGCAACTGTTGCTGCAACTATTGCTACATCGATTGCATATTTAGCAGATATTATTAGATGGGGATTTATTTTTGGTTCTGGCCGAGATAGAGATAAGTCTGGTGGTTGGGGCGCGATCATAGCAGCGATGTTTATGCCGTTGGCTGCAGCTATGATTCAACTTGCTATTTCCAGATCACGCGAATATCTTGCTGATGAAAGTGGTGCTAAAATTTCTCATGATCCGTTAGCTCTTGCTAGTGCATTAGAGAAGTTGCAATTTAATGCTAAATTACAAAAACTTAGACCTAAATCTAATGCTCAAACTAGTATGTCTAGTATTTTCATTGTAAACCCGTTCTCCGGAAATGGTTTTATTTCTCTTTTTTCAACTCATCCTCCAATGGAAAAAAGAATAGAGAGATTGCGCAAGATGTCTGGGCATTAATACAAAGAAATTAAGTTATTATTTTTTATCCCCACAAAACTTTAAGGTCTTGTGGGGATTTTATTTTGTCTAAAGAGTCTGTTTGGGTTATAATTTAAAGAGTTAAATTATTTAAGTTAAATTATAAAAAACTAATTCTGAAAATTATGATTAAAAAACTGGCTCCGATTCTAAAAAATATTAATAAAGACAAAAGTTGGTTTACAATATCAAATTGTTTAACTCTCTCAAGAATTTTATTAGTTCCATTTATTGTTGCAGGAATTTTTTATCAAAAATGGACATTAGTTTTTTATCTTTTTTTATATGTGAGTATTTCGGACTTATTAGATGGATACCTTGCAAGGCTATTAGATGAAGGTACGAATCTAGGTAGAATTTTAGATCCTGTTGCAGACAAGCTCTTGTTAGTGTCCTGTTTTGCTGCTTTAGCGTTTATAAGGTCTCCATCGTTTGTTGTTCCGGCATGGTTTGTATTTTTAGTTTTGTTTCGTGAACTATTTATAATGTTAGGAAGTTTCTTGATTTTGTTGGCAGATTTTAAATTTGAAATCGCTCCAACGATCTGGGGCAAGCTTACAACCTTTTTCCAAATTCTGTTTATTTTTTGGATTTTTATTTGTGGCTTTTTTCAATGGAATCCAGAAAAAACATACCATGTCTTTTTGGCTTTACTTACAGTCTTTTCTGTGTTATCTCTATTACAATATATAAAAATTGGTTTAAATTATTTGTATAATTTATCTAAATAATTTTCGTATATATCTTCTTTGAAAATAATGTAATTAAACAATAAGAACTTGCAATTTCGTGAAAATTAGACATACTATTTTATCGCTTAATCTTTATTAAAAAGATTTTTATATTTTTTGAAATAGGTATTTTGTTTGGGTTTTAAATTAGGGAGGCGTGAAATATAAATTGAATATAGAATAGGGGGGAGTTGACGTGGGTGAATTATATAATGTGTTTTATTAAAATAATTATTTCAATAACTAAGAGGCTTTACAAATGAAATATAACAGAATATTAGTCGCAATTCTTGCAGTATCTTTGAGCTCCCAAGTTGTAGCAACAGAAAACAATGACGAAGTAACAGTTGAAGTCAAACAAGCAAACACCGGCGTTAAAGTTGCAGCAGCAGCAGCCGTAACAGGTTTAGCTTGCGCAACAGGTACATACTTTGTAGCAAAGCATTATGCTAACAAAAATCTTGTATCAGTAACAGATAAGCAAATTGCTACAGAAGATGATTTTGCTTTCATTCCTGAATACCTTGCTAAGAATGAAAACGTTAAAGCTAAATATGCTAAAAAAGCTAAAAGCTTAAAGTCAGTTATCAAGTATGAAGAAGTTAAAGATAAAGATGGAAAAGTTACCAAAACTATTCCAACTAAGGCTTCTCTTGCTTTAGTAAATCTTAATCCTGTAAAAGGTGTCGCTTTGCCTGAAGGTGAATTTAAAGCAGAAGATTTAGATAAAGTTATCGATGCAGCCATCGAAGCGTTTAATGTTGAAGCTGATGCCGCATGTGAAGCTAAACTTGATGCTAAAGCTGTAAAAATCGAAGCTCATCTTAATGCTAAGATAGCAGCTTATAATACAGATAAAAAAGAAGCTAGAGTTAAAGCAGCAAAAGAAGCAGCTGAAAAAAAAGCCGCTGACAAAAAAGAAGCAGCTGAAAAAAAAGCCGCTGACAAAAACTAAAAAAGAAACAACAAATTAATAAGCTATTAAATTAGGTTATTAATTTTAATTCTTTCTTTAAAAGTAAAAAAGGGTGATACGTTTTGACGTGTCGCCCTTTTTTTTATCTATCAGTTATGTGTGTAGTTTGGGGTAATTTAGGGGTTTGGCGTGAAAATTAATTTTCTAAAAAAAACATTTATTATTTTGTTGGGTGTTCTTGTGTTGAACAGCAATGTTGTAGTTGCTAGCAATCAAGATATAAAAAGTTCTGTTGATTCTTTTAAAGATTTTTTAACATTGTTAAATAACAATACAATAAAAGAAGATTCAAGCGAACAAGAAACAAAGTCTGTTCTTTATGGTGTTAAAGCCCTACAAAGCTTAGAGCAAGTTGAAAAAGAATTTGTTAATAAGCCAGCAGGCCTTTTTATTGATGACTTAAGAAGTTCTTTTTTGAATGTATGTGATTCTGTTGAAGGTGTTAAATCGTTGCAAGCAAAGCATATTAGAGCCGTTCTAAGGCATATTGATACGCTTGATTATATGCTTGATGTTAATGAACAAAAAGATTCAACTTTAAAGTGCATGGA